>JAUVKW010000088.1 GCA_030596025.1 Bacteroidota bacterium | reverse complement strand
AATAGCAAGATTAGCCAGGGAGATAAGGTGAAGCAATGGCTTTGGCTATGTGTGGTTCTTGCTAATGCATTGCAGATTTATAATCAAATAAAATATTAAGACTCCCAACTTAGAACAGAGCGAGTATACTACGTAGTAAATCCGACCCATTCTAACTTATGTCGAGTGAGAAGCTACTTATCGAAATAATTAGGTTTTTGATATGGGTAATCAAATAACGAAAACAGGAAGATACTCGTCAGACCACTATTGGTCAGTTCATCGGGTAAAAATGATTAGTTTATCTACTGGCCGCAACCATAAGTGGTCAGACGAGTAAAAGAGATTAGCTTATTGCATTAAAATAACAAACTAAGCCTTCTCTTGCCCTGTGCCCTGTGCCTTTTCCTTCTTTGCGGTCATATACATCTTCCTCCGGTTTTGTCACAAATTTTGCAGCCTTTAACAAACCTTACACCCGGGCAAATCGATGGGTTCAGCAAAAGGCAAAATTTGCGCCAAAACCCGACTCATACTCAACCCTTAACACCAGGCTAAAGCCCGGTGCTGTTTTTTACAACTCACCACTCACTTATCCTCCGTATCCGCCGCAGGCGAGAAGGAGGATGTCTTGTCCTGATATATGTCTACCGATTAAACAAAATTTTATGCAACAATAGTATCAACATATTCGATTGTTTTTTATTATTTGAGATTTGAAATTTCCTCTTCATCAACTCACTTCTCACCTCTTCTTTTTCTCCTTTCTCCCCATCGCCCCCACTTCCTTTCTTACCTCTTTCTCTGTGCTCTGTGCTCTGTGCTCTGTGCTCTGTGCCCTGCGCCTCTTCTTCTAACTCCCCAATGTAGCCACCATTACTGCTTTAATGGTGTGTAATCTGTTTTCTGCCTGGTCAAAAACTACCGAGTGTTCCGATTCAAACACTTCTTCGGTAACTTCCATAGACTCAATTCCAAACTTCTGGTAAACCTCTTCTCCCATAATAGTTTCACGATTATGAAAAGCCGGCAGGCAATGCAGAAATTTCACTTTGGGATTCCCGGTCTTCTTCAAAACATCTGTGCTCACCTGATAGGGTTTGAGCAACTCAATTCGTTCCTTCCAGACTGAATCATCCTCTCCCATGGAGACCCAAACATCCGTATAAAGAAAATCAACCCCTTTAACAGCTTTTTGAACATCATCAGTAATCAGTATCCTGGCTCCTGTTTTACCAGCAATTTCCTTGCATCTCTTAACCAGTTCCTTATCCGGCTGAACACTTTCAGGAGCAGCAGCACGAAAGTCCATTCCTAACAATGCCGCACCAACAAGAAGAGAATTTCCCATATTATTCCGGGCATCACCAAGATAGCAATAACTTATCTTGTTTAAAGGTTTATCACTATGTTCCATCATGGTAAGAAAGTCAGCAAGAATCTGAGTTGGATGGAATTCATTGGTCAGACCATTCCATACAGGAACTCCAGAGTATTCTGCAAGTTCCTCCACCAGCTTTTGTCCAAATCCACGATATTCAATACCATCATACATCCTTCCAAGAACTCTTGCGGTATCCTTCATCGATTCCTTATATCCAATTTGAGATCCGGAGGGACCTAAATAGGTAACATGAGCCCCCTGGTCATATGCTGCTACTTCAAATGCACACCTGGTTCTGGTCGATGCCTTCTCAAAAATCAAAGCAATGTTCTTGCCTTTCAATTTCTGTTGTTCTGTCCCTGAATATTTAGCCTTCTTCAGATCCATTGCCAGGTTCAAAAGGAAAAATAATTCTTCTCTTGTAAAATCAAGCAATTTTAAAAAGCTCCTGTTTCTTAAATTGTATGCCATAGTTTTATATTTTATAGTGACTTATCTTATTACTTAGCCTTAATTATAATTCATAGTAATTTTTGTACCATAGCTCCTATCCTCTAATTTAGTAGCCTCAGTAATAACACTTTTCTCCCCTCCATTTTCAATAAAATACAGGGCTGCCCTGATTTTAGGGGCCATACTTCCTTCCGAGAACATACCTTGTTCCATATACATTAGAGTGTCTTTCCGGTTTAAAAATTCTTTAACTTCCTGATCTTCCTTTTTATAATTGATATACACATAAGGTACATCTGTAAGGATATAAAATTCATGAGCTCCAATTCTACTTGCCAATAAGGAGGAGGCAAGATCTTTATCTATAACAGCTTCTGCAGGCCTGAGTCTCTGGCTCTCATCCAGGTAAACCGGAACTCCACCACCACCTGCTGCAATTACAATATTCCCCTGGCTTACAAGATCCATGATAATTTCCTCATTCATTATTCGCACAGGTTTTGGCGAGGGAACTACCCGCCTCCAGCCACCGTCAGATTTCACTTCCTCTTTAAAAATCCATCCTTTACTTTTCTTAAGCTTATCTGCCTCATCCCTGTTATATATCTTTCCAATCCTTTTTTTGGGATTTTGAAATGCAGGATCATCCTTTTCAACAACAACCTGTGTTACCAGGGTAACAATATTCTTTTTTATGCCATGCTTCAATAATACATTCATAAGCATTCTTTCTATCATGTATCCTATCCCACCCTGAGAATCGGCAACACAAATATCGAGTGGCATTTGTGCAATTGAATACATCTGCTCACCGGCATCGTTACGCATCAGTATATTACCAACCTGAGGTCCGTTGCCATGCGTCAATACCAGCTCGTACCCCTCCTTTATAAGATACACGATATTCTCAAGAGTAGCTGTTGTATTCTGCTCCTGCTCTTCAATAGTACCAAGCTGATCTCCCCTCAATAGAGCATTTCCGCCCAGCGCCACTACTGCCATCTTGTTCATATACAAGTATTTAGATTAATAATTTTGTCTAAAGACAAAATTACAATATTTTTTGATTTCTAAAAAACTAATTCAGCAATCCATTTTATATGAAATTAAATATTGAAAACCTGAAATGGTGTTTGCAAAGCCTAAACCAAATGAGTGCAATAAAGATTTATGATTCATCTCCAACATATGCATGATCATCCTACCATATGGGCAATTCAACAAAATATATTTGTTTTCATGCCTAGAATTGAATATATTTCATATTTTTACACCTCCCATGAAGGGACAAACTATTTAATTGAATATCAGGATATTACATAAGCTAGTAATCATCCTTGCTATAATAATATCAGGTTGTAGCAAAGGCACAGGCCCTCTTTCAAAGAAAGAAGGAGAAATTATTTATGATATTACATATATTGAGAACAACCTGGACAAAATCTCCGCTGATATGTTACCGAAGAAAATGGTAACACAGTACCAAAACAATAAATACACTTTTGAAATTGAAGGTTTCTTTGGCCTTTTTAACATTACTAATGTTATAATACCCAAAGAATCAACCAATCGTTCCAAACTCACAGTTCTAAGCAAAAAGTTTTATTATGAAGGTGAGTTAGATGAGACGGCGGTAGGTTTTGGAATGATGCCTAAAATGAAATTTGATCATACAGGGAATACAAAAAACATATGTGGTTACCTATGCCAGGAAGTTTTAGTTACTTTCCCCGGAGATATACGAACAGATACTCTTAAGGTTTATTATACCAATGATATTCCTCTTGATAAACCAAATAGATCTACTCCTTATAAGGAATTAAATGGCGTATTACTTGAGTTCTATTTACAGCTTCATAAGGTTGAAATGAAGCTTACAGCAAACAGCATCTATGAAAAAGCCATTGCAGAACAAACATTCGAAAAGGGAGATGGATTTCAAAAGGCCACAAAAGAATATATGGAAGCGGTATTATTCAAGCTCCTGGATACTGAATAGCTTTCTGCCCTGCATATTGTTTTTTTATTCTTCCCTATAATATTTCACATCATTTTAAGCAGAGAAATATTTCAATGACGAGAAAAAAGAAAAAAAAAGTAAGCAAAAGAAAACCGGGTCCGGGAAAATTGAAGCGATTCATAAATGATGAAAGAGTAAAACTGGCAACTGGAATATTCTTCATTTTGTTTGCTCTCTATTTATTAGTGGCCCTCATTTCCTATCTGTTCACATGGCAGGCTGACCAAAGTTTTGAATTTCAAAAGGTGCTTTCAAGTCAGAACATCAGGGTTGAAAACTGGGCAGGCAAAACTGGTGCGTTTTTAGGACATACACTTATTCACAGGTGGTTTGGAATCTCTTCATTCTTTATCCCCGCCTTATTGTTATTAATAGGTTTTCATGCAATTGGAATAAAATTATTAGCTCTTGGAAAAACGTTCAGAATCTGCATTATAGGCTTGATACTGCTATCTGTTACCCTTGGATATTTGGCCGGAGAGGAAGCGAATTTCCTTGGAAGTGGTCCGGGTGGAAACCATGGCCTCGTTGTTAGCCAGTGGCTAATATCCCTGCTTGGTTTAACCGGGGCAGGACTTTTCATTTTATTTGTGAATTTTGCCTTCGTATTATTTTCCTATAAACCTGCCATAGACTGGTTTAAGAAAAAAGGGGGAAAGGAACAGGAAGGTGAAGAAAGTAGTTCTGAAGAGACAGACGATTTTGAATTCCAAACCAATACTTCTGAGACTGATACAAGCATAATAAACAAGCCGGTAACAGAAAATGACAATAAAGATCCCCATCTTGATTTTTCAACAAAAACAATCAATAAAGAAAACCTGGAGAATCAGGATAATGGGATTGAACTTACTGTAGAACAAAAACAAACCGAAGAAGAACTTTCAGAACTAAAACCCCTTCAGCTTGAAAATTATGATCCTACATTGGATCTGTCAGGCTACCAGGCACCCACAATCGATCTTCTGGAAGATCACCACACTGGGGAATCCATGGTAAGTAAGGAAGAATTGATCAGCAATAAAAACAAAATTGTTGAAACTCTCGACAACTATAAGATCAGTATAAAAAAAATAAAAGCGACCATTGGTCCTACCATTACCCTGTATGAAATTATCCCTGCACCTGGAATAAGGATCTCAAAAATCAAGAATCTGGAGGATGACATCGCCCTAAGCCTCTCCGCTCTTGGTATTCGGATCATTGCACCCATGCCGGGCAAAGGAACCATTGGTATTGAAGTTCCAAATCAGAAAGCAGATATTGTTTCTATGAAATCTATGATTTCATCTCTTAAATTCCAGGAATCTGATTATGAGCTTCCTATTGCCCTTGGTAAAACTATTTCAAACGAATCCTACGTCCTCGATCTTACAAAAATGCCGCATATGTTGGTCGCAGGAGCTACCGGACAAGGAAAATCTGTGGGCCTGAATGTGATCATAGCCTCACTATTATATAAAAAACACCCCGCAGAGCTTAAATTTATCTTCATTGATCCCAAAAAAGTTGAGCTTACTCTTTATTCCAAAATAGAAAGGCATTTCCTGGCAAAACTGCCGGATGTTGATGAACCCATTATTACCGATACTCAAAAAGTAATAAATACTTTAAATTCCCTGACCATTGAGATGGATGCCAGGTATGATCTGCTGAAAAAGGCCCATGTACGAAATATAAAAGAATACAACGAAAAATTCATAAAACGTATTCTGAATCCGGAAAAAGGCCACAAGTATATGCCTTATATTGTACTTGTGATTGATGAATTTGCCGATCTTATTATGACTGCAGGAAGAGAGATTGAGGCTCCTCTGGCCAGAATTGCACAAATTGCCAGGGCTATTGGAATACATCTTGTAATTGCCACCCAGAGACCAACAACAAATATTATTACCGGTGTTATAAAGGCAAATTTCCCGGCCAGAATTGCTTTCAGAGTAACCTCCATGGTTGATTCAAGAACCATTCTGGACACGCCGGGTGCTAACCAGCTGGTTGGAAGAGGAGATATGTTGATTAGTGCGGGGAGCGACCTTACACGTTTACAATGTGCATTCATTGACACGGCTGAATTAGATTTAATTACGGAATTTATCGGATCACAGAAGGGTTATCCTACAGCATTTTTACTACCCGAATATTCTGGTGACGATAGCATGGGAACTACTGAAACAGACCCCCAACAAAGAGATTCACTATTTGAAGAAGCCGCTCATGTAGTAGTTTTGCACCAGCAAGGATCCACCTCATTAATTCAAAGAAAATTGTCTATTGGCTACAATCGCGCCGGCAGGATTATTGATCAGCTGGAAGCTGCAAGTATTGTTGGTTCTTTTGAAGGAAGCAAGGCAAGGAAAGTTTTGATTGTCGATGAATACGCTTTGGAACAATATTTGAACGACTTAGACAAAGAACAGGATAACTAGTGTCAAGTCAAGTTGAAACAAAAATTATGAGCAAATTTTTAGTCTTACTTTATTCTCTTTTCTTTATTATACTTATTCCAGCTTTTTCACAATCAAAAGATGAGGCAGCAAGACTTGTCCTGGATGAATTTAACTCTAAGACCAGAACACTTCCGGGGGCCCTTTCCAAATTTTCCTTTACTGTTAATGACATGAGTGACAATTCAGAAGCTATTTATGTAGGTTCATTTTTGCTTAAAGGAGAAATGTATAAGGTAGTTATGGATGATATGGAGATTTACTATGATGGAGAAACTCTTTGGAACTATATCATTGAGGCCGGTGAAGTAAATGTCCTTACCCCACCTGAAGATGCTGACCCTGATTCATATTTTGAAAACCCAGTCCGTTTTTTTTCCATTTATGAAAAAGATTTTTTTTATAAATATATAGGAGAAGAAACCAGGGAAGGAAAAGCTCTTCATGTTATTGATTTATATCCCAAAGATCTGAATCGCAGCTTTAACAGAATAAGGATAATTATCAGCAAGGAAAAACTTGAATTGTATTCTGCTAAGTTATTTGGTAAAAACAAAATCCATTATACCCTGAAAATCCTGAGTTTTGTCAGTAAGGATATCCCTGATGAAGCATTTGCCTTCGACCCGGCCAGCCATCCCGATGTAGATATTATAGATTTACGATAGCCAAAGGGGTCCAAAAGTCGAATGGTCAAAAAGTGTTTTATAGTTTAACTGGGTACTGGGTGCTAGAGATACATTAAAATTCCAGCCGTCAAATTACAAATTACAAACAGCAGAACCCACCCCTAACCCCTCCCAGGAGGGGAATGAAGATTATGCAGTTTGGGATTTGTGATTTGCTCATTTAAATTTCTGCCTACTGCCTACTGCCTACTGCCTACTGCCTACTGCCTACTGCCTACTGCCTACTTCTTTCTTTTTAGCCTCATCCGGATATTCAATCCTAACATGATAAATATTGGCCAAGCGTTTACTGAATATCTTTTTAACCTCATTTATCTCAACCAGGGTAATGGGTGAATCATTAAATTGTCCCTCAAGAAGCTGTGAATCTATTATTTTATCAACCAGATCCTTGATATTATCATGATCAATCTTCTTAAGGCTTCTTGAGGCAGCTTCTACTGAGTCTGCCATCATCAATATGGCCATTTCTTTGGAGAAAGGTTTCGGTCCCGGATAAGAAAACATTTCATCATCAACAAGCTCTTCGGGATAATTTTTCAAATACGAACGATAGAAATACTGTACTTTGGTAGTTCCATGATGAGTTCGTATAAAATCAAGTAATTGGGAAGGAAGATTTCCTTTTTGAGCAATTTGAATACCCGTTTCAACATGGCCGATAATCTTGCTGGCACTTTCCTCAAAGCTCAGACTATCATGGGGATTAAACCCGGTACTTTGATTTTCTATGAAATAAAGTGGGTCTGCAATCTTCCCCACATCGTGATACAAGGCGGCGGTACGTACCAGTAAAGGATTTCCCCCTATTGTTCTGATGGCATCCTCGGCAAGATTGCCAACCTGCAGTGAGTGTTGAAAGGTTCCGGGAGCCTTGTCTGCCAGTTCTCTCAATAAGGATTGGTTGGTATCTGACAATTCCATAAGTGTAGCATCTGATAAAAAACCAAAAACCTTCTCAAATATATAAATCAAAGGGTAGGATAATAAAATCAGAAATCCATTCCCCGCAAACCAGATAAAATTTATCCATTCAACATTATGCAGATCGCTTTCCTGAATAATAACAAAACCAAGATATAATACTGAATATGTAGTGGCTACCAGAAAAGAGGTAAAGAACAAAATCCCTCTTTTATAAATATTGGTAATTGAGAATATGGCAACAATTCCGGCGTTAAAACTCAGAAAAATAAACTCAAAGGAATTCGGAGCTTGAAATCCTGCAAGCATCAGTAAAATAAAATAAATGAACAGGGCAAGCCTGGAATCAAAAAACACCCGGATAATTATGGGCAGAATTACTATGGGAATAAAATAAAAACTAATTATGCCGGTCTTCATTGTCAGGAAAATAATTACTTCAAACAAAACAATGAGAAGTACAATAAAAAAGGTATGTAAATTATTATTAAATATTTCTCTTCTGAAATTATAGAGAAAAAGAAACAACATGATCAGGCTTACCGCAACCAACAGGAATTGACCCAAAACTATCAGGAAATAATTACCTGAACTTCCGGATCTTGTTTCATATTCTCTTTTAAGGGATTCAAGTACCCTGAATTTATTTTGAGAGACCACTTCTCCCCTTGAAATAATCCTTTCTCCTCTTTGCACCATTCCAGCGGTTAATGAAATCTCGTCTATTAAACTTTGCTTTTCATTATTTGAGGTTTCAATATCATAAAACAGGTTGAACTGAATAAAATTATTAAAGTTCAAGGTCTTAAGAAAGTCACCGGTCTTTTCAGAATTATTGTCCCATTTATGATCTCCCAGGCTTGTAACCACATATTCATATGCTGATTTTTGTGTAAACACTTCCGAATAACTATAATCCTGGGCCATATTTCCGATCATAATTACTATGCTAAGATTCTCATTATCTACCTGATCAAGAACATCTGTAACTTCAACTATCCCCTTTGAATAAACAAATTTGAGTAAGTCCTGTCCAAACTCCAGGTAATTTTCCTTAATAGTTATAAGCTTATGTTGTTTGCGACTCAGTTCATTTAATGGTTCGGTAAGATCATACTCATCCAGCAAATATTTTTCCCACCCCAGATTAAAGCTGGCTATAAACCTTTCTTCCTGCTTATGAAGTATGTTTGTATCCAGGCGGAAATATGGTTTATACTCCTTCAGGATACTGTCTCTTTCAGATGCAAGCTCAGCATCTGTCTTGTAAATAGGAAAATTATATTCTGCTATCATGTCCTCATGCATCCAGGGTTTTCCTTTTGAGAATTCATACTTGAATTTTGATTCCCCGGGAAAAAGATATACGATTATTAAAACTGACCCTAATAATATTAAGGCCTTAATAATTCCGTTGTAATACTTTTTCAACAATTCTAATAACTGCTTCATATAAAGGACTTTTAATAAATTATGAATTTTGCTAATCAGTTAAGCTGCCAGATAAAGGTTTAATTCCCTGGCAATCAATTTTTAGCAGGCATTCAAGCTGCAGCAAAGATAAGTAAAATTCCTTTGTGCCTCTTCCTTCTCCTATTCGTGCATTCGTCTTTCATTCGTGCATTAGTGGCTTCTTTTCTCTGCGGTTCTCTGTGTCTTCTTTACTTCGTACCCGCAGGCTTCCCAAAAATTCACTTCCCGAATCAAGTTCGGGACAGGCTGTGAGGTTTTCACTTCCAATATTCCAAAATTCCATCATTCCAATCTTTTATCATTTATCTTTTATCTTTTTCCTTCCTCTTTTACTACCTTTGATATCAAGCAATAACAATAAAATGAAATTTGGAACAAGCCTAAAGACCTTACTACCGGTAAGAAAAGGACCCGATCACAGGTCAGAAATGGTAGATCAATTGATTTTTGGTGAGGTTTTTAGTATAGTTGATTCTATTGGAGACTGGATAAAAGTTGAGTCTGGAATATTTCTTTATCCCGGATGGATTGAATCAGCATCACTTAGTACTATTTCAAATACTCAATACGAAAAAACTATCCGGGGAAATGAATCCGTGCTGAAAGAACCACTGAAAGCTTTCAGCGAAGAAAACGCCCAATATCCGCAAATTCTCCTGGCCGGATCTACCCTCCCTGGTTTGGAGAAAGACCATTTTATGATTGCCGGTATTACTTACAAGATTGAAATGCTTCCTGAGAATTTCATAAATAAGAAAAATCAAATCCTGGAATTAGCACGATCTTATATTGGGACTCCATATTTATGGGGTGGTAAGAGCATTGTAGGCATTGATTGCTCAGGATTCACTCAGCTTATTTTTAAGATCAACGGAATTGAACTGCCCAGAGATGCCAGCCAGCAAATGGAATTTGGAAGCCTTGTTCCCTTTTTAAAGGATAGTAAACCCTGTGACCTGGCCTTTTTTGATAATGAAGAGGGCAACATCAGTCATGTTGGAATTCTGCTAAACCCAGGACAAATAATCCATGCTTCAGGAGAGGTGAAAATCGACCGGATAGACCACCAGGGAATTGTTGAAGAAAATGATGGAAACTATACACATAAATTGAGGCTAATAAAATCCATACTTACCTGATTATTAGTTAATATACAGACATGCCGGAAATAGGGCCATTCATTATAATATTTGTAGTTCTCTTTATTCTTGCATTGATTTACCTGTTATTATCACGCAAACATAAGAGAACCCTGAAAAAACCAAGGGATAGGTTTAAGAAAGAAGGCGAAGGCTAAGTGCAGAAAAACCTGTCAGAATCCGACCGGAGGGAGATCCTGACAGAGTTGATACTGGATTTGTGGTAGTGACCGAGAATGTCATTTTAGTCACTCCAGTCACTTTAGTCACTTTAGTCACTATATCCATTATAGTCACTTCAGTCACTATATTATCATCCCCGCACAAACCGTATTGTTGGTTCCTTCATCTATGAGTATCAGGCTTCCTGTTATCCTGTTTATTTTATAGGGATCGTAGAAGATTGGCTTTGCGGTTTTAATACTGATCCTTGCTATCTCATTCAAGCCAATACTTTTATCCTTGTAGTTTCTTTCGAGAGTATTGATATCAATCTTGTATATCACATCTTTTACTACACATCGCAAATCACTTGAGGTATGTTTCAAGCTATACTTTCCTCCCAGTTGCATAGGCTTTTCACTTAACCATGAGATCATCATCTCAATGTCCTGACCCACCTCCGGTGCTTTATTCTCCCCAACTATCATGTCTCCCCTGCTTATGTCAATATCATCTTCCAGTGTAAGAGTAACAGATTGTGGTGCACGGGCCATATCCAGACTTTCTTCCATAAAATCTATGCCTTTTACCCTTGTGGTAATTCCTTTGGGAAGTACTTTTACCCGGTCTCCGGGCCTGAATATCCCACTCGCAATTCGTCCGCCATATCCCCGGTAGTCATGATATTCCTTTGACTGGGGCCGGATAACGTATTGTATAGGAAACCGCTGATGTTGCTGGTTGTAATCTGCACTTATGTGTATTGTCTCTAAAAGATACATTAATGTTGGACCATCATACCAGCTCATATTTTTGGATCTGTCAACCACATTATCACCAAGCTTGGCACTGATAGGAATAAAGCGAATATCTTTTGTATCCAGTTTTGTGGATATTTTTTTGAATTGTTGTTTAATCTCTTCAAACCTGACTTCACCGAAATCCACAAGATCCATTTTGTTTATACAAACAATGATATGAGGTATTTGAAGTAATGAGGCAATATAGGTATGTCGGTTAGTTTGTTCAATAACCCCATTTCTTGCATCTATAAGAATCAGTGCTACATTGGCAGTAGATGCTCCGGTAACCATATTCCTTGTGTATTGAATATGTCCCGGAGTGTCGGCGATAATAAATTTTCTCTTAGGGGTGGCGAAGTATCGATAGGCTACATCAATTGTAATTCCCTGTTCCCTCTCTGCCCTGAGACCATCTGTCAATAGGGCAAGATTTACCTCCTCTTCCCCACTTTTCTTACTGGCCCGCTCAATGGCCTCCATCTGATCTTCAAAAATTGCCTTGCTGTCATACAATAATCTCCCAATCAATGTGCTTTTCCCATCATCTACACTTCCTGCAGTAGTAAACCGCAGAAGTTCCATATTCAGATAACCCTTTGTAACCTCATTCATAATATTCTGCTGTAATTAATAATCAATCTCATTTGAAAGTTTATTCAATATTCTCTGCGCTGTCATTCTATTGTCATTAACTCTTTCCTAAACTTAGTATATTTTATATCTGTAATTAACTTTCTGTTATGTGCCTTAGTCAGCCAGGTTTTTGTTTCAAAAAGAGATCCACGGGAGTAATAATAAAAATGTTTAGCCTCCCTGAAATGATACCTGCCAAATCCTTCACTCAAATTAGCTGCAACTGAATCAGCAGCCTTTACTAATTGTTTTCCAACAGTATCTTTCTCAAAATATCCCCAATCAGATACGACATCCCAAACATCCTCACCCAAATCCATAGAGAGTCGATAAACATTTAATTCTTCAATATCCATTTTTATATTTTTAATTTACCATTGTATGACCATTGTATGACCATTGTATGACCATCGAATGACCATCGAATGACCATCGAATGACTATTGTATGACTATTGTATGACTATTGAATGACTATTGTATGACTATTGAATGACTATTGTATGACTATTGTATGACTATTGAATGACTATTGAATGGCAGTTGAATCATGAAGGTTTCATTATTCAATAATCATTAATCATTAATCATTAATCATTAAAAGTACCCTTCCTTCTTCCTGTCTTCCATAGCTGCCTCCGATCGTTTATCATCAGCCCTGCCTCCCCTTTCAGTTTCACGGGTAGCCGCTACCTCGTCAATGATATCTTCCAGCCTGTTTGCTTTTGAAAGGGTAACTCCTGTACATGTAATATCGCCAATAGTTCTGCACCTCACATCAAGGAACTCCAACTTCTCTCCTTCTTTCAATGTCATAAAAGGAGCCTTAGCCATCCATACTCCATCTCGTTTAAACACCTCTCTTTTATGAGTATAATATAAAGATGGAATATCTATATCCTCCATATATATGTATTGCCATACATCCATTTCAGTCCAGTTACTCAATGGAAACACCCTGAAATGTTCACCCAGTTGTTTCTTCCCGTTAAAAATATTCCACAGCTCAGGCCTTTGGTTCTTAGGGTCCCACTGGCCAAAATCATCCCTGTGCGAAAAGAATCTCTCTTTCGCCCTTGCCTTTTCTTCATCCCTTCGTCCTCCTCCGAGAGCAGCATCAAATTTATGCTTCTCAATAGCATCCAGGAGAGTAATTGTTTGCAGTACATTTCTACTTGCATTAGGGCCTTTTTCCTCAACTGCCTTTCCCTCATCAATAGAATCCTGCACATAGGCCACCAGGCACTCAGCACCGGTTTTCTTCATCAGATTATCACGGAAATCAATCGTTTCCTGGAAATTATGACCTGTATCAATATGCATTAGTGGAAAAGGCACTTTTGCCGGCCAGAATGCCTTCCTGGCAAGGTGGAACATTACTATAGAATCCTTACCGCCTGAGAACAATAATACAGGGTTTTCAAATTGTGCAGCTACCTCCCGTATAATAAATACCGACTCTGCTTCAAGTTCCCTTAAATGATTTAAATTATACCCGTTGTTCATACATCCGCTTGTTTATACAAAAGTTTTGCAAAAATACGCAAATTCATGGTTTTTACCTTACAGCTTAAGCATATTCTTAATTTGTTCACATACCACCCCGCCCTTCGGGTACTCAGGGCACCCCTCCTGAACTCAGCTACTCTTTATACACAAATATATCTTTTATTTGATCAAGATATATTGAATAAAAACAAATAAAAAAATGTATTATATTGCTGAATAACAGCCTGTTAAACTTGTTATTCTCATGCATTTTCCGTATCTTAATTGTAT
>JAUVKW010000121.1 GCA_030596025.1 Bacteroidota bacterium | reverse complement strand
AATGCATCCATATATCCTACCATGTGATGTACCGATGTTACACCTTTGGATGCAACGTAATTCATAGCATCCTGCAGAGCTTTATCAACCTGCTCATCTGATGGGTTTGGAATTTTATCCCATATCAAAGACATAGCGTTATCTTTAAAAATGCCAGTCAGCTTACCTGTTTTATTTCGTACCAGTGCACCACCTTCTACATCTCGAATATTCTCATCAACTCCTGCCAGCTTCATAGCAAGTGAATTTGCCAGGGCCATATGCCCGTCAAGGCGACTTATAAAAACAGGGTGTTCTTTAGTAAATTCATCTATCCATTCCTTTTCCGGCAGTGCACCTCCCCACAATTCATGATCCCAATCCCCTCCCAGTATCCAGGTTCCAGGCTCAGTGCTTTTTGCAAATTCTGTGATCCTGCTGATAAATTCTTCAGGTGTTTTGGCATCGCGGAGTTGTACGGAAGAAAGGTTAAATCCTCCTGTTAGAAAGTGAAGGTGACTATCAATAAAACCCGGACTTATGAACTTACCATCCAGATTTAAGACTTTTGTATCGTCTCCTTTTAGTTTTAGCATTTCTTCATTACTTCCAAGAGCCATGATGGTTTCTCCATCTACAGCCATTGCTTCTGCAAAAGCCTGATTTTCGTTGCCTGTCCAGATATTGGCATGTGTTATGATCAGGTTAGCATGCTGGTTAGTATTTTGACATGATATCATAATTGAAAATAGGCTTAATAACAATAAACCCTTAAGGGCCTGATTCGTGATTTTCATTTTAGGTGATTTCAGTTTTTCAGAAATAAAAATACGTATAATATTCCACTCAAATGATGCTGCCAGTCGTAATTACTTCTGAAACACCTCCTAATGATGAGGTAGTTTGCTAATAATTTGTCCTATTTTAAAAAAGGGACCATCAAATGTGATGAATTACATTCAGTCCCTACAGGACGAATCCATATTTTATGTCCTAAGGAGCTGTCTCAAAAGTTATGTTTGTGTAAATTGTTTTGCCTGTAGGTCTTTAACCGCTACGCGGTATAAACATCATTAATAAAGGAATGACATTTATAATGCAAATACCTATTTAAGATCTGATCCCCAATGAGCCATCATAATAATGGCTCCTGCAGTACCATCCATGGTGGGTTCGTTGGTGGAATAATCACCAATATCATCATGATAAACAACATATTTGTTTTGTACATCAGCAAACTCATCCGGATTGAGAAGACACAATCCCTTAAGGGATTTATAGATGGAAAAAAACACCGGGCCATCCACCAGGCCGCCCGGGACTTCCTGTTTCGTTAATGCCCATATACTGGTGTGTACATCTAAAGGATATTCTCCATTAACAGGGATGCCGGTGAACATTGAGGTTCCCCATGGGTTTCTTCCAAACAACCAATCCCTCTGTTCAAGCATAAATTGATAATAACTTGTATCTGAAGTCATTTTTTCATAAAGTATTACCTGGGTGATGAGGCTGGTAAGCAAATTATTGGAACACCAGATAAACGGAATACCAATACCATAGTGATTGGTTTTCGCTTTTTTGCAGGTATACTCTATCCCATTCCTGTAGTAGGCAGCCAAAGTGTCCTGAAAGTCCTTTTCTACAACATCATACAGGGAGAAATGGCCCAGGTTTATGAATGGATAGTATTGATAATGGGCGGCTGAATCTAAATTCATCCACGACACTGTATTTGTCATACGAGCGTAGTGTTTTGCCTCTTCCAGGTATGATTTTTTACCAGTTGTTTTATAGAGTTCCGCAGCTCCCCATTCCATATCATCAGTCCAGGTTTCTTCTGTGTAACGATATGGTGCGCCATAAGAATTTCCCTGCTGGAAACCTTCCTTTGCCCGGCCCAATTGATAAAGGCTTCGGGCGGCTTTAAGGCATTTATCAGCAAAGATGGTATCATTTAAATGTTCTTTCCAAATACGTGAAGCCAAGGCCATTGCAGCAGCCGAGCGACCGGCTAAATTTGCCAGGCCTGTTGCTTCACTTTTGTATTCCTTAAGACCCTGAGGTTCTCCGGTGGCAAAATATGCAACGCGATAACTGTTTGGTCCCCAGCCATAATCTGAATGATCATTATCCGGCATTTTCCATCCTTTATGATCACGGTCATCTGCTATCTGGTGAATCAACTGGGTAGGGCTGGGGTGAAGTTTGTGTATCCAGTCAAGTCCCCATTTTGCTTCATCCAGCACATCTGGAATACCGTTAGAAAACGGCTGACCTAATGCATTTACCTCATCACCAAATTTATCAGGAAATAATTCAAAAGCCATCAGCATATGTGCTGTAGCGTAGCTGCCTGTAATCAGGTATTTTAGCTGATCGCCAGCATCATGCCAGCCACCACTTACATCTACGAAGCTTGAATCGGGCATGGGTCCATACATGGATCTTCCATCTTTTTTATGACAAACAACATCCAGGAAAGGATTATATCCGCACCGTTGCTGACGCATAAAGCCGAGCAGTTTTTGTGATAATTGCTGATAGGCATTTGATGAAATACTGAATCGGGGAGATTCAGTATTTGTTTTTTCTCCCTGAAGAAAATACTTTCCTGGAGATTCTACTTGAGAAAAATCAATTTTGTAATAGTATTCAAAAGTACCCCAGGATTCTAGGTTTGAGAATCTGGGTTTTATGGTGGTAATAATTGATTCATCATCTTCCGAAACAAGGTGGAAGCTCTCCTTTATTTTAGTATGAGAGAAGGCAATAGCTGTTTTGCTTTCACCTGGCAAATATCCAATTTGATTGACCCTGATATAGATTTTGTCTATGGCTTTTGGAGAATCAATACTGCCTGATGGCCAGAGAATCAGGAAAACATTTAACAGGAATAAAAACATGATGAATTATATGATTGCAATAATTATGTGATGTCAGGTTAAAGTTAAAGATTATACATCTGAATACGAGATTCCTTTTTAGATTTGTTCAATATGTTAAACTCCTGCATGCAGGTCATTTCCCTGAAGGAGGGCCAAATTCTTTATAGAATCTCTATCCATGGGCTTGCCCCGTGAAATACTGCTCTGCAGCAGTGGCTTTGCTACTATTTCGTCTATGGCTATTATCTTCCGCCTCTTCGGGTATACGCTTCAACTTAAGAAAAACCACCTCCCACTGGCGAATTTACGCGCTTCTCTATCTAACACAGCAATTATGAAAAGGCAATGGTTTTCTCTCTATAGTCAGTGGAAACCTTCGCCAGCGTACTCCTCCTTAAAAAAAAGGAGGAGAATTTAAGAATATGTAAATCATATAAAAATACGAAAATTCCCCTCCTTTTTCAAGGAGGGGTGGCCTGAGTACCCGAAGGACGGGGTGGTTGGATGTTGGGTACTTATTATTTGGCTCTTAAACCTTCAATTTTAGAATTGAATTACCGGTCGAGAAGCTCATCTATTCTTTTAAATTGGTAACCCCTGATCTTCAATTCCTTTATCAGATCTTCCAGGTGATAGTAAAACTTATCATTTCGCTCAGGAGCTGTACCGATATGGCTAAGTAATATAAAGCCATTCAGTCCGATAGTACTTTCTATTTCGAAATCGATAATACTTTGATAAATGCGCTCACTACTTATGTAGTTTGGCATATCCGGTATGGTATAATCGGCATGCGACAGGGTACCATGGGTAAAATTGATCAATTGCAAACCAAGTGATTTTGTCCAGATGCTGATAGTATCATTATACCATTCGTAGGGAGGGAGAAAGTAGTGAGCTTTCTTTTTCAATATACCAAACTGTTTCATGACTTTGTAATTGTTTTCCAGGTCATGAATAAATTCTTCTCGTGTAAGCAGCAGGCTGTCTCTGTTTTCCCAATCACAATATAATAAGTGTCTGTCTGAATGGGCACCCAAATAATGATCTTCAGAAATCAGGGATCGGATTAAGAGTTCAAAACCGGGATTTCTGTAAAAATTTCCTGTAAGAAAAAAGGAGCCGGGAACCTGTTGACGCTTAAGTACTGAAAGAATGTGTTCTCCTCCATCTGCAAACTCATCACCCGTAAATACTATTGCCAGTTTTTTTACGCTTGTGTCTCCACGAACAATAGCACCTGAATTACATTCAAAGTGAAGACAGGGATTGTTTTTTGTTCCTGGTTCTTCGGTTCCCTGTTTACATCCAACAAGACAGCAAAAACAGTAAATAACAGAAGCAAAGATAAATGTTCTGATTAGCATCAGAAAGTATTATTTTTTTGTAACAGTTTTTTGTAATACTGTCCAGAAGTCAGGGTCTTCACTACCTAATACCCATACTGAAATACCTCTTAATTTGTATTTCTTCAGAATATCAAGTTTTGGTTTTAAAGAGTGGCTGTCTTCAATAAACACATATTCAAATACACCACCATTATCCCACATTGCGTAGTTGCAACCTGCCTTTTCGTGCCATAGGGGAGTGGCGTCGTATTTTCCCAGCAAATGTTGTAATTTAATGTATCCAATTTGGCGCCCGTTAGTGAAGCCGCCTTTTTCTTCTGAATAATCTGCAAACCAGTGAACAGAATAGTTGGGTATACCCAGGGATAATTTGTCGGGTGAGACACCTTCCGCAAGCAGGTATTGAATTACTTTCTCCATCCATTCTGTACCGGAAACAGGACCCGGGGGTGTACGGCGTGTATGTTGGTCATAGGTCATAATGGAAATAAAATCTCCGATTTCCGATAGTTCCTTAAAGGCATAACCAGCCCGCCAGTTTTCGTACAAAAAAAGATGATATGCTGAAGGACCACCTAAATTTTCGAACTGGTGAACCAAAGCAGCTGATAATTGCAAACCCTCTTTATGGAAGGCTTCAGCTGTTTCTTTAAAGTATAGCGTAAAATTATCCCTGTCGGAAATATGCAGACCCTCCAGATCGAATTGCCATCCATCAAGCCCATACTTTTTTGCATATTCCAGCATCATCTCAATAGAGCGTTCGCGAGACGTGAGGGTAGATACAATTGTGTGCAATAGTTGTTGATTAAAACCCTTATTCACTATCAATGGCATTACTTTAATATTATTTGCTCTTGCTATTTTCAGAATCCGTTTATCCACCGACCCGGAAATGACACCATCTTCGCTGACAAAAAATGCCTGAGGGCAAACAATTGAAATTTGATCTACATTAGCTTTGAAGCTGTTAAAAGATTCTGGGGTATCTATCATATAGAACAGATTTTCAGATTTTGTTTGTGTATGGCCTGTAAGCACCACACACAAAAATAGTGTGAGTGTAATAATTTGCTGTTTCATAGTTTATTATTGATTTGCATAAGGTGATAATATTTTATCCATCGTTTCTGCAAGTTACAATAAAGAGGTGATAATTACTTTAATATTTGGTATTAACGAATCTCCGGATTGCCAACAAGTTATCTTCTCATTAGCTGATTGAATCCAGTCTCACTTTCTTCAGTATTATATAGGAGTAAAATAAGCAGCAGATACCAAACAAGAATTCCCGATATTCATTTGCACTGTTATTATGGGAGGGAAACAAGTAGTTAAACTTAATGTGAATAAGAGGAATTAAAAATGAAACGACTAAAGTGATTACTACTGCATAAATATATTTTTTGTCTTTATTTATGATAGAAAATATTAGTAATGCTATCAGGGGTATATATTGAAGGTGGTAAAAATCTAATGTGAGATTATTATATTGATTATAGAAAGGAAGGATAGCAAAAGCACAAATTGTAAATATATCTGGTGCTTTCATTCCCAAAATGGTCTTTTTTCGAAAGACAACAAGCACTGAACATATTATTACAAAAGCAATAATTGATCTGTCCACAAGCCTGTCAAAGAACTTTTTATCTACATTGTGAAAATTAAATTCATTTTGTTCATTAAGCCGGCCTAAATATTCCGGAGTCCGGAAGTTAAATAGCCGTTGTCCCCAACTAATTTCTTCTCCGGCAGCAATTAAAAAAACTACAGCTAAAAACACAAATAAGATTGTATTCCATTTTTTTGATTTCCCGGATACTATTTTTTTGGAATAAATGGATGCTTTTAAAAAAAACAGGCCTGTAATAGCAAGAAAAATTGAACTCAAATATTCAATTAGATGGTCTTCTTTTGATAAAAAGTTGTAAGCTTCGGAATTGAATATAAGCAGGATTGTAAACAAGAAAATAAACAAGCCAATTGAGACAAATTGATAAAATGAAATCTTGTCGGTCATTCAGTAAATTGTTAAGCTGGTTTATTTTGTGTTATGATTAGATAAAACTATTCCAGCCAATTATATTTTCTAATTATTTCTATTCCTTTTGTTCTTAGTTCAGACAAACCATCAACAGGGAAATTGAATAAACCTATATACAAAACATCTTTTTCAGGAATTGAAATGTAAAATGCCCTAAACCCACCCTGTGAACCAGTATGAGATACAATTTTAATTCCTAATTTATTATTTTTATTGTTCTTTTCAAGTATAAACCAGCTGCAACCGATATTGGGAGGAATTGTATCATTCCAATTTTCCGGTCTGAAAATAGTTCTTGATTTATCAACTGATTCTTTATTCAGAAAAGTAAATTCCCGAATGGCATTTTCATATTTTGCAAGATCAAGGGCGGAACACCAAATACCACCATTGCCTGCTGCAGCAAATGTTGGATATTCTCCAAAATCATATTCTGTAAAACTTTCATTTTCCAGTATATATGCATGGGCAACTCCATCCTGAGGGTATGAACCATCTGTTATTTTACTATGGTTCATGTCTGAAGGTTTAAATATTTTTTCTTCAATAAAGCTCTGCCATTTTGTATTAGCCAATTGTTCTATTATGAGAGCTAATCCATTATAGGCAGGATTTGAATACTCAAATTTTTCTCCGGGTTCAAAATTTAAAGAATCAACCCGTTTTATTGGTTCAAAATTCTCTTCATCTTTTGCCGTTAAATAGAATGTTTCATTATCATTAATCTTCCTTAGATCCGGGATGCCTGAAGTATGTGAAAGTAAATGTTTAATTTTAATCTTCTTTGCTATTTCTTTATTATCAAAATCATTGAAGTACTTATAAATACTATCTTCTATTGACAACAATTGTGCTTCTTCAAGAATAAGTATTCCGTTAGATACAAATGTCTTTGAAATTGATCCGGTATTAAAAATTGTATTTTCTGTTATTTTCTCTTTAGTTTTTAAATCTGCAATACCATAAGTTTCAAGAAAAATAACTTCTGCACCTTTTTTAACCAGTACTACTCCTCCAGGCTCATTTTCTGAAAATTTGCTATCAAATAAAGACTCAAATTCAGATTGTATGTTATGTTTGTTATTAGCACATGAACTAAAAACAATCAGAATGATAAGGAATTTAAAATATTTCATATCTCAAATTTTGAATAAAGCCTCGCTTTATGAGTTGGTCAGGAGTACTTTTCATGTTTCTTATTTCCTCTCACCCGGGTGGTATACGAGTTCTGCTCTTTTTTCTACATCCTCGCGGTAATATGCAACATCTTTAAATTGAACATCTGCATAGCGTTGTGACTGGTCATCAAAATGGGGCGAATCGGGATTGCCATTTTGACCTCCGGCCAGCATTGACTTCGCTTTCACTTTTTCTCCAAACTCTACGACGGCCACAAAACTATTTCCGGAGGTGCCATAAAAACATTTGGAACCATAATATGGCCGTGACCCATATGATGCCAATGCTCCCAATCTTCCGGAAGCAAGTCCTATAGCAATGCTTGGCAGACTATCGTTAAAAGCCTGTCTGATATCGCCATTAATTCGCTGATAACGATTAATTTCCCCCCAGGGGATATTCCAGCTACCAAAATCTTCAGTTAGTCTGGATATTGTTTTCTTGAAAATTTTGAGGCGTTCCTCTATGGGTGACCCTGCTCCAAAGTATTGAATTCTTTCCATAGAATTCAGCCCTTCTGTTTTATCTCCATGTCTGATATACAACAGGGTATAATAATTAGCCAGGGACATTGCTACCGATTGTTCAGACACAGCAAAGTCCCAGTTTCTTAACAACCCTATTGGATCTTTTAGAGATTTATCAGGGACTGGAGATTGATCATATGCTGCTATCAGACCAGGAATTATCACCTCAAATGCGGGGATATAGGGATCATAAGCTATTTCAATAAGCTTGTCTAATGTTAATTCATCTGCTTGTTGTAATAATCTAATGGCATGAATACCACGAAAACTCTCAAGATTTCTTGACATATACCCGGGGTAGTTTTCTGCTTTAGGACTGTATTTTCCTGCGCTCGTAAAAGGGGTGGAATTGCAATTTTGGATCCAGCCATTGGGCGGATTTAAAAGGGTAATGGTTTCATCAACAGGGTGCAGTCCCTGCCAATCAGTGGCCGGGTTGCTGCCATCAACAGGTTTAGTATAGTCAAAAGTTGTATCTCGTTTTGGAATAAAATTGCCATGGTAATAGGCAATATTCCCATCAATATCGGCATAAACAGTGTTGTTGGAGGAATTGGTGCGTATATCCATCATCTCCCGGAACTCTTTGTGACTACTTAATTTAGTCCTGGTATAGGACTGGATCAATGCATTTACCGGATCCCACATCATTGCTGTTGTTATCCAATTCTCATCTGAAGCACAAGTTACCGGTCCGTGATGGGTGCGATACATAGTGAAGCTTTGCTGTTTTATATCTTTCCCCTCTTTATATTTAAGTGATACCTCAAGGGTTTCAACAGCACGGAGTTCATCACCATATTTGTATTTCCATCCATCTTCAGTTTCGACTATGGTCTCAACAAATTCATCCATTATATCAGTATAGGTTGATGTGTGCATCCAGCCGGTTTTTTCATTAAATCCCTGGTAAACAAAAAACTGACCCCAGGTTACTGCGCCATATGCATTTAAACCCTCTTCACTTACCATATGAACTTCTCCACGGAAGAAAAACGAAGTGTGTGGATTAATGAGCAACATAGCCTTACCAGATTTGGTCAACTTACCTGAAATAGCAAATCCATTGGAACCTCTTGGCTCATCATCATCGGGGCGGATCAATCCATTATGAGCAGTGCTTAAGTTTAGTGCTGTTTGATTTTCATAAAAGTCTTTTATTCTTTTTGTGGATATTTGTTCAATATCTCCACCTATAGATCCTTCACTGAAATACATTGGCATCCAAGGTTCGAAATGCTTTAATAGTTTCGGTTGAACTTCAGGATGAGTGTACAGGTAATAATTGATTCCATCAGCAAAGGCAACACAAAGTTTTTTCAACCAATCCGGACTATTTTCATAATACTTTATGGCTTCTTCCCTGGTCATGAATAAGTTTGCCCTGAGATCACTATAAAGTGCCTCTTCTCCTTCCACTTCTGCCAACCTGCCAATAGCCCAGATATAATTTCTCTCTATCCGGTTGAAATCATCTTCACACTGGGCATATAACAATCCAAACACCGCATCGGCATCGGTTTTACCATAAACATGCGGCACCCCATAGTCATCACGAATAATTTCGGTATTGGTGGCATGTGCTTCCCAGCGGGATTGTTCTGTTTTTGGTTGTGGAGCAGAACAGGCTGTAATAACCAGTAGTAAGGCAAAAGAAATTCGAATCATAAATATTTAGTTTTTTAATCGTACACCAGGTGGTATTAATTTTCCTTTGCTTCCAAAAATATCTTTACTATACGGTCAACCACATTTCCGTAATTTGTATTTGAGGAATTAGATAACAAAACAATTATAAGCTTCTTTTCAGGGTAAATCTTGAA
>JAUVKW010000074.1 GCA_030596025.1 Bacteroidota bacterium | reverse complement strand
GTAAGAAATTATGAAGAAACATTTACAATTCATTCAGTAAATAGTGCCAGCTCATCAATAAAATCTGCAATTACTATTCTTGATAAGAATGGCGATAGATATGCTATTTTTAATGAATCTTATGATAAGCTTAGGCAGATAAGCGATATTAAAGCAAAAGCATATAATAAGAATGGGGTATTAATAGAAAAAATTAAGAAAGCGGATATAAAAGATTATAGTGCCAATTCCGGATATTCTCTGTTTGAAGATAACAGGGTCAGGTATTATAAGCCGGTTGTTAGTGAAAATACCTATCCATACACTATTGAATATGAATATGAATATGAATATACAGGCTTATTTTATTTCCCTGCCTGGCTCCCGGTTTTTGGTTATGACCTTTCTGTTGAGCATTCTTCTTTTAAAGTAATTATACCTGAAGGTGAAAGTTTTCGCTATGATGAAGCAAACATTAATGAAGGTGTAAAGATCAGTAATGAGGATGATAATGAGATATTTTACTGGGAAGTTTCAAATATTCCGGCAATTGAAAGTGAAGTCTACAGCCCATATCTTTTTGAGTTTGCACCAGTTGTGTATACTGCACCAAACTCCTTTGAAATAGAAGGTTACAAAGGAAATATGGAGTCATGGAAAGAATTTGGTTTATGGGTTAATCAATTAAACAGAGGGAGAGATATTCTTCCCGAAAAAACCAAAATTGAAATAGACTCTCTGGTTGAGGGATTCACCGACCAGCTTGAGATTGCCCGAGTAATCTATGATTACCTTCAATCCCGTACTAGATATGTGAGCATACAAGAAGGAATTGGGGGATGGCAGCCATTTTCTGCCGAGCTTGTTGACCGAACCGGTTATGGTGATTGCAAGGCGCTTACAAATTATACATATGCCTTATTAAAGTATGCCGGGGTTAAGTCTTACTATACAAAGGTAAGAGCCGGAAGAAATGTTCCCAATTTCAGAAAAGATTTTGTGAGCAATCAGTCGAATCATGTATTTCTATGTATTCCCTTTGATAATGACACTACCTGGCTGGAATGCACAAGCCAGACAAGTCCCTTCGGGTATATTGGGAATTTTACTGACGATAGGGACGTTATGATTATTACTGAGAATGGAGGAAAAATTGTTCATTCAAAAGTTTATTCCCAGGAAGAAAACACACGGGTTTGTATTGCACAAGTATCATTAAAAAAGGAAAATGTTTGTACAGCAAAGGTATTGACTACATATTCAGGACTTCAGTATGATAATGTTTCAGGTATGTTAGATGAGTCATATGAAGACCAGAAAAAATGGTTGTATAAAAACATTGATCTTACCAATTTCAACATTAATCAATTTCATTTTAATCATAATAAAGCTGATGGTCCTGTGGCCGGAGTGCAATATAATATTGATATAAATAATTATGCATCATGTACAGGAAAGCGAATATTTCTTCCCCTGAATTTATTAACCCGAATGGACTATGTACCTCCAAGAAATTCAGACAGGGAAACAAATGTGGTTTTAAAATCTCCATATATCCACATTGATTCGATTCGTTTTGTTCTTCCTGAAGGATATGAAATTGAATCATCGCCGGAGAATTTTGAGTATAAAACCAGGTTTGGGGAATATTCGGCAAGCATTGAAATCCAGGATAGAAATATACTGTATGTTCGTAAGCGGAAAAGGAATAAGGGAGTTTTTCCGGCTGACTCCTATGATGAATTCAGAGCATTTTACAAAAATATCTCTAAAGCAGATAAGATTAAATTAGTGCTTATACAGACTGAAAACTAAGCTTTATTATCAAGTCGTTCCGGGAGTTAAAGGTTACAGGTATGGCATTGGAAAAATGGAATGCTGGTAAGCTATAGTTTAACACTTCCATCTCCCCGACGATAAATTCTCCTCCTTTTTTTCAAGGAGGAGTACGCTGGCGAATAAATTAACCAATTCGAGAGAACCGCCTGTTTTTTCTTTATTACAATATATAGGAACGAAGAGTATAAAATTCGCCAGTGGGAGGTGGTTTCATCCCAAAATCACATTCGTTATATCTCACCACTCATCTCTTCTGTTCTTCTCACTCTTTCGCCCCCTCGCCTCGTCATATTTCTTACCACTCACCTCTTCTTTTGCTTGAACCTCCCGAACATTAGCAAATCTATGATTTGCGTAAATGTTCGAGGATCCTCGAAATAGTAACAAAATTAAATATTTTGACTATTTCGGGACTGCGCCTTTTCTTCTACATCGGCCTGGCAATTGTCCCTTCATATTTTATATATCCCTTTTTTGTCATTACCGACATTTTAGGCTTCTCCCTGCGCCTCATTGTTGCACAACCTGTTTCTCCGAATTTATTTATGGCAATGAATTTTTCTCCGGGCAGATAATCAGAGCCAATGCTCTTATATTTATCAATGATCATCTCCAATGCATCTTCACATGCCTGTTGTGGTGTACGGCCATCTTTCATGCGTAAAACCATGAAATATGAAGCAAGAGACTTGAGCACATCTTCCCCTCTTCCGGTAGCTCCTGCTGCACCCACCTCATTATCTACATAAAGGCCTGCACCAATTATAGGAGAATCACCTACCCGTCCCGGGATTTTATAACTCCATCCACTGGTGGTGGTAATTCCGGAGATGTTTCCATTCATATCAACAGCAAGTACATTGGTAGTTCCATAATGAAATTCTTCTTCAGGGAAACCTTCCCAATAGGATTCTAATTTGGCTTTTTCTCTCAGGTGGGCAGGTGGTCCCCAGACATCATTTTCACTCTGGTTTTCTTTCCATCTAAGCCAGGTTTTCCGGGCTTTTTCGGTAAGAAGGTCTTCTTCCTTAAAACCCCACTTTATGGCAAAATCAAGTGCTCCCTGCCCAACCATCAACACATGATCTGTTCTTTCCATTACTACTCTGGCAACAGATGCGGGGTTTTTAATATTTTCCAGGCAGGCAACTGCCCCGGCATTATAGGTTTTCCCATCCATTATGGAAGCATCCAGTTGCACAATCCCATTTTCATTGGGTAAACCTCCATAGCCAACACTTGTATCTTCAGGATCCAGCTCAATGATATTTGCCGCTTTTTCAATTGCATCAAGAGCCGTTCCCCCCCTGGCCAGTATTTCCCAGCCTGCCTCCATAGCGTTTTGTCCGGTTTTATTGGCATGACTGGTAACAATTATAGGCATAAGGCCTTTATTTTGTGCTCCAAAAGCAGGCATGTACTTTAGAAGTAAAGCACCTGTACTTAATGATACTGTTTTGTTGAAAAAGTTACGACGAGAAATTCTTGATGACATAGTGTTTCCTCCGGAATTTAATGGTTAATAACTAAAGAGCAGGAAATTACAAAAAAGCAATTAGAGAAACAATAAATATAGAATAAGGCTGAAGTATGAAAGATGAAGTTTGAAAGTTCAAGAATGTTTCGGGTTTCGGGTTTCTTTGTCTTGTCCTGATATTTTTCTACAGGTTTAACATTAATTTGCGCTATCAACATTTGACATTATACATTTGACCTCTGACTTTTGACATCATTTTTCTCTCACCTCTTCTTTCTTTCCCCCCTCGCTCTGTCTCTCTCTTTCCCCTGAGCTCTGAGCCCTATGCCCACAGTGAAATATGCTCCTTCGTCGCATTTCACATGGCAAGCCTGCGCCTCTTCCTCTTCTTTCGCTCCCTCCACTCTTTCTCACCTCTCATCGCTCGCCTCTTCTTTCGCTCCCTCGCTCTGTCGCTCTGTCGCCCCGTCGCTCCCTCTCCATTTCTCCTCTTCACTCATCACTGACGATTCGCTTTCAGCTCATGTCAGTATCTCCGCTTCGCTTCAACTCTCACTACTCATCACTCACTTCTTCTTCTACTTATGTCTCTTCCCCCATGTATCTCTCAGTGGTACAGTACGGTTAAAGACTAGTTTATCTTCTGTGGAATCAGGATCTACGCAAAAATATCCCAGTCTTTGAAACTGAAGATTTTCAAAAGGCTTAACCGTATTTAAGGATGGTTCAAACTTTGCACCGGTCAGAATTTCAAGGGAGTCAGGATTTAAGAAATCTTTAAAATCCTGTTCTTTCTTCCCACCCGGGTCTTCATCATTAAAGAGTCTGTCATACAGTCGCACTTCAGCATTTATAGCATGGGCGGCAGACACCCAGTGAAGTGTACCTTTTACCTTGCGGGTACTTCCCGAACCACTTCTTGTTTCGGGATCATAAGAACAGATCAGCTCCTCAATTTCACCCTTTTCATTTTTTATCACTTCTTCACATTTAATGATATATGCAGATTTCAGTCTGACCTCTCTGCCCGGAGCCAGGCGGAAGTACTTATTGGGAGGATCTTCCATGAAATCATTTCGTTCTATGTATATCTCACGACTAAAAGGGAGAGTACGGCTACCCATGCTTTCATCCTCGGGATTGTTGATGGTTTCTATTTCTTCAGTTTTTCCTTCAGGATAATTTTTCAAAATAACTTTTATCGGATCAAGAACAGCCATTACCCTTGGCGCTTTTTTATTCAAATCTTCCTTAACACTATGTTCCAGTAATGCTACATCAATCACATTATCCCTCTTTGCAACTCCGATTTTATCTGAAAAATTCCGTATTGACTCCGGAGTATATCCCCTGCGGCGTAATCCGGAAATAGTAGGCATCCGTGGATCATCCCAGCCTATTACCAGTTTCTCCTCCACCAGCTCCAGCAGCTTTCTTTTACTCATCACCGTATAGCTCATATTCAGGCGGGCAAATTCAGTTTGACCCGGTCGGTAATTTGTTTCAATAAATTGATCCAAAAACCAGTCATAAAGTGGCCTGTGGACTTCAAATTCAAGGGTGCAGATAGAATGTGTGATCCCTTCAATATAATCTGACTGGCCATGAGTGAAATCATACATTGGATAGATACACCATTTGTCTCCTGTACGATGATGTGACTTATGAAGAA
The DNA here is from genome assembly GCA_030596025.1 of Bacteroidota bacterium. GTDB lineage: Bacteria > Bacteroidota > Bacteroidia > Bacteroidales > VadinHA17 > JAYEGO01. The sequence goes on along the minus strand of JAUVKW010000074.1, from coordinate 10,352 downwards.
CACGATACATAATGGGATCACGCATATGCATATTGGGGGAGGACATATCAATTTTTGCCCTGAGGATTTTCTCTCCTTCTTTGTACTTCCCCTCTTTCATTTCCCTGAACAGCTTCAGGTTTTCTTCTGCACTTCTTTCCCTGAAAGGACTGTTTTGCCCTGCCTGGGTCGGACTTCCTTTTTGCTTTGCGATTTCATCAGCTGAGAGTTCATCAATATATGCTTTCCCCTTTTTGATTAATTTTTCTGCCCATTCATAAAGCTGATCAAAATAATCTGAAGCATATTTTGGTTCTCCTTCCCAATCGAAACCCAACCATTTCACATCCTCAAGTATAGATTTTACGTATTCTTCTTCTTCCTTTTCAGGATTGGTATCATCAAACCTGAGGTTGCATTTTCCTTTATATTTCTGGGCCAGTCCAAAATTCAGGCATATAGATTTTGCATGTCCAATATGCAGATATCCATTTGGTTCTGGAGGAAAGCGGGTATAAACATCTCCATTGTGTTTTTTGTTTCGGATGTCCTCCTCAATCATGCTCTCAATAAAGTTCAGAGACTTTTCTTCCTTAGGTTCATTCATTTCTTCAGACTTTGATTTTTTGTTTTCGTTGCTCTCTCCAAAGGAGGGATTATATTTATATATACAACTGATTCCCATTATTTTGTTTTAATACTGCAAAAATACAATGATTTCTTGATTGCAGGTATTTATTTTTCACTTGAAATTGCAAATAACTATATTTGGATACAATAAGGAATAGGGAAAATATAAATCCAGACAAGGAGAAAGTGGTTAATTTTATTCTTCTTGGTGTATCTTTGAGCCTTTGCTTGCCCCGTAAGGAAGAATGACTATACTGGGGAGCCTTGGTGGCTATCTTGATTTTAGAGATTATTTAAAAATATAGGAATTACAGATTCATCATGAGTACGATTCAAATAGAAAATATGGAATTTTATGCCTACCATGGGCATTTTAAAGAAGAACAGATAGTTGGAAACAAGTTTCTTGTGAATCTTGAGATTGAAGCAGATATGACAAAAGCCTCAGAAAGTGATGATTTGGCTGATGCAGTAAACTATCAGATGGCATATCAACTTGTAAAGCAGGAAATGGAGAAAAAATCGCACTTGCTTGAGAATATTGCCCGGCGGATACTGGATGTGCTTTTTCAAGAATTGAATGGTATCAAAGAGGCAAATGTGAAAGTATCAAAAATGAATCCTCCTGTTGGTGGTAAAATGGATTGTGTAAGTGTTAGCCTGGGAAGAAATAGATCAGGAGATTATTTCTAAAGTCGAAGCCTTGCCTGCCGGTAGGAGTCAAAGGGTCTGCAAAGAGGCTTCAAGCCTGAAGAAAAAAAAAGCACCAGGCTTTAGCCTGGTGTTAAGAGTTTAATGTGAGTCAGGTTTTGGCGCAAATTTTGCCTTGTGCTGAACCTCTCGATATGCCAGGTGAAAGATTGTTGAAGGCTGCAAAAACTTGTGACAAAACCGAAATAGGTAACCAATATCATGAAAGGTCAAACATTCAACATTCAACTTCCAACATTCAACTTCCAACGCTCAACTATCAAAGCTAAAGAAATGATATACAGGAAGTCACCCACAGTAGTTTTATTCCCAATCCACTAATGGGGACCTGTAAAAATCAACTTCCAGCAGATCCAATAATTTTGAATGTTTCCCCAGCCTCAACCTGTATTCTTCCCAGCCGGGAGACTCATCTGCCGACCATCCAATCTCAGCATGCCCTATTAATCTTGGGAATGCCATGTATTCAATATCATCAAGGGTTTTAATAGTTTCTGACCATAAGGGAGATTCAATTCCCAGAATATCATCCCTGCTTATACCGGGAAGCAAGGTCTCCGGGTGCCATGCATATGCACTGTCTACCTCAATATAGCCTGCCCAATGTAATCCTAATGAAGAGTTGGTATCATACTGCATATCGAGATAACACTTTTGTGCCGGAGACAAAATTATTTTCACTCCCTGGCTAACTGCCCGTTTCGCATTATCTGCTGACCCCCAATACTGGACTATTGATTCAGATTTCAGATTGGCATGTGTAATCTCATCCCAGCCCATCATGATCTTGCCATGAGAATTTACAATCTCCTGAACCCTGTTAATAAAAGGAATATAATCCTCCAATGCAGTTACATGCGATTCATCACCACCAATATGAATATATGGGCCAGGTGTCAGGGAAACAAGTTCACCAATCATATCATCAATAAATTTGTAAGTAAGTTCATCGCTGGTACATAGTGTGCTAAAACCCACTTTTGTTCCTTCGTATAATTTTGTTGCTTTCTTATTACAATTTAATACAGCGTATGAAGCAAGAGCAGCATTTGTATGTCCCGGCATATCAATTTCAGGGATAATTGTAATATATCTTTCACTTGCGTACTTAACTAAATCTTTATACTCCTCCTGGGTATAAAAACCACCACCACCACCACCAACCTGTGTGCTTCCACCAATTTCAGTGAGTTTTGGCCATGATTTAATTTCAATACGCCAGCCCTGGTCATCGGAAAGATGCAGATGAAGCACATTTAGCTTGTATAAAGAAATCAGATCGATATAAGACTTTACATCCTCTACACTAAAGAAATGACGAGCCACATCCAGCATGGTTCCCCGGTATTCATATTCAGGATAATCCTGAATGTTTCCTGTAGGAATTCTCCAGGATTCCCTTTCAGGAGAGGTATTCTCTCCATTTTGAATAAGTAATTGCCTGAGAGTCTGTACTCCCCGGAATATCCCGGCAGCTTGTGCAGAAGAAATAGTTATTTTTCTTTTGTCAATAATCAGCCTGTATCCTTCTTTACCTGGAATTTTCTCATCTTCATTTAAAACCAACTCTATAAGGCTTGAACGCAAATACTTTTTTCTTGAGCTGATCTCAAGGTTTAATCCCGGGTAGAATAATAGTTCATGTGACAGATATTTTCCTGTTTTCATCAATTCATTATTTCCCTCCGGAACAAGAATATATGTCCTGGTATTAAAATTAAAATAGTTACTATCTGCTGTTACTAACCGGGGTTTAGGGATAAGGCTATTACTGGATAGGTCGCTTAAATCTTTCTTAGAACACGAGACAAGACTTAAAAGCAGAATTTGTAAGATCAACAATCTAATTCCTGATAAAACACTTTTTTGTTTCATTTTATTATTATTTTGATATACTAACTGCCATTGTTGTTGTATAATACTTTGCAAGCATATTTGCCACTTCCCTTTCGGGAATCTGTCCTTTTTCTAAATATTTTAAGAACTGGCGGGTTACCTGTGCAAAATGGGCTTCATGACCAATCCTGTATTTATCGGGGATATTCAATCGCCAATATCCTGTATCTACCCTTTCAGCTATAATTCCCGGATACTGTTTATTAAGAGTGGTATTAATAAAATGAGCTATGTTTTCCTCCAGTAACTCACTATTTTTATTGTCAACTGATTTTATATAAAGTGTTGGTTTGTATCCCTCATCCTTCCCCTGTATTATAATTAAGTCAGATAATGTGCCACGCATAATTGAAAAGTGTGTATCCCCTGCACCTTCAGGGGCTTCATATTTCCACTCAACAGAAATATGTGCATGTAAACCCTTCAGTTTATAATCGACTGAACTATTAGCTATAACCATCAGAAAATCATTTTCAACATATTTTTCAAGGTAAGGAGGATAGCTTTTAAGGCCTGTAATAATTTTGAATTGTTCTCCTGACAGCTCCGTTGTCCAGCGACTGGCATTAAGAATTTTAATATCTTTTTTATAATTGATAGTTTCGTCAGGGAATGCTTCCCATTGTATAAGGTCAACCAGGTGGGTTCCCACATCTGCAATTGCTTCTCCCTCCTGCTCAACATCAAAAAACCATGGAGGCCTCTGTAAAGGTATTCCCGATATAGTTTTCTGGAAATGGTGGACACTCTCTTTTGTTATAGCAGGTTCCTCTATGGATCCACTTCGTAATTTTCCAAATATTTTTTCCTGTTGTGAAAATTCTCTTTGTAAGATCGTTGTAATTTCGAATCGTTCAGTCATAATATCATACAGAAGCACTCCTTTTTTCTCAGCCAGACTGAAAGCCTCCTTTAACAAAGTAAAACCTGAAGAATCAATAGCCATGGGCTTATCAGATAATACATTTAATCCATTACTAATGCACTCATAGATATATTTGGTTTTGTTTCTGTTGTTTCCAGCTAAATTAACCAGGTTGCCGGGTTTCTGATCAAGCATTTTCTGGAAAAAATCCTTTCCTGTATATGTATTTGCCTTCCAGCTTGTTGGATTTTCAATTCGTGAATTGTAAGAATCTATCCTGGCCAGGTAATTTTGCACCTCTGGTCCTTCAGGAGCAAATACAAAAAAAGTGCTATCAACAGATTTATACATAAATTTCTGAACCAGAGCAGCATGAAAATGTCCGGGAGCAACTGTTACAATAGTGATCATATTCGAATTATTGGTGGACGATGAATCTTGTTTGCAACTCATCAGAAGTAAAAAGCTTATTATTACAAATATGATTTTTCTATTTTTCATTGATTAAATATATTTTACATGATCCAGTCCATATGGCTTACGGCTGGGCCTACGAAGCATGAGGTTTGCTTCATCATTATCAAGGAATTTTTCAGCTTTCGGATCATACTTAAGTTTGCCTGGTAGTTTCATGGCAATATGACTTATGAGGCAGGTAGCACATGCCCGGTGTCCTGGTTCAACCGGGGAGATGGGCTCTTCTCTTGATTGAACTGAATCGAGCCAGTCACCATGTTGCTCCTTACTCTTATACAGATGTATTTCATCTTCACGGATCTCAGATGCGAGAATAGCCGGATCGCTTGCATCCAGAGCCTTACTACTTTCTGACTTTGCCACTGGATCGCTGGCTGTAGCCTGGTAGTTACCTCTGGAAACAAAGATCCATCCTTCTGTTCCGATGTACCGGATACCATTTGGATATCCACCACTTATAAGCATCTCAACACCATTCTCAAACATTCCCCTGACCATAAAATCCCCATGAACATTCCACAGTCCTGATCTTGGGAACTGTGCCATGGCCTCTATCTCCACCGGATTTGTATATTCAGTGTCGAGACCCCAGTTAGCTGAATCTATGTGGTGCTGGCCCCACCCGGTGATCATCCCGGCACCAAATTGCTCGAGACGCAGCCACCCCGGGCGACTGTAATCGTGCTGGGGATGTACCCTTGTTTCGGTATAATAAACTTCAGGAGTTGATCCAAGCCACATATCATAATTTAGATTATCCGGAACAGGCATCTCTGCCGCTTCAGGACCGGCCGGGTCACCGGGAAGACCAATTTTTACTGTATGTATCCTGCCAATGCGGCCGTTTCTCACCAACTCAGCTGCAATTCTAAATTGTGGCGATGATCTCTGCTGTGTCCCCATTTGAAGTATCACGCCCTTTTTATTTACAATATCACTAAGTACTCTGCCCTCATGTATTGTAAGCGATGTTGGCTTCTGAAGATATATATCCTTTCCTGCCAGTGCTGCTTCAACAGCCGGTTGTGCATGCCAGTGATCTGGTGTGCTAATTATCACTGCATCAATATCTTTGTTGAGTATCAATTCCCGGTAATCATCATACATCTTTGCATCCAGGTAGTTCTTTATGGAAGATTTTTTTGAATAAAAATTATCTAAAAACTGCTTTCCCTCCTTCATCCTTTTTGAATCCACATCACTTACTGCAATGACACGGGCAATATCATATTTCATAGTCTCAGGTAAGTCATGAGAACGGGCAATACGTCCAAAACCAATCTGACCAATTTGAATTTTATTGCTGGGAGCAGATTTACCAAATACAGTTGATGGGACAATGGTTGGAAGCACGATCCCTGCAGTAATTCCTGCGGCAGTTTTTTTAATAAAATTTCGTCTTTTCATCTGTTTATTATTTAGTTATTATCAAGTACCCATTGTATCCCACCTTTCAGATGATACCTGAAATTCTCATCCTTATAATATTCAATTTTGTGACCTAATGCTGTATACCAAACTCTTCCTCCTTCAAAATTATGATACCATGACAGGGGAAACAGGTCTCCAAAAACAGTACCTGGATATTCATTTCTTTTACTGTCATTTAGCGTTGTAAGATCTGCAGCAACCAGAACATTTATCGCAGGATTCAGGTGATCCAGATAGTAACACTCATCTTCCCATTTCCAGGTTAGGGACAGTTGTTGTGTGGAAATATGATCTGTGTCAATAATCTTTATATCAAACTCCTGTAATGGTGCATGACGAATAAATGTGCCTCCGAGCATAGACCAGAACCATGGCCATTCACGTTCCGAACCACATGCTGAATGAATACCAATAAATCCTTTCCCCGATCTTATAAATTTTTGGAAATTCTCTTTTTGCTGCTTGTTAAGAAAAGCCTCATTATTTGTGTTAGAGAATATTATAGCATCAAAAGTCTGTAACTTTTCTGACTCAAAAATGGAAGGATCATCAGCTACTAATGTCCCGACAGATAATGCTTCACAGATCTCCTTTAGTGCCTCAACACTGGCGTTAATGTTATCATGCACATATCCCTCCCCGTTTCGGGTATAAATAAGTATCTGTTTACCCTTGAATGATTCATTCTGAGCCTGAGATGCTACTGTAAGCATAATTAATAATGAAAAAACAATCTGTTTCATTTGTTTTAAAGTTTATTCTGTTTGTTAAATATAAGCATGTATATCAAAGTGTACAAAGTGGATACAATTTGGAGCCACTGAAGCTGTTGTTTCTATAATATGTCCGGGGGATTCGCAAAGCTGTTCCAATACATTTCGGCTTCCTCTGCTGTCATCTTTCCATCAAATACAATCATCCTGTAGCGAAGTAAATAATTTACACCATATACTATCTCCCAACTTTTATGACGAATCGGACAAAACTCAAAAAACATTTGTCCCTCATGTATATCTGCCGGCCATACCCGCATAGGTTCCGGGTGCTCCCGGTTAGATGGGTGGCTCAAAAACAGAATGCCTGATCTTCCTTCATGAACTTGCGAAATACCTTCAACAATACACCATTTGGAACGAGAACCATCAGCCTCCTCACGATGCTTACCTTCAGAACTTAACACCGTGCAGGTTGTTTTTCTCCATTTTTCAGTTGCCCGAAATCCAATTCCGCCTCCATAGCGGTAGGCATCAAAAAAAATGGTATCCTCTATTGCACTTTTTAAATGTATATCCAGATCGAGAGTGTATCTGCTACCATCCTTTGAGGCATTCCAATACCTGACATCCCATGTTTCATTAATCACAACCCGGTCAAACTCCGGGGCCTTAAGATCAAGGTGTTCCTGATGAACTTCAAATCTTCCAAAAAGGGTTCCTTCAGTAATGGAAAGTAAACCAGCAAATCTAACAGTTCCTTCACCTTTTGCAAGGTTCCAGAAATCTATTTCTCTATCATTAATGTGAGTTAAAGTGTATGGATTCCATATTCCATAATGATGATAATGATCAGGAGGCTGAATACGTGTTAACCTCTCACCCCCCGGTGAATAGAGAGGATGAATATACCCTGATCTACGGTAGATTGGATCTATACCTTCCGGGGGTAGTTTTTCTGACAATCTGTAACATAAAATACGACGCCCTCCGTTTGTCACTGTTAATTCATCAGCACTCCGGGTAATCTGAATTTGTTTATCCCTTTTTTTTGGAGCATCCTTTAAAATAACATAACTTTTACTTTCACCCTTTTCAAATTTCCCTTTAATAATAAACAACATTTTGGGTTTGTCCCCCGGCTCAATCTGAAAGTTTACTGTGATAAAATTATTTTTTACTTCTTCAAATAATGCCAGGTTTTTTAATATTTCCGGAGAGAAGGTGCTTAGATCTACCTCAACAGGACAATCAATATATGACAAATCACCGGCATTCACGTCAAAGCGATGCAGTTCTTCCTGTGCAACTACAAACTGACTTAAAAAAGAAAGCAATACAATTTGTATTTTTTTCATCCTAAACTTTGAATTGTTTCCACAAAGGCAGTGATATTCTCAGTTGATACATCCGGCGGCATTCCTCCGCCACACGACCAGATAATTCGTTGTTTATTATCTGTATTATTGAACATTTCCACGGTTTTGATTCTAACCTCCTCAGGTGTACCCATTGCCAAAACGTCACGTGGAGGCAGATTGCCAAGCAATACTACCTCATCACCGGCTAACTTGCGTATCTCATTAATGCTGTGTTCAAAACTAAAGTTATATATGTTAACTCCCATTTCCTTAATAAATGGAGTACTGACAAGTCCTTGAGCATCATTGTGAAAAAGTCTGATTTCTGTATCAAATGACTGAAAAATTTCCTTAATATATGGAACAGCAAATGTTTTACACTCCGGCTCAGCAATAAATCCTACAATATCATCAAGCAATAGAATTCCTTCTATTCCCGGGAAAATCTCTTTTTGATATCTAAGCCACCTGACTGAAAAATCTGTAATAATACGGAGCAACTTGTGAATATCATCAGGCTGCAGCATAAATCCCAGCATCAATTCTGATGTTCCCATTAGAAATGAAGCTATATTTAATGGTCCGCGAGCAATAGCAAATTTTATCTCATGGTCCATATCAATAATCTCAGGCTCCAGAGATTTTAATCGTTGTATTATAAAAGGAAGTAGTCCGTCGGTTGAGGGATTGGGAGTTTTTAATTTTGATACCTGTGCCAGGTCTGTGATAATAGGACTGGCATAGGGAAGGTCATTCTTTTGCCATGTGCATTTTGCACCAAATGCTGATGGCTCTGAACACATTCCGAATTCTGACCAGAAACCCGGCAGAAAAATAGTGTCAGGAAATGTTTCAATAGCTTTTTTATTTGCATTAAACCAGCTTCTCTCTGAAGAGTAGTACTCCAAAGTGGATGTGCCATGCCACCCCGGAAGCCATGGACTATCAATAATAAATCCTGTTACAGGGTTTTCAGGTATCTTTCCCGCCACCAGGTCTTTTAATATTTGCCATTGCTGATTGGTCATATTTAATCTCTATAGATTTATTTTAGCATTAAAGTATTTATTTTTATCTTTCCATCATTCCATCATTCCATTCTTCCTCTTTTATCTTTATCCTTTAATCTTTTGCCCCGTGCCCTGTGCCCCGCGCCCTTTGCCCTTTGCCTCTTCTCTCCCTCTCCAATTATTTGATTATGGTATTATTGTGATACTACTTTTGCCTACTGCCTACTTCCTACTTCCTATTACCTACCGCCTACTTCTTAAGCTAGTTAGCCTTCACAATAGCCTGTAACACCTTATAAGTAAATGCTAAAAATACTGCCCCAACAAACAAGCCGATAATCCCTCCCAGCATCATGCCACCAATGGCTCCCAGTAAAATAACCAACATCGGGATATCAACCCCTCTACCCATTATCATAGGTTTAATAAAATTATCTGCAGCACCCCATAAAACTGACCAGATGGTAAAAATTACAGCGGGTGTTGTATTGGCATAACTAAACACATATATGATAACAGGAATCATAATCAGGGCCGGCGGCAGCTGCATAATGGCTACAATCAGAACTATAAGAGATACAATTCCTGCAGCGGGAAGATCAATCGCAAACATTCCAATACTTAAAAACAAAGTTTGTAAAATGGCTGTTCCCAGTACCCCTTGTACAACACTTCGTATGGTAGCACTTGCAAGGAAGGAATATTGTTCTCCTTCTGCACCTGCAAGAGTTTTGAATACAGACTTAGCTGCTTTTTCAGCCGATTCAGCGTTTACCAGGAATGCTCCTGAAATAATTAATGAAATTATAAAAAGTAAAATTGTTCTACCCAAACTGGTCACTGCTGAAAGTATTTTGGGAGCGAATTCTTTTATTTGAGGTTCAAACTTCTTAATGGTCTCAGTAAGACTATTTGAGGCTAACTTCCAGGTATCATATACAGGCTTTCCAATAAGTGGCCAGTCTGCCACCTTTTCATCTGGAGGGGGGACAGATAAAGTCCCTGCATCCATCTGTTGTGAAATAGATCGCACACTATCTATTGTGGAATTTGTGAATATTACAGAGGGAATGACCAGTAGAGCTAATCCGATTAACACTATTAACGATGCAGAGAGTTTTTCCCTGTTACCCAGAAATTTTGAAAATCGTTTATGAAGTGGAAATACAGCCACTGCAATAATTATCCCCCATAGTACAGGGATTATAAATGGTTTAAGAATTAAATAGCTCATTACGAAAAGAAGAGCAACAAAACCAATTCTTAATGCGGTATTGAT
>JAUVKW010000100.1 GCA_030596025.1 Bacteroidota bacterium | reverse complement strand
GGGGCGCATCAGAATACCAGGACGTAAAAGCCGCTGGGGAATGGTTGGCAAATCAATCTTATGTGAATCCTGAAAAAATTGGGATCTATGGAGGTTCTTACGGAGGCTATTTAACAGCTATGGCCCTGGGTCGTGATTCTGACCTTTTTACTACAGGTGTTGATATTCATGGAGTTCATGACAGGACAATAAATCGAATCAGGGATGTATTATTACCTGATCAGTATGAACGAGCTCCGGATGCAGAACTTATAGCAAAAATAGCATGGGAGTCTTCCCCGGTGTCCAGCATTCCAACCTGGACTTCTCCGGTATTGATCATTCATGCCGATGATGACAGGAATGTGGCTTTTAGTCAGAGTACTGACCTTGTTCAGCGTTTGCTTGCAAAGGGAGTGGATATAGAAACCCTGGTGATTGTTGATGACACACATCATTTTATGATGTTTGCAAACCAGATGAAGGTAAATGAAGCTGCTGCTGAATATTTGATTAAGAAATTGATGAAATAACAGGGGAATGGAATACTGGAATGATGGAACAATGGAATATTGAATGACCATTTATTTACCTCAATTCCTCTTTTCTTACTTCTTATCTGGAGGAATAAAATCTATTGGCAGGAACATAAGATAGCTTACAGGCTGTCCGTTTTCTGTTGCCGGCTGCCAGATTCCCGAGGATGAGATGAGCCTGCGGGCCTCTTCTTCAAAAATGTTGTGTGAACTTTCCCTTACTTTCAGTTCGCTTATTATGCCATTTTCATCTATGGTAAATTCAAGTATTACCCTGCCAGGTAAATCTGCTGTTAAGGCAGAATCCGGATAAATAAGATTTTTCTCGATGTAATCATAAAAATCCTTGTATACATTGTTCTGGAAAACAGGCTTGGTCCGATTGATTTTATTGGCTGCTGGTTCCGCAGTACCTTTGGTCTTTTTTAAAGAAACCGGAGCATATTTCATTTCAGAACGGGTATTTGCCGCAGCTGTAACTTTTTGAGCAGAAACACCCCCAACTTTGACAATTTCTGAAGAAATCTCTTCAGCTTTTTCTGCCCTGGCAATAACATCCATTTCATCATCTGCCACAACAAATTCTGCCAGGGGACTGGAAGCTACACTTTCTGAAACAACTGCAGCCGGGATGCTGTCTGTAAAATCTTCAGAAATATCCGTTACATTAACTTCTTCGGCAAGATATTCACTATCGGGTTTAAGCAGGTAATTGTAAATAGAAAAAATACCTGTCAATAAAATAATACTGGCAGCAGCAGCAAGCCAATTTAACTTTCGTTTTAATCTGTAGCTTTTACTGGTGCTCATTTTCCTGCTTCTTATTCTTTCTTTCATTCCTTCCCTGATGGTACTAATTGATTTATTTTGTACATCCGTGTCCGGAACTAAAGTAAGTCCCTCCATGGCTTCCTTGCAAAATGGACATTCTTCCAGGTGTAAAGAAATTTCCTCACGGACATATTCTGGAAATTCACCTTTCATGTATTTCTGAAGGGATTCCAGCCGAAGGCATCCGGAAGGATTAAAAATATGCTTATCGGGATGAATTGCCATTTATAATTGAGATAAGATTAATTTTTAATTTTCTTTTACCGTTTTGGATGTGACTTTTTACCTGTTTAATGCTAAATCCGGTTTCTTTAGCCACCTCCTGGTAAGATTTCCCTGAAAGATAAAACAGGCTCAAACACTGCCCCTGTTCTTTATTTAGTTGAGCCAGGGCATCCTCTAATTGAGACAATTCTGCCTCACGTTCATTATAAAGATGCAAATCAGGATCAGATTCCACAAGATTATTCAGGATTTTTCTTCCTGCATCTTCATTCTCGCCAATGAATATGTGTTTTCTTGAGCGAAGCTTCATCAGGCAGTAGTTGCGACTTAAGGAATGAAGCCATGCAGGGAAGTTATCAACTTCATGTTTAATTAAGTCATCCATCAATTTTTCAAGAATTTCCATTGTGGCATCCTCGGCATCTTCTGTATTTTTCAGATATTTCATGCAAACACCAAAAACCAGGTGCATATAGGATTCAAACAGAGGTTCCAGAATACCAGGATCTTGTTTTTGGCGGTATTCACGGATTATCTCTTTGTCCAAAATATCTTTATCTAAAGAGTCTTTATCCGAAAAAACCTTCCGGGTTTTCCCTACACCTTCTTTCTTATGTCGGATTTTCAGAAACAATTTATAAAGATCATTTTAAGGATGAGGGAACAAAGTAATAAAAATCTTTTTTCTGTCAGTCAGCAAGTTGCAAAGATCATTCCAAAAAATGCAAAACTTTTTTATGGAAATAATATATATCTGGCATCCAAATAATGAATCCCACAAATAATAATTTAATTAAAAACACATTACAATCATGAAAACAAAAATAATTAAAAACAGACAAAAATTTTTCTGGCTTAGCTTGAGCCTGTTGTTTATATTTATATTCAACAGTATTAACGCCCAGGAAATTCCGGTAGTTGTACCGGGTATTTTAAAAGACAGAACACAGTCGCCCTATTTTTTTGTGCACAGCGAAAACCCTGAAACAGACAGAATGCCCCTGAAGGAAACTAATGCCAGGGTGCATATTGCAGGTGTTATAGCTGATATTCATATACGTCAGGTTTATAAAAATACGGGAACTAATACACTTGAGGCAATTTATGTTTTCCCGGCTTCAACCCGGGCAGCCGTTTATGCTATGAAAATGAAAATTGGTGAACGGGAAATTATTGCGGTAATCCAGGAAAGAGAAGCTGCAAGAAGGAATTATGAACAAGCGAAAGCAAATGGACAAACAGTATCATTGCTGGAGCAGGAAAGGCCTAATGTATTTACAATGAATGTTGCCAATATTTTGCCTGGAGATATAATTGAAGTTGAACTCAGGTATACTGAATTGCTCGTTCCTGAATCAGGAATCTATGAATTTGTTTACCCAACGGTTGTTGGTCCCAGGTATAATTCAGGTGGAGAGAATCACAGTGCAGAAAACTGGATTGAGAACCCATATCTCCAGGAGGGAGAGAGTTCAAATTACACTTTTGATATTGAAGTACAATTAGCGGCCGGCTTACCATTACAGTTCGTACAATGCAATAGCCATAATGTAAGTATTGACTATAAAGGAAAAAAGAAAGCCCTGATATCTTTAAAAGATGGGAACAATTTTCAGGGGGACAGAGATTTTATCCTGCAGTACAGATTGACGGGGGCAAAAATTGAATCTGGATTATTGTTATTCGAAGGAGAAGAAGAAAACTTTTTCCTTGCCATGATACAGCCTCCAAAGCATGTAACACCAGAGATTATTCCCCCACGGGAATATATATTTATTGTGGATGTTTCCGGATCTATGTATGGTTTTCCCCTTAATGTGTCGAAAAAATTAATGAAGGACTTGCTGGGAGGCTTGAAACAGGGAGATGTTTTTAACATACTACTGTTTGCAGGAGGGTCTCAATTGTACTCTGAAAAGTCTGTGAATGCAAGTGAGGAGAACATAAACGAGGCAATGAGTTTTATAGATAAGCAAAGTGGTGGCGGGGGAACCGAGTTATTGCCTGCCTTAAAAAGAGGAATGTCCCTGAATTCAACAGAGGGGATTTCGCGAAGTTTTGTTATTGTAACTGATGGTTATGTTTCAGTTGAGAAAGAAGCGTTTGAATATATAAGTGACAATCTTGGCAAGGCTAATTTTTTCCCGTTCGGAATAGGTTCTTCGGTAAACAGGCATCTTATTGAGGGAATGGCGCATGTTGGAAGAGGAGAGGCTTTTGTTGTGACTGATGAAAATGAAGCCTTTGCTATTGCTGAAAAATTCAGAAAATATGTTTCTCAACCTGTACTTACAAACATTGAAATTTCATTTATTGGTTTTGAAACCTATGATATGCAACCTGCGAATACCCCCGATGTTTTTGCAGAAAGACCCGTAATCGTATTTGGAAAATGGAAAGGAAAGGCTGAAGGAAGCATAAAGCTTTCAGGATATGCAGGAGAAAGCAGGTACTTCAAAATATTAAAAGTTGAAGAGAGCAAACCGGAGGAAAGTAATCTGGCACTGAAATACCTTTGGGCCAGGGAGAAGGTTCGTTTATTGGATGACTTTATCCATGTCTCCCACTCCCATGAAGAGTTAATAAAGGAAGTAAGCTATATTGGATTGAAATATAATTTACTGACTCAATACACTTCTTTTATTGCCCTGGATTCTGAAATTAGAAATAGCAGCGGGAACTACACTTCCGTAAAGCAACCTCTCCCATTACCACAGGGTGTAAGCAATTATGCGGTGGGGGGAGTTTACTCACGTACTTCAAGAAAATTGGGTTATGCCCCTGGTAAGAGTAGCAATAACGTGGTATATGAATTAGAAGATGCCTCAATTGATCATGAACCTGATGAAAACGGGATGCCGGAGAGTATTGGCATGATTGAGAAAATGCCTGAATTCAAAGGTGGAATGAAAGCACTTGAGGCCTTCCTCAAAAAGAATTTAAGAAATGTAGCTGAAGAATTAAATGGTTTTGTTTATGTTGAGTTTCTTGTGGATGTGGATGGTTCTGTGAAGGAAATAAAAATTATTCGGGGTTTAAGCACAGAGGCGAACGAGGAAGCCATGCGGCTTATTCGATTAACAAATAAAATGTGGAATCCTGGTAAAATAAACGGGAAAGCTACAGAAGTGCAAATGATGATTCCGGTGAAGTTCTAGTTTCAACCAGATGATTTAAATTACCTCTCTCTCAATTATGAGGGAGAGGTTTTTCTATTAAAAAGGTCTGTTTCTCCGTCATCAAAAAGCCTGGGGTAGTCTTCATCGAATTTCTTAAGGATGGTGGTAATGATTGCCTCCCTCATAAATTTTGAGCGGTTGCTTATTTTATATTTTTCGCAGAAGGCATTAAGGGCATTCATCTCCCTCCGGTTTAACATGATGGTTTGCCGGTTGTTTCTAATAAGCTTTTCTTCTATCTTTTTCCGTCTTCTCAACTGAAAGGTCTTTCTGGTTTTACTTATTAGGGCTTAAAGATAGGAAAAAACAAAAGCACAATAAAAATCAGATTTATACCATGGTTTATTCAGGAGGAATAAAACAAACAAATATGTTATACAACATCATTTGACATAAAATCCAATGATTGTTCAAAATAAAACTTATTAAATAAGATCTGATTATTTTTCAAAGATCAGGTATTCAGGTATATAATAATATTGATGGTCGCAATTTGAAACCACGATCGATATATATAAGTATCTAGATATGTTAAAGAATATGTTTCTTCTAACTGATAAAGTTTACTTTTGTCGCTTAATCACTAAGCTATTACCAAATATTCCAAGTTATGGATCTGTCAACCAGTTATTTAGGACTAAAATTAAAATCGCCAGTGGTTGTAGGAAGTTCAAGTATATCCTCCAATCTGAAAAATTTAAAGAAAATTGAAGAAAGTGGTGCGGGAGCTGTTGTCCTGAAATCAATTTTCGAGGAAGAGATTTATTATGAATATGAGAGTCTTATCCGCGAGGAGCTAAAGCAAGAGGCTCCTAATCTGGATTACCTTGACTATTATGATTATAAAATCAAGGAAGACAATATCAGGAAGTACCTGGGGCTTGTTTCGGAAGCGAAAAAGGAAATCAGTATACCGATAATAGCCAGCATAAATTGCACCTGTACTCATGAGTGGCAATTTTTTGTTAAAAAAGTTCAGGAAGCAGGTGCTGATGCTATAGAGCTCAACCTGTTTATTCCCCCTTCAGATTTTTCCAAGGATTGCGAGGAAATAGAAAATATCTATCTTAATCTTACTGATAAAATTAAAGGTTTGTTAGATATTCCGGTTTCAATTAAGTTAAGTTACTATTTCTCTAACCTTGCTGCATTTGTGAAAAAATTGTCTGAAAAAGACATTCAGGGCCTTGTGCTTTTTAACCGGTTTTTTCAGCCTGATTTTGATATTGAAAACTTCAAGGTGGTACCTTCAAGTGTTTTAAGTAATCCTTCTGATCTGCCTATTTCTTTGCGCTGGACATCCATTTTGTCAGGACGTTTGAGTTGCGACCTGATTGCCTCTACAGGTATTCATAATAGCGATGCTGTAGTGAAGCAAATATTAGCAGGTGCTAATGCAGTGCAGGTAGCTTCGGTGCTTTATAAAAACGGGATTGAATATATCAGGGAATTGAATGAGGGCCTGAAGTCCTGGATGGAAAAACATAATTATAATAAACTGGATGATTTCAGGGGCAAGATGAGCCAGATTAATAGTCCTAATCCTGCCGAATATGAAAGAGTACAGTTTATGAAGTATTTCAGTGGCAGGGAATACGATTTAGATTAATTCTTGAATTTTTTTAGAATCTACCGGAAATGGAAACCAATACTTTGTATAAAAAACTATCCAGTGTTTTTCTTAACTGGCTTTTTCTTTTTATTGTCTGGAATGCCTTTACTAGCAGTTTCCAGGCACAGGAAGTTATAACTGGTCTTATTTTAAGTTTTTTTCTGGCCCTGTTTACCAGTCGCTTTTTTGACTGTTGTAGCTTGAGAGTTCTTCATCCTGTCAGTTTGTTTTATTCGATAGTATATGTATTTGTCTTTCTGATTGCCCTTATCCGGTCGAATTTTGACATGGCAAAAAGAGTGCTTTCTCCTTCTTTACCTATAAATCCCGGGATTGTAAAGTTTAAAACCAGGCTACAATCAGATTTTGCAAAAATGATGCTGGCAAACAGCATTACACTTACTCCCGGAACTTTAAGCGTTGATCTCATAGAAGATACATTATATGTGCATTGGATTGATGTGAAAACTGATGATCCTGAAAAGGTGCATACTGAAATAGCTCAACAATTTGAAAATATTCTCTTAAAAATATTCGCAGAATGATACAGATTATAATTTATGTAACTTTTGGTTTCATGGTGATGGGTATTATTTTTTCAGCCTGGCGTATTATGAAAGGCCCAACTGCAGCTGATCGTGTCCTGGCCCTGGATACCCTAACAACCATTTCCGTATCAGGGATGGTTTTAATGGCCTATGTTTTTAACCGGTTCATATACCTGGACGTGGCCCTTATATACGGGGTTCTTGGTTTTATCGGGGTTCTTGTTATTGCCAGATATTTGGAGGGTGCTTTATGAAAGAAATACTTGAAATTATTGGAGCCTTGTTTGTATTATTAGGAGGAATTTTTCTTTTCCTGGGAGGATTGGGAATTGTAAGAATGCCGGATGCCTATAACCGCTTGCAGGCAGGTACAAAAGCTACTACCCTTGGAGGTATGAGCCTGATACTCGGAGTTGGTCTGATGGAAACCTCATGGCTGATAAAGGCTATGGTGATTATCATATTTATTGCCTTTTCCAACCCACTTAGCTCGCATGCTCTTGCCAGGGCAAATTATAAGCGTAAGAATTTCCCTTATCTGAAAAATACAAAGGGAGTAGATGCTTATAAGGATGCATATTTAAATGAAAATAAGGAGGAACAATCATGATCATTTACCTGATATTTCTATTTGTATTGCTGGCCCTGATGGTTGGAGCAGCAATTTATTCTATTATGCAAAAAGATCTTCTTTATGCAGTTATAGGAACCGGTGTAATCAGTCTTGTGCTTTCTGTTTTATTTCTCATACTTCAGGCACCGGATGTAGCACTTACAGAAGCAGCCATTGGGGTAGCTCTTACAACCATTATCTTCATCATTACTATAAGAAATACGGTTAGATATGAAGATGAACATGACCGGAAGGAAAATAAATAATTATAAAACAGATAAGGTGAAAAAAGTACTGGTTTTATTGCTTTTAGTGGTTTTTGGGGTTTACCTGGCAGATGTACTATTCAGCCTGGAATTTGGAAAACAGTTTTTTACAGATGGGGTGAAGGATTTTTATCTTACAAAGGGCCCTATGGATTTGAAAGTTTCCAACACCATTACAGCCATCATTGTAAACTTCAGGGGTTTTGATACCCTGGGTGAGGTAACGGTTTTGTTTCTAGCTACCACCGCAATGGGCGGAATTTTATATAAGAAAAGACATAAGGTGGGGGCGCGTACAGTTTTATTTCCTTCCAGCCAAATTGTAATGGCAGGTTCTAAAATTCTGTTTCCGGCTATTATTCTTTTAGGAATATATGTTTTTGTACACGGACATCTTACTCCGGGAGGCGGATTCCAGGGGGGAACTATTGTTGCCACAGGATTTCTACTGATGTTATTGGCATACCAGGATTATACAGTAAGTCATAAAGTTTTGACCATTGTAGAATCATTTGCCGGAATCACCTTTACTGTAATAGGTTTGATGGGACTGATCAAAGGAAGCACTTTCCTTGAGAATTTCATGCCGGTCGGAACTTTGAACAATTTATTCAGCGGAGGCCTTATTCCCATTATTTATATTGTTGTTGGATTTAAAGTAGGTGCAGAGTTAACCGGCTTGATATATACTGCCCTGCACGAAAAAGATTAAGGATATGGAGCAAACAAATTTTGATATTAGCATTGTAGAGTATGGATTTTTTGTCTCGGCTATCCTGGTAATCCTGGTAGGACTGTATGGGGCACTTGTAAAAAAATCTCTGATTAAGATTGTGATTGGACTCTCTATCCTTGAATCCGGGGTTAATCTTCTGTTAATAACCATTGGTTATATACAGGGAGGTACTGCTCCTGTTTTTTCGCCACAGTTACTTAAGGATATGCCCTTAACACTTGAAAACATAAGAAATCTTGGAAATGGAATGGTAGATCCTGTCCCTCAAGCCCTGGTTTTGACAGCCATTGTAATTGGCTTTGGAGTAACTGCTGTAGCCCTTTCACTGGTTATAAGGTTATACAGGCATCATCATACACTTGTTATTGACGAAATAAAGAATTTAAAATGGTAGGAAGTCCTATTCTTTTTGTAGCCGTTCCCCTGTTGGCGGCATTTCTGATTCCCCTGCTCGGTTTTATCTGGAAAGAGTTGGTAAGAATAGTTCCGGGGATTGTGCTTTTATACTTATTGATATTATCTGTTAGCCTTTATAGCCAGGTACTTCAAGAGGGAACTATTGTTGAGCAGATTGGCGGCTGGGCTCCCCCCTGGGGAATAAACCTGGTTTTTAGTCCTTTTACAGGACTGCTAACTACCTTAATGCTATTTCTTGCTTTCATCATTTGGATGTATAGCTACCGCTTTAAGAATGTTGATTTTGAGCCTTCAAAAAAATACTTTATTCTCTTGCTAATGCTCGTTACCGGCTCCATAGGAATCGTGCTTACCGGGGATATTTTTAACCAGTTTGTGTTCATTGAGATTATGAGTATTTCAGGATATGCTTTAACGGCTTTTTATACCGGAAGGGATAGTGCTGAAGCATCATTCAAATACTTATTAATGGGTTCATTATCAAGTATGTTCTTACTCCTGGCTATTATTCTTATATATTCCCAGCTTGGAACCTTAAACATGGCAGATATTGCTTCTAAAGCACATCTGATGAGACCGGAATTCAGAGTTCTTGCTTTAGTGTTTTTTATTGTGGGCATGGGAATTGAAGCTGAAATATTTCCACTTAATGGTTGGGCTCCTGATGCATATTCGCAGGCTCCGGGACCAATTGGAGCCGCTTTTTCAGGGATTGTAGTCAAGGCAGGTATTTATTCTATTATCAGAGTAACATTTACCCTTTTTGATGTTGAAGGCTCTATGCAATTCCTTGTCCTGATGGGCATGATTACCCTAGTGGTTGCAGAAATGGCTGCCATAAAACAGAATAAAATAAAAAGAATGCTTGCTTATTCCAGTATTGGCCAGATGGGGCTGGTTCTTGTAGCCTTCGGTATTGGTACTGAAGAAGGTGTTTTTGCCGCTTTATTTTTAATGGTAAATCATGCTCTCATTAAGCCACTTCTATTTCTCTCCGGAAGCTACCTGGTGTTTAACTCTACTGAAAAAAGCATACGTGAACTCAGTGGCCTGGGGAAATATTTACCCCTCACATCTTTCTTGTTTGCCCTGGGGGCTATTGCCATTGTGGGCATGCCTCCATTATCCGGATTTTGGGCTAAATGGTCTATGCTTTCAGCTGCAGCAAATTCAGATATGATACTGGTCATTGGACTTGTATTAATGGTTAGTATCGTAGAAATTGTGTATTATTTCAGGGTGGTTAACCGCATATATTTCTTCAAGAAAGAAGAAGATGTTGAGCCAAAAAAACCTACTTTAAATGCAATGGTATCCATGATTGTACTGGGGGTTCTTATTGTTGCCATTGGGTTTTATCCTGATCTAATTACCTCTTATCTGCATGAAGCTTCAGAAAGTTTAATGGATAAGGGAAAATATATTCAAGATGTTCTTTCTGCAGGATAGTCAATAATTCAATAAGCCAATAGAAGATGAATAGTATAGTTTTAATATTTGGTATATTTCTGGGTGGAGCAATCCTCACTTACCTTGCTCATAAGCTTTCTAATATCTTAAGCAGTGCATTTTTTGTTTTAACAATTTTTACGGCAGCAGCTCTATTTTATTTGAAAGTGGAAATAGGAGATGTTTTTTCATTTTCCCTGAATGGTTTATACATGGAATGGGGCATCACCCCTTTTAGCTGGATTTTCACTCTCATTGTTCTGGGACTGGGAACCATGGCTGCAGTGTATAGTGTTTCCTATATGAAAGGAAAAGACAGGCTGGGATATTTTTATTTCAATTTTATTCTTGGCATTTTTTCCATGATGGGCATCCTGTTAAGCAGGGATCTTGTTTCTTTTTTCATTTTCTGGGAAATCATGACCTGGTCTTCCTATATGATAGTGGTTTATGAAGGCAAGTCGGTACAAAAAGTTGGGATTAAATATATATTCTTCAGTGCAATGGGTGCCTATGCTATGCTGATGGCTATCGTAATCAGTTATGGTCAAATTCATAGTGTACTGATAGAAGACTTAATCTATTCATTTTCATCATTTTCATTATCCTATCAAATCTGGCTACCTATTTTATTCCTTACGGGTTTTGGTGTAAAAGCCGCCATGATGCCCTTGCATGTATGGGCTCCGGGGGCTTATAGTCACTCCCCAATGGCATATACATCAGTGTTTTCCGGAGCTCTCTCAAAAATGGGGGTGTATGGTATGATATTGGTTTTCGCAAGCCTTCTTACACAACTTCCGGAGCATACATTAATTCGGGAAGTCGTGGCCTGGTTAGGTGCCATAACCACTGTTATGGGAACTTTATGGGCAGTAGCGCAGGACGATGCAAAAAAATTACTGGCTTATTCTTCAGTTGCCCAACTGGGTTATATTATTATTGGGGTGGCAATTGGCACAGAGCTTTCAATGTTGGCTGCAATTTTTATGTCAGTGCTTCATGCATTATTTAAAGCTACCTTATTTATGGCTGTTGGTGCAATTGAAAAACAAACCGGCACTACCAACTTAACTGAAGTAACCGGATTGATAAGAAAAATGCCATGGACATTTATTGCCGCGCTGATGTCTATCATTGCCCTGGCAGGAATTCCTCCTCTTGGTGGTTTTGTCGGCAAATGGATGCTTTACGAATCATTGATAGGCAGTGATCATTATATTTTAGTAATATTTATATTCTTTGCCAGTACTGCCGGCTTCCTTTATTGCTATAAATTTTTATTTGGGTTCTTCCTGGGACAGGAGGAAAAAGAATGGGATCATGTAAAAGAAGCTCCTGCTTCTATGGTGATACCTATGCTTATTCTTTCTTTCTTCTCCTTTTTATTGGGAACCTTTCCGGGTCTGATTTTAAAACCTATAGATCAGGGAATGCAAAGCCTGGGCTATGCTGCTACAGAAGGTCATTATTGGGATATGTCTGTTTTGTTTAATGAATGGGGGAATGCTGTGATGCTTCAACCAATTCTCTATGCAATTATGGCCGTATTCCTTTTCTTTTTGATCTTTTTAACTCTTAAAAGCTGGAAAGGAACAAGGTATGTAACTACTAAAGATATCAGTAGTTCA
>JAUVKW010000140.1 GCA_030596025.1 Bacteroidota bacterium | reverse complement strand
CGACCGTAGCGGTGCACCTGACGCTTGGCGGCTTGCGCAGTTACCTCGAAACGATCGGCTGAGAGTTTCTCGCAAGCAAAATGGTTGCTGCGTTGAGGGCAGGATCAGGGAACATGGCTTGCGAATTCATCGACCTGGTACAGGAAGAATTCCTTCTCCTTCCTGAATAAAAGTGATCTCAATGCCTTTTGATTGAAGAGATGCCAGCCTTTTTTCAAACAACCCAGCTTCATTAGAAGCTTCCTGAGCTGAACAAAAAAACTGAAATATTAAAAGGAAACATATAAAAATACCCTTCCTGAATGTATGCATCATTACTATTATAAATCAAGCAATTCCACATCAAAAACAAGGTAAGCCTTGGGTGGTATTACAGTTCCGCTGCCAATTACTCCATATCCAAGAGTATGAGGCATTATTAGTGTTGCTTTCCCTCCCTTTTTCATCAAGGCAATTCCTTCATCCCAGCCAGGAATTACCTGTTCTGCTCCGAGAGTAAAAGATATAGGGCTCCCTCCAATAGAAGTATCGAATATTGTGCTATCAAGCAGCATACCTGTATAATGCACACTTACTCCAGAGAGAGGAAGTGGCTCTTCTCCTGTTCCAGCCAGAGTCTCAATGTAATATAAGCCGCTTTCTGTGGGTTGAGTGTCTATCTGGTTTGCATCAAGAAATACTGCCAGATCTTCTGCATTATCAAAACCTGCATCATCCACAAGCTGCACTTTATATAGCAGTGTAGTATACCCAGGTATGGTATAATAACCATTTGCACCATAAGCCAACCAGGAAGGAACTATAAATGTTGCTTCTCCTCCCCTTTTCATGTAGGATACACCCTCATCAAAACCATCAAGAACTTCACCTACTCCAATCTGAAAAAGAAAAGGAGGCCCCTCTAAAGTTGATTGAAAAACGAATTCATCTAAATACTCACCTGTAAAATGCACCCAGAGACTATCTCCGGTTTCCGGTGCCAACCCGGTTCCTACAAGGGTCTCAAGGTAATACATCCCACTGTTGGTGGGTGGTACTGTAATATCATTATCTTTAATATAATCTGCTAAAATTGCCTTTTCCCTGGCTTTCAGCTCATCATCATATTTCTTTAAGCAGGATGAAAATAAAACACTAATACCTAAAAACACAAATACAAGAAGTCTGAAATTAATTTGCTTGTTCATTCCGAATTATTAAATGAAATTATCTTAACAAAAATATTTTAATAAAAAGCTTATGCTATAATAAACCATAGATAATGTCATAATGCTTTACAATAATCATGCCTATAATAAAAAACAGAATTGATTTTACTTTAACCATTTTGAATAATCCGGTAATAATGAGACAAAATGCTTAATGCTTTCTGTTAAAGATTCTTTGGACTCTCCACCGGCAGCATTCATGTGGCCCCCACCTCCAAAATGACTGGCAGAGAAATCATTTACAGGAAAATTACCTCTGGAACGAAAAGAAATCTTTGTATGACCGGCTTTCTCGATGAAAAGAGCAGAAAATATGATTCCTTCAATACTAAGGGGTAAATTCACAAAGCCTTCGCTATCACCCATTTTAAAATCATACTCTTTCATTTCCTTTTGAGAAAGGCCAATATAAGCAGTATGATACTCGGGAATAATATGCATTTTATGGTTCAAACAATAACCCATCAATTTCATTCGTCCGGCAGAATAATTATTAAATATCCTGTCGTAAATATAATCCTTGTCAATGCCAGACTGGAGTAGATGAGCTACCGCCCGGAATGTAGCCGGATTTGATGAGTTAAAACTAAAACAACCGGTATCGGTCATGACCCCAACATAAAGACATTCGCATAAATCTTTATTTTTCAATGCCTTATCATCAATCCTTTGGATGAGGTGATATACCAGTTCAGCTGTGGAACTCACATGAACGGTAGATATCTCTACATCACAAAAAGGCTTAGGATATGGATGATGATCAATCAAAATCCTGCTTGCAGTTTGATTCTTCTCCACTATCTCCCCCAATTTGCCCAGTCTTTTAAGATCATTAAAATCAAGAGAGAAAATAAGTTCTGCTTCCTCAATTAGCTTTCCTGCTAATTGTGGCTCTTTCTTATATTTAATAACAAAATCATTCCCTGGGAGCCAGTGCAGGAATTCAGGATATTCATTTGGAACTATCACTTTAACATGCTTTCCCTTCATTTCCAGAAAATGGCAGAGCCCCAGAGATGAACCTATGGCATCACCATCAGGATTCTTATGGCTTAAAATAATAATTCTTTCAGCACTCTCAATCAGAGACTTGAGCTCATTTCCTTTATGTTCCGATATATATTCCATATAATTTTAAGAATTGCAAAGATAAGAAAATCAATACAAGATTTCATGCAAATTTAGCTTTCTTACTCCCTCTGCATATTGCAATTTTTTTCTATATTTGAGAAATTTAAAACTTCAGAAATGACAGGAAGATATACATTCTCAATGATTAAGCCGGATGCCGTAAGAAGCAATTACATTGGTCAGATAATCAGTCAGATTACCGAAGCGGGTTTTAAAATCCGTGCAATGAAATATACCAGCTTATCAAAAGACCAGGCAAGAAGCTTTTATGCTGTTCATAAAGAAAGGCCCTTTTACAATGAGTTGGTTGATTTTATGACCTCGGGTCCAATTGTAGCCTTAGTGCTTGAAAATGAACATGCCGTTGAAAATTTCAGGAAATTGATTGGAAGTACAGATCCGTCTAAAGCCGAAAAAGGAACAATTCGCGAGAAATACGCGGAATCTATCCAGAACAATGCCGTTCATGGTTCTGACAGTGATGAAAATGCCACAATTGAAGGTGATTTTTTCTTTTCTCAACTGGAAAGGTTCTAATAAGAAAGTTTAGTGAGTTTAGACTGTTTAGATAGTTTAGGAGGAGGTGTTTTGTTCCGATTTCTGAGCATATTTAATTATGATGCCTCATTAAATCCCATACTTTCTAAACCTTATAAACTTTACGAGCTTGCTCGTTTTCACTGGCTTATACACAGGTCGCTCGTGGGTTTTTTGTCCAAACGGGCTCAAAGGTTCTCAACATTCTCAACCTCTTATTTCAGTACAATTTCCTTAATTATCTCTTCCCCGGCCTTTTCGTTTAAAGAATTTCTGAGACTTTCCCGAAGCATCATCAATTCATTCTTTACTACAGAAGACCGAAGGTAAATGATCATTTTCCCATTCTTTATCTCTACTTTTTTTGTCCTCTTTGAGATCAATGTTCCAACAATTTCTTCCCAGCTGTTGATCAATTCAACTTCCTTCAGCCGGGATTCAAGACCGGATTCCTTCAAAAAAGCATGAATAACTTTTGATATCTGCTGGGTTTTACTCCTTCTCATTATTATTTTGTTGAGTCTTTGGAATTAATTTCGCTTATCTCATCATTGATCTTGAATACCTTATAATTGACCTTTTGGTTTTCGAGCATATCCTCAAGCCTGGTCTGGTGTGTATCAGTAATAAATATCTGCCCATATGCAGGATCAGAGATAATACTAATTATTTGCTTCACTCTGCCAGCATCAAATTTGTCAAAAATATCATCCAGGAGTAAGATGGGTGTTCTTCCAGTGCGCTCTTTTACAAAATCAAATTTAGCGAGTTTTA
This sequence comes from Bacteroidota bacterium, assembly GCA_030596025.1. Lineage (GTDB taxonomy): Bacteria > Bacteroidota > Bacteroidia > Bacteroidales > VadinHA17 > JAYEGO01. Next base: position 4,799 of record JAUVKW010000140.1, on the reverse strand, counting down.
AAGATACCAGATATGTTTTTAGCTGACCCTGAGAACCTACTTTCTTAATCGGATAATCATCCAGCTTCAATTCAAGATCATCTTTATGAATCCCACCACTGGTATACTGCAGAATTCTATCTTTCTCACGATTTGCCTCCAGTAAATCAATCATACTTTTAGAATCTAATTGCGAACGATATTCCAGGCTCACAACCTCCTTTCCTTCAGATATTAATCCATAATAATTCTGAAAGCCAGGAATGAGTTGTTCCACAAAATCCACTCTTTTCTGGTGGATCCTGGTTGCTGGTCCAATCATTTGCTGATCCCATAATTCAAGAGAAGATTCGCTAAACTCCCCTTCCCTGAAAAAACTCTTTAATAATATATTTCTTTGTTTCAGCGCCTTGTTATAAACAATTAAGTCTTCCAGATAAGGCCTGTCGTATTGGGAAATCACTGCATCAATAAATTTTCTACGCTCTTCACTCCCTTCATTAACAAGTGCCGAATCTGCCGGAGAAACCATTACCACAGGAATAAATCCAATATGATCTGCCAGCCTTTTATAATCCTTTTTATTCCTGCTAAACTTTTTATTCTTATTTTTTTGAACTGAACAGGTAAAAACCTCTTCTTTACCCTCAGTTGGGAAAGTACCTTTAATAATAAAATATTGAGAGCCATGTCTGATATTCTGACTATCAATTGAATTAAAATAACTTTTTGTTATAGATAAATAATATACGGCATCCAGAAGGTTTGTCTTTCCCACTCCATTGTTTCCAACAAAACAATTTAGTTTATCAGAGAAAACAAATTGTACCTGTTCGTAATTCTTGAAATTATTGACAGATAGTTTTTGCAGGTACATACAAGCATCGTTTAGAAAAGAATAGTTTGCTTAAACAGCTAGTACAAAAATAACTAATTCCACCATATTTTTGAGGCTAAAGTTTTATAATTTGAAACAAAAACCTACATTTGCGAAACTTTATAATATACAACAATATATAAGAATTATTTGAAATGGCTAAAACTAAGATTGATCATACTGAAGAAAAAATTGAAGGTATTGAACATGCATTATCCCGCACTGAAAAATATATAGAGGAGAATCAAAAAAGCCTTACTATTATTATACTTGCAATTTCAGTTATTGTTGTCGGATTTACACTATACAAACGATATATTGTTGGCCCGGCAGAAATTGAAGCTCAAAGTCAGATGTATGTTGCCGAACAATATTTTGCAGCAGACTCCTTCAATCTTGCTTTGTATGGAGACGGGAACAATCTGGGATTCATTGACATAATTGAAGAATACGGGATTACAAAATCTGCAAACTTATCCAGCTATTATGCCGGAATTTCTTTCCTCCATCTGGGTGAGTTTGATAATGCTATTGAGTATTTGAAAGATTTTGATTCAGGAGATCAAACAGTTCAAAGTGTTGCAACAGGGGCCATGGGTGATGCCTACCTTGAACTGGGAAATGAAAAGGACGCATTGAGCATGTATCTAAAAGCTGCAAAACAAAGAAAAAATGAATTCACTTCACCCATTTATTATATGAAAGCTGCACAACTGCATGAATCAAACGGTGAATTCAACAAAGCCCTGGGACTATACGAAAATATCAAAAAGGAATATCCTAATAGTTCGGAAGCCCAGGATATTGAAAAGTTTATTGCAAAAGTTAAGATTGAATTAGAATAGCTTATTTAGATCCTGTATTTCAATCTTTATAAACCATACTTTTCTGATCAAGTTATGTCAAGCAAGTTTAAGAATCTCTCAAATTATGACAAAGACTCTATCCCTGATGCATCAGGTATGAGTTTTGGGATTGTGGTTTCTGAATGGAATGAAGAAATTACAGGAAGTTTACTGGAAGGTGCTCTGAACACTCTTCAAAAGCATGGAGTAGAAAAAGCAAATATCCAGATCAAATTTGTACCAGGAAGTTTCGAACTTACTTATGCAGCAAAAATTCTTGCTGAAGAGCAGGATGACCTGGATGCAATTATTTGCTTAGGATGTGTAGTTAAGGGGGAAACTCCTCATTTTGATTATATCTGTCAGAGTGTTAGTTATGGACTTACCGAACTTAACCTGAGCTATGATCTTCCCTTTATATTTGGAGTACTTACTACAAATACTATACAACAGGCCAGAGACAGATCAGGAGGAAAATATGGAAATAAAGGAGATGAGGCAGCTGTTACAGCTATAAAAATGGCGCACAAGGATTAAAATCCGAATCCTTGTCCTGAACCCTGGGCCGGTAGGCAGGTTGTCGAAGGAACAAAAATCAGCTGCCAGGCCAGCAGGTAGTATAGGATCTACCCCATCACTATAGTTTTTTCCTGACTTCGACACAAAAAACATCGCAATTTCTTAAATGGTGCATAATCAGACTTATACAATTTCAGATTGGTGTAATTTGGATGACCCTGGGTCATTTTTTACCTTTATTTCACAAAGCTTAGCCAGGGTTATTTTTGTTTTGCTCCCTGACGATATTACCTACTCCGCCTACTGCGGATACAGTGATCAAAGAAATGTCAGGCCTGCCCTGATATTAATCATCAGGGATCTTTGACCTACGGAGCAATGACGCTGCTCTTCAGTACCGACATCAGTCCGCAAGGCCGGGACCCACTTAGCGAAGCTTGCGTCAAAAGGGAAAAGCTGTTTGAGACATACCAGTAACCATCAGTACAGACAGTATCAATACCAATTTTAACTGACCTGTTTAAATTACTATCGGTCGAGTTCTTTTACCTTAGCAAGCAAGCTATAAGTGGGTGGCCGAGAATTGCAATCGGCGATTTTTCTTGTCAAGCGTTCTTTTGATCGGTCAAAAGAATGCTTGTGGGGTTTTAGGGGCAAAGCCCATAATAAACACAGCACATTATAGGCTGCCTTTTTAGGAAAACAGGAAAGAAAAACAAACATCACTTAGTCTTGAAAAAGCTATCGAAATTGCCAGAACAATTTACCATGTAATAGCTCAAACAAATGATGGAAAGGTATCTCACATACTACTAATCTCCGAAGAAAAACATAATTTAGCTCAACTATTCGATTTTGGGTGACCCAGTGTCGAAGTCAGGAGGAACAAAAATTCAGCTGCCAGGCCAACAGGTAGTATAGAATCTACCCCATCGCTATAATTTTTTTATGAATGCAGTCAGTGAATCTAATTAATTAACCCCGATACGCTACGCTATCGGGATTAGTTCAACTTACAAATTTCAATTCATTACACTTTTGAAATTTGAGTTTCACTAATACAAATCCAGGAACTCATAACTGTTTCCCACCCATTTCAGGTACTTCTCAAAATCAACATATGATAAAACCAAAGAGGCTGTGTTAATGTTAGGATGAAAACTTATTTTATTGCACTTCATTAAATTCCGGTCAAGAAAAACATGAACATGATTTTCAATATCATTGATCAATCCGAAAGGAGTTACTGAGCCCGGTGTAAGCTTAAGATACTTGTCCAACCTTTTTTCTGAGGCAAAACTAATTTTACCCTGTTTTAATCTTTGCTCCAGATCACTAATTGCAAGCTGTTGCCTGTGCTCAATAATTACCAGGTAATGCTTATCCCCTTTATGATTCCTGAAGAATAGGTTCTTGCATTTGGTCGCATCCATTCCTTTCCAATACTTCATAGCCTCCTGGACTGTTGGCACGGCAGGATGAGGGTAATAATCAAATTCTACATCCAATTTTTTCAGGATCTCATATAACTCTGGCTGACCTCGCATTATAGAATTACTAAATATGAAAAAATAATCTGCATTTTTTGCAACGAATGTTACTTTTGTACGTCGTATTTATATAGGTATGATTGACTGATCAAACCTATGAAAAATATATTCAAGGCACAAACACAAATATGCTATTATGAAAGTAGATCTCAAAGAAAATGAAGTTGTGATCAAAGCTGGAGATTCCACTCAAATCCAGCATTCAGAAAAAATTAGAGGAAAACTAATTCTGACAAACCAAAGGATCTATTTTAAACCAATAATTAATTCCAACAATGGTCTTAATCTGGAAATTCTTTTCAATCAAATAAAAGAAATCATTTACTTCAGCTCGGGCATATTTTCACCTAAGGGCTTAAAACTTGTTACCAGGACTGGAAATGAGATGCAATTCACCATGAAGGACAGGGATAAATGGGGTATGATGATCAATAAAATGTATTGATTTTTCCATTGTACTTCCTCGCAGCCCCGTAAAAAAGAAGTTTCCCCTGTGAAATACGAAGCAATATTTATCAGGGTACTGTAATGGGATAACAGGAAGAGCTCCACAAAGGCACAACACCAAGAAAACACCGGGAATAAGCAAAAAATAACTATTTTTACAGCTTACCCCCTAGCTGCTTTTATTCCTGCATTTTAAACAATTAACAAAACTATATTGTTATGTTAAAAAATTATTTTGTTATAGCCTTCAGGAACATTCTCAGAAACAAGCTTTTTTCAATTATCAACATTCTTGGCCTGGCCATTGGTATAGCTTGATCAAAGACCAAATTATATAGCTTTTTCAGCATATACTTATATCAAATTAACAAGCGGCACTGACCCGCAGTTTGTTGAGAAAAAATTCCCGGATATAGTAAAAACATATGCTGCCGGACAAATTGGAACCCAGTTAGGTGTTAGCTTCGAAGAATATACTGCTGCCGGAAATGGATATCATTATTACCTTCAACCACTTACCTCCATCTATCTCACTTCCCATCTTGAAGCTGAGATCAGGACGAACGGGAATAAAAGCTACGT
>JAUVKW010000094.1 GCA_030596025.1 Bacteroidota bacterium | reverse complement strand
CTGATGCCGCAATGCTGCCTCTGGAAACTTCAATCCAGCCATCCTCACCCCAAAATTTAACCCCCAGTGTTTTCTGCTCATCATATGGCTCGTTTGTCATTTCCAATCCATTATCATAAACAAATGTTAAAAATTTCGTGTCTTTATAACCGGGAGGAATAATCTTTACCGGGCCACTGTGGTCTTTGTTTAACCCCCACTGACCGATGTCAAAATTATGTGCACCCCAATCACAAGTATATCCACCACCTGTTTCCTTGTAATATCGCCATCGGGCCCAAAAAGTTTCCCTTGTAGGAGGATCTATAGTGATAGGCGGATTAAGTTTGGAATTATAATGTACATAAGGCATGGGTCCTAACCATTGTTTCCAATCCAAATCTGCAGGAATTTTTTCTTCTGGCAGATCATAAGGAACGGGGCCAGGACCAACGTAAGCATTAACTTTTGTAAGCTTTCCAAAAGCTTCTCTATGCACCATGTTAACAGTATGTTGATAATTGCTGTCTGAACGCTGTTGACTTCCGGTAGCAAAAATCACATTATTTCTTCGTACAGCTTCAGCAAGCATCAAACTTTCCTTAATAGAAAATGTAATCGGTTTTTCCAGGTAAATGTCTTTCCCTGCATTACATGCATCAAGAGCCATTAAGGCATGCCAATGATCGGGTGATGCAATTACAACCGTATCAATGTCCTGCCTGTCTATAATTTCCCGATAGTCTTTATATGTCTTAACATCAGGCTTTGAGTTTAAGTCCTTATAAAACTCATTTAATTGTTTCTCAAAACGTTTTCTCTTAATGCCATACACATCAGCTCCGGCAACTATTTGAACTCCTTTAATTTTACTAAAACCATTCAACAGATTCATTGCTTGCTGACCAAGCCCGATAAAACCAATCCTGATAGTATCATTGGCACTTGTCTTGAAACTTTGCAGAAATGGAAGAGTGGCAATCCCAGCTGACCCAATTAAGGTATTTCGAATAAACCTACGCCTCGAATTTTTCATCATTTTGTGAGAATTTTTGGTTTAAGTTAATAAGAACTTATTTTCAAATCATTAGTTAAAATATAGTTTATATTTTACTCTGTAATGTTATGTTTTTAACTTGTGTTCAATTTACATATAATATTCATTAAACTAACAGATAGTATTATTTTTAATTAGGTGAAGGACAATGAAAGGATTGGATCGCAGTGCGACAGGGCATAGTGTTGCAGGGAAAAATGTAAGGGAAAGAGGTGAGTAAAAACAAAGTCAGCAGGCAGGATTACTCACTTCGTTTCCCGAAATTCGGGACAGGCTGTGAGAACGCTTCGCTTAGTTCAGAATGACAGTTGTTGAACCTTTTGAGACAGCGTCAAATCCTGACGAAATTCTGTGGATTTGTCTGGATTAATTCGACTAATAAATTTTGCTTGCAAAATTTGAGTCTCATTAACGCAACCTTTTCCCAAATCATAACATCATATATGTAACTGACATCCATAGTGATTCAGTTTTTTCAATAAGACCTATTTGGTTTTAGGCTTAGTAAAAAAAGTACTGCCACCTCCGGGTGGCAGTTTTCTCTTTATGAGATCGAAAGGTCTAATAGTAGAAAGGCCAAAAAGATCAAAGATAAACGCAATAAGCCCGTCGGGCTTGAATATTTATAGCCCCGGGTAAACCCACATTTTGAGCATCTGGTTTAGGTATAGACTGCTATAAACTTAATAAACCTGGCTTTAGATTAATTGTCTGAGTGGGTGCAACCCGGGGTTAGGATCTGTTCACATCTCAGCGGTCAGACAACATTGATTAATAAAGGAATATTGCAATATGACCGCAATGATCAGACGCCATAATAAAAATCACAATTATTAAACCCTATTCGTGCGGTCCGGGAAGCATTATTCAGCTATTAAGCCAGACGCTGCGGACCTGTTTGTGGTTTGTATCCTATCCGGGGGCTTCACCCCCGGCTGTTATATTTCGCACCTTTGGTGCTAAAGATCAAGGAAACTTAAAGTAAGCCGAAGGCTTTGTCTGCCGACAGGCAAGGCGCACCCTGACGATATCACCTACGCCAAGGCTTCGGTGATCAAAGAAATGTCAGGGTCACAGACCTTCGTTACATTTAACATGGCAAGCTCTTTAACATTTTAAGAATGCCCACCAACTATGATTCGCATTATTTTCAGATTCAATACTATAAATCTATAGGCCTGCCATAGAATATTTTTTCGCCAAAATTGTACAGATCTAGTTGGCATTGGCGGGTATGCTTCATCATAATAGGCCCTGACTATATTTTTACTCATAAATTCTTAATTATTATTCGTTAACCGATATTCGATATTCACAATAATTGTATACTTGATCTAACGAACTATTCCGGTACTAACCACCAAAAGGGGTAACCTTTGGCTTTATGCAAAAACATATAGTGAAGCACCAATTTTATCCAGTGTCCTGCTAATCCGGCTTCTCCAACAGTATACTTCAAATCCCTACCCCATTCAGGGTACTTTTGCCAGTCGGGAACCACAGGAAAAACAGTCATGGTAGCAGCATTTCCTTTTGTAAAGCTATAGCCGGCAGAAACAATACAGGCAGCCCCCATTTTCCCCATAGAAGCCCGATGCTTAAATTCTTTTGTGTTACGCTTAATTTTATCTACAATATTTAAGGCAACTACTTTACCCATAACCCCGGAAGGCATTCCTGTTCTCGGGGGAGCAGGGAATATTGCAGTCCCATTCTTGCTTTTCATTGGTTTGGAAATTGAGTGCGGAGGTGCGAAAGCAATTCCGGGAGCAAAAATATTATCGTATGCCGGACTCTGATAGGTGGATGGCCAATCTTCAATACTCCAGTCTTCAAATGGCTTTCCTGAATAATCGGCATCTACTTTCATCAATCCATTTGGAGCAAATAGTTTATCCGAAATATCCTTTCCATCCCTGTCACAGGCATTAATTCCTACTCCACTAAAAGCAGGGATCAGCATTGCAAAATCAAAATCTTCAGCTTTATATTCTCCGTCCAATGTCTCATAATGTGCCTTCCCCTCTTCTATCTTATACACTCCTGCCCGTTTGATCCATTTTATCCCATATTCTGCAAATATTGATTCTGAGAAGACTTTTGTTGGTGTGATATATCCTCCCCGTGTAATAAATGCACCACCCATCCCAAAATCACCTAACTCATATTCATTTGAAATCCATGTTAACTCAGCTTTATCTCTTAGTTTTCTCCGGTTTATTTCATAAGCCACATTCAAGATATACTCAAATGCTGCACCCTGGCATGTTGCCATTGAATGACCGGTTCCAATAAGAAATTTTTGTTTTTCGCCCTTTTCCATTCTCTGGAAGGCCTCTTCAAGCTTACTCCATGCATGCGCGGCATGATCATAAGAACATACAGAAACAGTATGTTTGTCCGGACCAAGTCCCTCTGTGGCTCCAAAATTTAATTTCGGACCAGTAGCATTTACCAGGTAATCATATTCAATCTTATCTGACTCTCCCTGACGATCTTTTTCTGTGTATTCAATTTCAACAAAAGCTCTGTCACTATCCTTATTTCCTTCAGGATAAATTGTTTTTGCAAGGGCTTGCCTGAAATCAATTTTCCAACGATTGTATACTTTTGATAAAGGGAAATATACCTGCTCAGGTCTCATTTTGCCTATTCCCACCCATATATTTGAGGGTATCCACTGGTAATTTTTAGCCGGACTGACCACAACAACTTCATGCTTTTTACCAAGTTTTTTCTTAATAAAAGCAGCGGCTGTATGACCTGATATTCCAGCTCCTAATACAACTACTTTAGCCATTTAAAAATATGATTTTGTTAATAAGAACATCGTTTCGCAAATTAGTAAAAAAATGTAATAATTGGGATTATTTATTAAACCAGATCCCTGGCTTCCGGAGGCATCCAATGGGCAGGCATTCCATCCCACTTAATATTGCAGCCTATGGGATTGGTTAAAGGTGTTGATACCGGGGTTCCATTCAGATGCTCTTCCAAAGCTTCCTCTAAATTATGAACCCTTATCCCTGATGCATCTCTGGGGCTATCTGTGGCCTTTCCTGTATAAACCAGTTTCCTTTGCCTGTTAAAAACAAAAAAATGAGGAGTGGTTAATGCTCCATATGCTCTGGCAATATCCTGACTGGCATCATACAAATATTTCCATGGAAACTTATACTGATTCATCCTTTCTACCATATTCTTAAAATCATCGGCCGGATAAGTGTTTGGAGAATTTGAATTGATCCCAACAAATTCAACTCCCCTGGGTAAATATTTCTTAGCTGTGGCTCTCGTAACTTCATCCGATCCAATCACATAAGGGCAATGGTTGCATGTAAAGAATACAACCAATACTCTTTCCTGAAAATCATCCAGGCTATAGCTATTCCCATCTGTTGCCGGCAATTTAAAAAAAGGCGCCTTTTCTCCGATACTAAGTGTATATGACATATAACTACTTTATACTTACAAAATACTTTTATTTTCTCTTCCTGGTGTTGCTTAGAGTCTTTGTGGCTTCGTGGCTATTTTTCTTTTTGTATAAAATTTACAATTCCGAAAATAGACTTATTCATTCTCCAAAAAAGTTTTCAGACTTAAAAGGTTCTTACGAAATCCTCTTTTTATCCATGGCTTCATTAAAACCAGAGACGATCTCCAAAACAAGGAATTTCCTTTTATGGAAGTTTCAACAATCAGGTCTGTACCATTTTCAAGTTCACTGAATATCATATTAACGGAAATGGTCATTTGGGGAGGATAAGCGATTATTGACAGCTCTTTTTCATTTTCAAAGGATACAATATCCATAACAAAATTAGTTCTTCTCCCGGCAAGATTGTATGTAACCTGAAACTGATTTCCAGCGTCTTCAAGCAGGTTCCCAATTAGTTCGGCTTTTTCAAAATCTTCAAGCCACATTTTTATCTGGCCAGGCAGAATAACCGATGTGAAAACTGAATTAACTTCTTCCTGAATAGTTATTTCATGTCGGTAGTTTATTGATTTATTCAATATCCCAGCCATCAGGAATCCAAGCAAAAGAAAACCGGCAATAAAATATATCAATCTGTTAATCTTCATTTAGCCTGAATTATTCCTTCAATAAATTTTTAAAATTACATTTAACTAAAACCCTATTCCAGCATAAGTTTCAAATTGGTAAAATTTGTGACAAAATGCTTCCTAATAATGGGTTTAGTGAAAGTAATCATTGAGCTAGACAGTATCCCATTTCCTGTCACTTTTGTCTCAACCAGAAGTCTGGTTCCCTCCCCTTCTTCCTGGAATACAATCATAGTTTCCATTATCATATGTCCAAAATCAAATTTTAATCCCAGGTCTTCTTTCCAGTTAAAAGATGTTACCTCCTCCATCACCACCACATTTCTATTACCAATTCTGAGTGTAAGCAAATACCTGGAACCGGGACCATTCAGAAATCCATCCAGAGACTCAAGCTTTTCAAAACCCTGAACCCAGGCATCCATCTTCATTGGATTCATCATGGCAAAGTAAACAATCTTAACAGGCCTGTTGATATATAACTCGTCGCTAAATTCAACCGACCTGTTTACAACACCTGTAAGAGCAAAAGCAAGAAGCAGAGCAATTAGTATTCCAATTATGTACTTTGTTTTTCTCATTCAATGCAAATTAAAAAATGGCTGCAAAAATAGTCCTATGCCATTTCTTTATAAGCTTGTGCCAAAAATAGAGAACATAGTTACGCAAATTAATAATAAAATGCAGTAATTGTGATTAAAATGTTAAAGGTCGGCATTCCAAATAGACCAGGATCTTTCAGCCTGATGATGCAGCATCTGTAAACCATTAATAATCATTGCACCCTGCTCTTCTCCTCTGGAAAGAAATGAAGTTTTGGCAGGATTATAAACTAAATCGAATAGAATATGTTCTCTTCCCAGGAATTGGTATGGTATTGGAGGCAGATTTTCTATCTCAGGAAACATCCCCAGAGGAGTAGTGTTTACAACAAGTTGAATTTCATTCATAAAAGCTTCTGTGAGATCTGAATAAGCAAGATAGCCTTCTTTAATCTTAGTTCTGGAAATCACAAAAATTTTAAAACCCAATTTATGTAAGGCAAAATATACGGCTTTGGAAGCGCCACCGCTACCCAAAATCAAAGCTTTCATACCCTTTTCAACTTTCCATTGAGAAAGTAAGGAGCTACTAAAACCATATGCATCGGTATTGTAACCCATCATTCTAAAGCTTGACCTCTCCCTTGTGATTTTAATGGCATTGACAGCACCAATTTCTTCTGCTTCGGGATGAATTTCATCAAGAAAGGACAATACTACTTCCTTATAAGGAATAGTTACACTTAAACCAATAAGTTCCTGGTGGGAATCTACCAGCCCTGGTAATTCAGAAATATCACTTATCGGGAAATTACGAAACTCTGAATCTGAAATTCCCTCCTTCCTGAATTTGTTAAGAAAATAATCCCTGGAGAAAGAGTGAGTCAAAGGAGATCCTATTATTCCATATAAATGATGTTTATCCATGAAGTTGGTCTAATTGTTTTTGTCCCCTTTTACTGCAATTTTTTCAAGGAGGGTAATTGTTAGAACCCCAGCCAGCATCAACACCAGGGCCAGAATAACTTCGGTATTGAAACTTTGAGGGAAAAACCTCTCATAAGCCTGTATCACCTGAGTACCATCAGCTTTAGTGATAATTTCTCCTATGCTATCAAGTTGGTAAACAGTGTTTTTCCAGGGCCATAGTGTTAGCAAAGAGCCCAAAATAAACCCTGTCAGCAACGAAATGGTTTGATCCTTATAATTTCTCAGTATCCAGGATAGGGCGTGAGAAAAAGCTATCAATCCAAAAACAGATCCCAGAACTACCGGTAAAAGAATTGTAATGTCCATGTTGTTCACCGCCTCAATAAACACCAATTCATAATTCCCCATTAGTATAAGGACAAAAGAGCCGGAAAGCCCCGGAAGGATCATACTACAAACAGCAACGATACCACAAAGAAATAAATACAGAAAATGGTCATTCTGTGATCCGGGAGATAGAAAAGTAATAAATAATGCCAGTGAGGTACCAATAAGAAAAGTGACTATTACAGGGAGCTTATATTTTTGAACAGTCTTCCCCACAAAATATACTGATGCCAGGATTAATCCAAAAAAATACGACCATACATAAACCGGATAATCAAGAAATAAAAACTCAAATAACTTTGCAAATGTTAAGATACTGACAAAAATCCCTCCAAAAACAACAAGCAAAAAATCGAGATTCACATGCTTTGAGAATTTGCGAAACTCCCCTTTTGTCAATAGGTGAAAAGCAGTTATATCAATTGATTTAAGAGAGTCGATAAGCTTCTCAAAAATACCGGTAATCAGAGCAATGGTTCCTCCGGAAACGCCTGGAATAACATTAGCTGCTCCTATTCCAATTCCCTTTAAAAATAGAATTATATAGTATTTAAATAGAGCAACAAAGCTATAATTTCTTATGTTTTACAACTAAGGATTGAACTTCTTTGGAATAGAAAATCTTCTTTTCTGTTTCAAACACTTCTTTAGAAAGTTCATAGTCCAGGATAAGGCCTTGTTCAATATGAGAAAGACCCTTCTCAAAAGAAAAGGTTTTTAAAAGTAATATTCCCAATTTGTAATGTACCTGTGCATTTTCAGGAATAAAAGTAAAAGATTTTTTCAGTGTACCAATAGCTGATTTCAATTTACCGTTCAAAGATTCCAGGTATGCTTTTTCAACCCAGTAGTCCTGGCTAAAGGGATCTAGTTCTAGAGTTTTATCGATAGCATTTGTTGCACTTTCATATCTTTTATCCAACTGATAAGACCTGGAAAGAGCAAACCAGAACTCGGGATTTTCATTGTCAAGTGAAATGGCCTTTCTGATAAATCTTCTACTTTCCCTAACATCATTCCTTTTCATTGACAGAAGACCCATACCATAAAAAGCTTCGGCTGAATCTGGCTTCACAAGCTGTGCTTCTTTTAAATAATGTTCAGCCTTATCAAATAAGCCTAATTCTTCATAGCATTCAGCAATATACAGAAGACCATTAATATTATCAGGTTCTATTTCTAAAAGTTCAGCATAAACATCTGCGGCATCCTGATATTGCTTTAAAAGAAATAAAATATTAGCCTTGTTAAACAGAGTAGCTGTATTTTTATCATTTATTGCCAGGGCATAGTCATAAGCATCAATTGATTCCTTATATTTCTCCATGCCACTCCTCACAACTCCCAGGCTGTACCAGCCTGATTCTGAATAGGGTTCCTTATCAAGGTAAGCTTTATAATAGCTTTCTGCCTTGCCATACCTACCCAATTTCTCATTACAGAAAGCCTGTTCATATAGATTAATAAACCGATTCGGGTTTAACTTCAGGGCCAACTTGAAGTATTTGATAGCATCAATATACCGTTCCCTGTTTTGCAAACTTATTCCAATGTGGCTGGCTACCTCATCCTTGTCTTCAGGATTCATCGACAGAGCCTTATCAAAATTCTCAATAGCCAATTTATACTCTCCTTTGATGCTCAAGGCAGTTCCCAATAATAAGAAAACTTCATAATTTGAGCGCTCAATAGAAGATAATTTCTTAAGGATTTTTAAGGATTGGCTGATCTTTCCCCTGTCTGTCAATACCTGTGCTTCCCTCATTTTAATTGCCATAGAAGAAGGATGCTGATCCAGTCCAAACCTTACAGCTTCAGAGGCACTTCCAAGACTATTGTTTCCCAGGTAAAAATCAATTATGTCTTCAAACTCATGAACGTCAAAATATAAGCTGGCTTTCTCTCTCTTCATTCTTTCATACCTCTGAACTCGAAGCTTAATCTCGTCGTCCTGATAAAATATATTTTCCTCAAATCTCATTCACTAAAAATTTCAAGCCGTAAAAATAGAAATAATTTGATTAAACTAAACTATAGAAACTAATGAGGTTTTAAACAAATTATCCCACCAGTATAACAAATGTATGACTATTGTATGACTACTGTACGACTACTGTATGACTACCGAATTACATTAGTGAAGCTCTTGATTTTAGTTTCAGCCTTAATCTTATATACTTCCAGTTCCGCCAGAAGCTTTAGATTCATATTTGGTTCACTTTGCAAAAGAGAATAAATCTGTTCCATATTCTCTAATAACTTCTTGCCAAGATTAATGGTGCGTTGATCGACATCTTCTTCAAGCAGGTAATCGATTTCAATCATAGCATAATAAATATCACTGAATTCAAGTAATAATTTTGCTACCTGAACACCATATTCTGAATTCAAAGCTTTCCAAAGTGAAAACTCGGGATTATAGTCCCTGGTATTCCACTCAAAGTCAGCAACCGTGGCATATTTTATTTTATATATTTCAGAATAAGCTGAGCCATTAACATACATATGAGGGCCATCAATATATTTTTCAAAATTTTCAGGCAACTGAACATCATAAGGTTCAAAAAGATTACAAAGCTTTGCCTTTCCTGGATAATAAGCAGGGTAACCTCCATAAACTCCTTCAAGACCCCGGGCATACAAAGTATTATCCCAGATCATAGGACTTCTTCCTGTAAGCCTGGTGTATCTTTCAAAATCAGCCAGATCATAAGTTAAGGATCGGACCGTGTTCCCTGTCCAAACAATGGCAACATCAGTTGGAATGGTTTTCATCAGGTCATTAAAGTATACTTCGGCCTGGCCTCTGCTTCTATCAATAAATTCGTTCAGATACCATGGTGGACAAAATTCAAACCTGGTATTGGAATAATTCTGTTTGAGCCAATCATACAAATTATTGATCATGTAGCCCTGTGCATTTTGCAGGCTTCCGAATTTATCAATATCGTCCTTATGATAAAGAGTATATGATTTCCTGTTACTCCCACTATGCGGAACAAAATCATCCCCCATAAGCATTATAGTATTTGCCCCTGCATTAAGGCCAATTTGAAATACATTCTTTAGTTTTTGTAAACTTGATGCATGAGAATGAACAAACTGGTTCTTAAGATCGCTGGAAATAGAATCTATATGCATCTCATAATCAAAATGGTAATATGGATTCACCATAATTGCAAGGTTCACAACACCCAATTCCCTACATTTCCTACCTGCCAGGGAAACTCCATTAATATATAGATCATCTGGTGCATACCAGTTTTTCCGCCCCCTTGTCTGACCATATCCAACATATGCCTTGTTGAATTTTAATCGACTCATACGATCAATAGAGCCTATATCCTCAATCAATTCTTCCTGATTATTCCATGAAGCAAATAAATACGATCTCCCTGTTATATCAGGAAAATCAAGTATGGTGGCCGAATGGTAAAGATTTGTGTCTTTATCCATAAGTTGTACCAGGCTTGTAGCTCCATAATAATCTCCAATTGGATCTCTCCCTGCTATAAATACCAGATTTGATTTTCCTGGCAGGGGTTCAATTATATATGACTGCTCCTTATCCTGAATAGAGGAATATGAAAGAGAATCCTTCCATTTCTCAAATACAGAAGTTTTCCCAATAGAAAAAATCAGCCCGTCAAAATCCTCCGGGGGAATCATCCCGGGAGATATTTTAACACCTTCCAAAGCTTCTCCTTTAAAATAAGACTCCTGCCTGTTCATTAATTCCTCCTTTACCAGCTTAGCTGCAAGTATAGTCTGTTTATTTGCAGAAGCTGGAATAAGGATCAAGGGAGGTATATAAGAATCATGTTTCAATTGGAATAATGGAACAACTGCATTCGTATCCATCTTCCTGGGAGTGGGAATCAACATGC
The DNA here is from genome assembly GCA_030596025.1 of Bacteroidota bacterium. Classification (GTDB taxonomy): domain Bacteria; phylum Bacteroidota; class Bacteroidia; order Bacteroidales; family VadinHA17; genus JAYEGO01. Next base: position 1,788 of record JAUVKW010000094.1, on the reverse strand, counting down.
TTGCAACTGAAAAGGATGTGTCAAAATAAGGACTCATTCTTTCCAGAGCAGTGAAATTCCATTTTGAGTACCTGAAATCAAGTTTGTCAACCCACATAGTTCCTGTTCCCTTGAGTCCGATAAATATTTTTATAAACTGGGTTCCATCAGGAATATCACCTTCAGACAGTGGATAATTATATGTACGGGCCTGTATTTTCCCCCAACCCAAAGAATCGATATGTCGAAAATTCGAAAATGAATAGCCCTTAAATTCAGAATCCAAAAAGATTTCCTTATAAGGATAAAATTGTTTACCATCAATTCTAACCTTATGCTTATCATAAAAAAACAATCTTATATTAACTGCGTCATGAATTCGTGTTCCAATACGTTCGGCCTGAGGTAATATATCCTTAAGTCTTATGTAATAAGTAAAATCATAATTCCCCTGCAATACTTTAATAAAGTCACTTTCAACACCATCCCCAGGTTCATCGGTTTCATTAGCCTTGATTCTGGTAATTTTCACAGAATGCATTCCCTCATACACCTCATTCTCATGAAACAACCCACTTTCAGGATCGGTCCATTCAACATTTGAAGCTGACCTTGTCCATCCTTTTATATTTGCCATTGGATCATCTGTTTTCTCAAGAAGATATTTACCTTCTTCAAAAGAGCCATTGATAACCAGGTTTCCTTTTGAAAACTGATTCTCACGAATTTTTAAAGGTATGGACTGAGTTTTAAGGGCAGTAAATACATTCCTCGGCTCTATTGCCCGCTCTTTGGGTAAGCAGGCATTCATTAAAAACGCAAAAAGCAAAAGCACTATCCAGTTAAGAAAAACTCTCATATACTATGTTTTTTTAATAAATCTTCATTTTGGCTCATTCCCAAGATACCCATTTTCTAAATAATCTCAAACATTTGATGGGCAAAGCAAATAAAATGTTCACACTTTTAGTTCTGACAACTTCATCAGGGAGCTACTTGTTGGGGGTGCCCCATCCCCTATGAGATCAAGGAATACAGATGTGGACCTATAGGGGTCAACCTAATGTAGCTTTTCCCTTGATATGAAAAAACCAGAAAAACGATCTTAAACAGGTCATATTTTCTGGTATTTTAGAATTTATTTTATTCAAGACGCAACCATTTAGTGTTATCTTTCATCTACCTCATTGTAAAGAAGCATACCCGTTTACCCATCATACATTCAATCCCTTTTGGGATTGTCAAGCCAGGAACTCAAAAACCTGGCTTTTTCTATTATAATAGCAGAATTCATTTGTTTTAATAATTTTGCCAAATAAAGTAATTTACATTTAATATGCCACAATTGATGAATCCTGATCTTTCAGCCCCACCAGATTGGCGGGAGCTGGATTCTATTTCGTTTTTAAGTTATAAATCTTATGTTTCGGGTGAGCCTGATGGCAACCGGATCAGGATAAAGTATTACAGGCATAAAGAAACAAAGGAGATGCTCTCAAAAGTTTGGTTTGGTCCCGGAGCCCAGGGTCCTCCCGGTCAAGCACATGGAGGTAGTACCGCTGCAGTTATGGATGAAGGAATGGGTATCGCAGCCTGGTTAGCCGGGCACCTGGTTTTGGCTGCAAAATTAAATATTGAATACAAAAAACTTCTTCCATTGGGGACAGTAGCCACACTTCAGGCCAGGGTTGTTGAGGTAAAAGGCATCAGGGTAAAAATGGTGGCTGAACTTAAGAATGACAAGGATGAGTTGTTTTGTAAGGCTGAAGGGCTATTCATAAAGATCAGGCCGGAAAGATTGGGAGAAGA
>JAUVKW010000154.1 GCA_030596025.1 Bacteroidota bacterium | reverse complement strand
AAATTGAATGTGCGGCCATCCATGGCGATAAATCTCAAAACCAACGCCAAAAAGCCCTGCATGAATTCAAAGCTGGTAAAATCAGAGTATTAGTAGCTACAGATATTGCGGCACGTGGGATAGACATCGACAAGCTTCGTTATGTTATCAATTACGACATACCAAATGAGTCTGAAACTTATGTACATAGAATTGGACGTTGTGGTCGTGCTCGTGAAGAGGGCATTTCCATTTCAATCTGTGAACCAGAAGAAAACGTGTATATAAGAGATATCGAAAAACTTATCAAGCAAAAGATCCAAATAGTAAGCGACAATCCATTTCCTCAGACAGACAAGCCCATGAATAATGCTGAAAAGAAAGAAAAAGAAAAAGAAAAGCAGAAGCAGAAGCAAGAGTTTTTTGCCAATCGAAACAAAAAAAGAGGTTCTCAAAACCCAGGCTTCCGAAGAAACAAAAGGTGATTAAACCAAATTGCTATGAACGCTTTATCTGTCGCCCGAAACTCGTATCTTAACGTCGCGAACACGTGCCAGAATCCGGCAGTTGCCGGACTAAAACGCAAGTTGGATCCACCCTTGCGGGCTACTTTTCCGGAGATATCCAGCCTCCACCCAGGGCTTTATAAAGTTTTACATGGGAATTCAGGTATTTTTGATAAGTTTCGGCTGCTGCCAGGTCTGCATTAAATTGAGACCTGTCTGAATCCAGCACTTCAAGGTACGAAGTAACTCCTTCATGGTAGCGCTCACGTGAGAGTATGACGGCATTCTCAGCTGCTTTTTTCTGCCTTAACACAGCTTGTAACTCTTGTTCCAGGGTTTGAATTTCCACCAATGCATCTTCAACTTCTCTTAAAGATTGTAATACTATATTTTCATAGTTTAACAAAGCCTGTTCTGTTCTTTGCTTTTCAATTTCTACTCTTCTTTTATTCTTCCCGAAATTAAAAATTGGACCGGTTATTCCACCTGCAAGACTCCATGCCGGGGAAGACAAAAATGAGGAAAGGTCTCCACTGGCCATACCCAATGAGCCGGTCAGGCTAATGGATGGAAATCTCATTGCCTGGGCTACCCCGATCCTCGCATTCTGGGCTGCCAATACATATTCGGCTTGCATTACATCGGGACGTCTTTCTAATAATTCGGAAGGGATTCCTGCAGGAATCTCCGGAGCTTGTTCATCTCCTAGTTTTCCTATAGAATCCATAGAACCAGGGTTTTGTCCCAATAAAATACCTAAAGCATGTTCGGTTTGAGCAATAGCCCTTATGAATGTTGGTACTGCAGATGCTGCAATGGCTTCCTGGATTTCTGCCTGATTCACATCTATTTCAGGGATAGTCCCATGTTCAAATTTTGAGTTCATTATCTTTAATCCTTCCTGCCTGGTGTTAAGTGTATGTTTCGAAATTTCTAGTTTAGCATTAAAATTGAGCAACAAAAAATAGGTATTTGCAATTTCTGAGATCAGGCTTACCTGAACTACCCTTTGTGCATATTGCGAACCAAGCAAATCATTTCTTGCCGATTCAGTAGCCCTTCTGTATTTTCCCCAAAAATCAATTTCCCAGTTAATATTTCCCATTGCGGAATAACTATTGGAAGGATCATCATTTTCTATCAGGTTGAGATCCATACGACTCGCCTTACCAGTATAAGCTATAGAAGGCCATTGATCGGATTTAGTATAGCCAGCTACCAACCTGGCTTCTTCTACACGTGAAGCTGCAATAAGAACATTTTTATTATTCTTCAGGGCTGTATCAATAAGCGACACAAGTTGTGGATCCTGAAATAATTCCCACCAACGCAGATTCAAAACGGTATCTGTTTTTACCATTTCATAATTGAATTCTACCGGTGTATTCACCACAGGCTTTTGAAAATTCGGACCCATCATGCAACCACTGACGCCGATCAGAAGGAGGATCATTAAATATATTATTGACCTTTTCATTATTAATGTTTATGAATTACGAGTTAATTTAAATTTCAAATCCCAAATCATAAAAAAACAAATAAAATACAAATTCCAAATATCAAGTGTATTAAAAAAATCGTAACTATTCAGTGTCTTAAGTTTGAATTGCTTAAAATGACAAATCTCATTATTCTTTGCATCTTTAAGTCGGCAATCTTCAGTCGGCAGTCGGCAGTCAGCAGTCAGCAATCTGAAGATAAGGCTATATACACTTTTTAGTCCCGATTTATCGGGAATATGATTTAGTAATCGTCTGATTTCTTCAGATCGTTTATTAAAATCATCAAAACTTTCTTTTATATACAGTTAAGTTCCTAAATTCAATTGCCATTGTGTTTTAATTGTTTGATTGTTATTTGTTTTTTTGCCGATTGTGGACTGTGGACTGCCGACTGATTAGTTACAAAAAATCTACTTGATTTATGGGATTTGGAATAATTACTTATCATGTTACCTGCGCTGCCTCTCTGTCCCGCTTCTTCTCATACCCTGCAATCTTCCCAATAAATACAAACAACATTGGGTACAAGAAAACTCCCAGCAAAGTTGCAACTGACATTCCTCCTATCAAAGCCATGCCCATAACTTTCCTGGCTTCTGCCCCGGATCCTGTGGCGATTACCAATGGGAAAATTCCAAGAATAAATGAAAAAGCAGTCATCAGTATTGGTCTGAATCGTGACCTGGCAGCATTAATTGCTGCATCAAACAGGCTCAGCCCTTTCTTGAATTCATCATTTGCAAATTCAACAATAAGGATCGCATTTTTAGCTGCCATACCAATGAGCATGACAAAAGAAACCTGTGCAAAAATGTTATTCTCAAAACTGAGACTGAAAAAGCGGGCTACCCAAAGAGCAAACATGGCTCCAAAAATTGCAAAGGGAGTACCTAGTAGAATGCTGAAAGGTAAGGACCAACTTTCATATTGTGCTGCCAGTATAAGGAACATAAAAAGCAGGGAAAAAGTAAGAATGATCCCAAGGGAGCCTGAGGCCTTATTTTCCTGGTAGGACATAGCATTCCAGGCGTAGCTCATATCCTGAGGAAGAACTTCAGCTGCAACTTCCTCCAGAGCTGTCATGGTCTGGGCCGAAGTATATCCTTTGGCAGGACTTCCGGTAATTTCTGCCGAACGAAATAAATTAAACCGGTTGGTATAATCAGGACCTGCTATAGGAACAATGGTCGCTAAAGTGGCCAGTGGAACCATATCTCCATTTATATTTTTAATAAAGAAATTACTGATCTGACTTTCATCTGCCCGGTATTTCGGTTCTGCCTGGATATAGGTTTTGTATAATCGTCCAAAGCGGGTGAAATCATTTACATAAGCTCCCCCCATAAAAGCTCCAACAGTTGTATACAAATCGTTTAAGGAAACTCCCAATTTAAGGGCTTTTTCCTTATCAATGTCCATATATCGCTGGGGAACATTTGCCCGGTATGGAGTGAAAGCAGAAGCAATTTCAGGACGTGCATTTGCAGCCTGGATAAATTTCATAGCGTTCTGTGCTAAATAATCCGGGTCATTGCCTCCCTTGTCCTGGATCATGATACTAAAGCCGGAACCATTCCCAAGTCCCGGTAAGGCAGGCGGGCCAAAAGCAAATGCCTGAGCTCCTGTAATTCCTTTTAGTTTAATATTTAACTCCTGAATGATCTCTTTGGCTGTCTTGTCCCTTTCATCCCAGGCAATCAGACTGCCGAACATAAATGCATTATTTGGAGCCATAGAACCAGAAAGCATACTATAACCCGTGGCGTTAGTAATATATTCTATTTCCGGGATTTCCAGGATAATACTTTCAATTTGTTTGGCAATTACATCCGACCTTTGGAGTGAAGAGGCATCGGGCAATTGCATATTTACAAAAAAATATCCCATATCTTCTTCCGGAATAAAACCTCCCGGCACAAGTTTCCCAAATATGCCTGCAGCTACGGTCATAATTAAAATAAATACTACAGATCGTTTTAACTTCCGGGTTACAATATTTGTAAAACTCATGTACGAATCGGTAGTTTTTCCCATAGCGGAATTGAACTTCCCAAAAAACCAGCCCAATGGACCTTTGTATGATTTCGGTTCTTTTAGCAAAATAGATGCAAGGGCAGGGCTTAAGGATAGGGCATTTATGGAAGAAACAATTACCGATACAACAATAGTTAAGGCAAATTGCTGATAAAGTCTTCCTGTAATTCCTGCCATTCCTGCCACAGGAATAAATACTGCAATGAGCACCAGTGTGGTAGCAATAATTGGGGCAGTTACCTTTCGCATGGCATCCAGGGTTGCTTCTTTAGCATTCATTCCACTGGCAATATTTACCTGAACTGCTTCGACAACTACAATAGCATCATCCACGACAATCCCAATTGCCAGAACCAGGCCCAGGAGAGAAAGGACATTGATGGTAAACCCAAGAAGGGGGAAAAATATAAAAGCTCCCACCAGGGATACCGGTATTGCTATTGTTGGGATCAGGGTGGCTCGCCAATCCTGTATAAATATAAATACAACCATGATCACCAGGACAAGGGCTATGATAAGGGTAACAACAATATCTCTGATTCCTGCTGTAATTGGTGCCGTAGAATCCAGAGAAACTTCGTATTTGACACTTTCCGGGAAATTCTTTTCCAGAACCTTCATTTCATTTATTACATTGGCTGCAAGTTCCACTGCATTAGACCCGGGAGCCTGGTATAGGGCAATAATTGCACAAGTCTCCTGGTTAAGTCTTGTAAAGGCTGAATAGGTTTCTACACCGAGGTTGATGGTAGCTATATCTATAAGCTTTACCTGCGATCCATCCGATTGGGTTCTTACAACAATCTCACCAAAGGCTTCCGGAGAATTGAATCGCTCAGGAAGTCTGACCGTATAAGTAAACTCGGTACCAGGAGGTGCCGGTTCGGCTCCGAACTTTCCCCCGGGGACGATAATATTTTGTTCATTGATGGCATTTATAATTTCCGGAACCGTAATGCCCATTTGTGATAAACGGTCGGGCTTAACCCATATCCTCATAGAGTAGTCTGCAGCACCAATTACACTTACACTTCCAATTCCTTTAATCCGGGCAAGCTGATCTTTCAAGTTAATTAATGCATAATTCCCCAGGAAATTCTGATCATAACGGCCATCTGAAGTGAGAGCGATCAGCATTAATATATTCGGAAGAGACTTTTCCGTAGTCACTCCAAATTTTGTAACCGAAGCCGGAAGTTTGGCTGAAGCTGCAGAGACCCTGTTTTGAGCTAGCACAGTATTCATATCAGGATCGGTTCCTACATCAAAAGAGATCCGAATATTCATACTCCCATCATTCGAGTTGGTTGACTTCATATAAATCATATTGTCTACACCATTGATCTGTTGCTCAAGGGGAGTTGCAACAGATTCTTCCACACTTACAGCATTGGCTCCGGTATAGTTAGCTCTGACCTGTACAATCGGAGGGGTAAGATTGGGATATTGTTCAATGGGCAAACCTATCATGGAAACTGCGCCAACAATAACAATTACAATGGCAATAACCATTGCAACAATCGGTCTATGAACAAAGAAATTGCCTTTATCATCTGCCATAATTCAGGGTTTATTGTTGGGGTTTTTTACTTTCAAATTCTATAAGAACAGGTCTGATTTCCTGCCCGGCACGTGCAGCCTGAATAGCATCAATTATAATTTTTTCTTTTGACTCAAGCCCATCTTCAATCATCCAGAGGTCACTGATTTTTTCACCGGTAATTACTTGCCGTGTTTCCACTTTATTGCTATCTGTGACTACAAGAACCGAGTGCTGTCCCTGAAGTTCAGAAACACACCTTTGGGGTACAAGCAATGCTCCTTTTTTAAAGTTCATCATGGCTTCAACCCGGGCAAACTGTCCAGGCCTGAGTATTAAATCAGGATTTGGGAAAGTAGCCTGTACCAGGATTGCTCCTGTAGATGCATCCACCTCCCTGTTAATAAAATCAACCTGTCCACCATAAGGATGATAAGATCCATCCGAAAGAATTAGTTTCAGGGTTCTTTTATCATTCGTTTCATCCTTAAGACTTTCCTTTTGGTTGCGCATAAATCGTGCAATTGCCAGATATTCTGCTTCAGTAAGAAAGAACTGAACCCTTATTTCATCAATTCTTGAAACTGTATTCAAAATCACCGGGTTAGGATTTTTCCCTACAAATTCCCCCTCACGGGCATTTGTTTTGCCGATAAATCCGGTTATGGGAGAATGAATTTCACAATAGCTTAAATTAATTTCTGCCATTTTAAGAGTTGCTTTAGCCGCCTCAACGGATGCAAGTGAAGCATCCCGTTTGGCCTGGGCGAAATCAAGGGCGCTCTTACTAACCGCATTTATTTCAGCAAGGGGTTTGTATCGCGCCAGTTGGTTCTCGGCATTGGCAAGCATAGTTTGTGCTTCAGCCAATTTGCCTTTCTGGTTTCCCACTTCGGCAATGAATGGCGCAGGGTCAATGCTATAGAGCAGAGTTCCTTTTTGAATTCGTGTTCCTTCTTGAAAGTGCCGTTCTTCTAAAACGCCCTCAACACGGGCCTGGATAGGAATATCTTTTAAGCCATAAACCTGTCCAACAAATTGCCGGTATATAGGAATATCTTTTTGAATAACCTCAACAACGGTAATTTCAGGAGGAAGTGCCTGTTGCTGAGTTTTTTCTTTGCAGGAACCTAGCCCAACAAGCAAAAGAGGGATAAATAAATAAATAAATAACTTTTTCATAGTGTTATCAGTCAGGTAGATAAATATTATTTAGCAATAAATATAATAAAATATTGCTTAATAATAGCAATTGATAAAAACGCATCAAAGCAGAATCTTTTTATCATTTTCTTTTATCAAATCGTTCTTAAAATGAGTAACCTTTAGTGTTTTAAGATCTACTTTATGAAAAAGGAAAGGAAAAAATCCAGGGCAATGGCTTTTATCAACTTGTCAAGGATTCCTGCCAGGAAATGGACGGCAATAACTATTCCTGATGCTAATTTTCTTAATGCACTGTTTAATCACGGAGTTGACAAAAATGGAGATAACATTATTAGTCCTGCTGGAATTGGAGTAGATACTACAAACAGTCCAAATGTATATTTTATAATAGAGTGTGCTGGTTGAAAATGAGTAAAGCTGAAAGATTTGTGCAAAAAAGCCCGCACTGCTCATAGCCTAAAACGTCACGTTGTAGTTCATTTGTGTTTCCTATATAAGTAGTTGATTATTAATGCATGAATATAGAGCTCATAATAAATATAGTTTTAAGCTCATAAATGCAACTAATTGAGCTGAATTTTGACAATTTATGAGCTCGAATATACTGAAAATAGATTTTTTGTAGCTCAATATTGTTAAAAAATGAGCTATATTTGTGTAGGATTTGAACTATAATTGCAATATTGGCTTAATATGTTAGACGATAAGAAGAAAAAGATATTAGAATTTGTTAAGGAAAACCCATTGTTTTCTTC
>JAUVKW010000012.1 GCA_030596025.1 Bacteroidota bacterium | reverse complement strand
CGGGCAAGAGGTGTGCTGATGGGACTGACTCCAAAGTTCCAGGGAAAAGGTATCGAAGTGGGTTTTATTTATCATATTGAAAATGCCTTAAAGCAAAAGCCACAATACACAGAACTTGAATTCTCCTGGGTGGGAGATTTTAACACTCCCATGCGTAAAATATGGCTGGCTGTTGGAGCAAAGGCTGCAAAAAACTATATCACCTACAGGTATATGTTTGATCGCAATGCTCCGTATCAAAGATATCCTATTCCGGAGTAAAGACCTGCAACAGCTTTAATGAAGCCATAGACTGAAACTATGGCTGTTGCTATCATTCCCTGACATTCATCATCAGGGAAGAGGAAGAATAGCCTTATAAATTCTTATTTTCCGGATTATTTGGATGTTGCTCTTTTCCGCCTATGTACATACCAGTAAACAGGCAATCCCAGAATTACCAGGCCCAGACCCATTAATATTATCTTTATCCCAAGTCCTGCCACAGCCCATAAGGAATACAAAAATGCAGGAATGGATATTAAGATTGGTTTAATAAGTTTTTTAATCCGGATTTTATTATCCTTCTTAATAAGTATCATTATCTCTGCCATAGATGAGAACAGATAGGGCAACAGAACGGTAAGTGTTGACAGCATTATCATAAATGTGAACATCTGAACCAGTCCTTTTGCGTAGTTCATTGCTACCAGTATGGATGCCAGGATACTGGAAAGAATAAGGCCTGCCATGGGAACCCCATATTTAGATGTTTTTGCAAAGAATTTGGGGAAAAGTTTGTCTTTTGCCACTGCCCCCGGCAATTGAGCCTGAAGCAATATCCATCCGTTTAGAGCCCCAAAGCATGCTATGGCAGCACCCACAGCAACGGCAGCAGAGGCTTTAGCTCCCCATAGATTTGCTGCAGCATCTGAAAAGGGAGCGGTAGATGCTTGCAGGCTTCCCGGTTCAACAAGCCCGATAACAGCCATACTTGCTGAAATATAAAGAATTGCTGTGAAGACAGTACCAATAATTGTAGCCCTGGGAATAGTCTTTTCAGCCTGTCTTACCTTATCGGAGGGTATGGTTGCAGACTCTAGCCCCAGGAAAGCCCAGAGGGTAAGAGCAGCTGTTGCTGTTATGGCTTCAAATGAAGTGCCATCGCTAAGGTTCATAGGGCTGAAATTGTTGAGATCAATAAAAAATATCCCTATTCCACCAAGGGCTAAAAGAGGTATTATCTTAATCATGGTAGTTAAGAGTTGTACTTTACCTACCTTCCTGATATTGCGGGTATTAATAAGTGTAAACAGCCATATTGCAGCAATTGCTGTAATAGCAGACAAAACATTGTTGTCCTTCAATGCCGGAAAGAAAATTGAAAGATAACTTACCCCTGCCACAGCAATTGCTGCATTACCGCACCATATTGACACCCAATATCCCCAGGCAACTGAGAAGCCAGCAAGGTCACCAAATCCTTCGCGGGCATAGATATATGGTCCTCCGGGCTTTGTGACCACCCTGCTTAACCTTGAGAAAACTATTGCAAGGAAAATAGCTCCAACAGTAGTTGCTAACCACCCAAAAAGGCTTATCCCACCATATATTGCCAGGGCAGAGGGAAGAAGAAAGATGCCTGAACCGGTCATATTACCAACAACAAGTGAACTGCTTAACCATAAGCCCAGTTTTTTCTTGTTCTTGTTTAATTCCATATTCTTAATTAAGGCTACAGGAAAATGAAAATAATTATTTTAGCAATGAAGCAATATATTCTTCCCCTTTGTTTATTATCTCTGTCCCCTCCTCTGATAAAAGACGAGCTTTTTCAAACAGTTCACTACTTCTTTCCCGCAGCAACTTGTCAGCACCGGGCATAGATTTCTCTCTCCAGCTGTCAAGCTTGAGAGAAGGCCATATATCCTTATTCACTGAGAGATCAGACATGGAAGCCAGTGTAGATTCGGAGGTAAGGTAGTTTCCCCCATGGGACACCGAATGTATATCTTCCAAATTAGCACTTCCCCTATCCAGAGAAAATCCTTTTGCAAATTGCCTGGCCTTAGATATCACATGATCTGACAATACCACCATGGAAGGTGAAAATGCCATTGAATCAAAATTACCTCCCACAAAAGGTGCACATCCAACTTTGCCAAGGATAGAACTCAGGTGATTAAGCCACAACTCACCTGAAGCTATCAGGTCAGCACCCCAGGCATTTCCGCTACCCGAGCTTCCACAGTGGGGAAGTGAATAATGTTTCATCATCTCTGCACAGGCAAGGTTCATCAGGTATGATGAAGAAGTATAATAACTTCCCATAGACCTCATGTTAAAAGCTGCAGGCAGGCTTCCCAGTATTACAGGACTTCCTTCCTTCACAAGCTGGCTGAATACAAGTCCTGCGAGAAGCTCTGCATTCAGAAGACATAGAGTCCCGGCTTCTGTAGCAGGTGTGGTAGCTCCATACATACTGTAATTTGAATACATAAAAGGAAGTCCCCTTTTAATGCTTGCTATTATCTTATCAGATGTTGCAGCATTCAATACAAGGGGTGTAATGGGATTGAAATAAGGGATTATGAACGGACGTTCCGAAATATCCCCATGCAGATGTTCGAGCAGATCAAATACCCGCCTGATATTACCTTCTTCTGATATCAGGGCTACCTGTGGCTTGGAGGTATTGGCATAAATATCGAGGCAGTTATACAGGTCTATGCCGGCAGCGGGGACATCTGAAGGTATGCCTATAGTGGAAACCATATCAAAATTAGTAAGTAAATCCCCTAATCTTGCTGATAACCTGCTATGTTTTCTCCTGAACTTAACTACTGCATCATTATCAATTTCCTGGAACTCAGTATTAGTTACGCCAATGCCAAAATGGGTATCATCTCCCTGCCCTTCTCCAAGAATAAAAGCCGGCATGGCAGCTGTATCAAAGATCTCAACAGAGGAAGGTGCCACTTTTATAGCAAAATCAACCAGTTCAGACTGTATTTTAACAATATTGCCCTGTATGCTTACAGCTTCAGACCTTGCAAAAATATCCCTGGCAGTATCTGAATCCACCCTAATCCCTGTATGGGAAAGTATCTCGAGTGAATACTTATGAACCAGCTCCACCTGCTCAGCGGTCATCATACTCAGATGTGGCTTAACATGTATTCCAGTGCTTTTGTCTTTCATATTGATAAAATTACTCTTTTTCCTCTGCACTTATGGTATATTCGAAGCCCATAGTCATCTCTGCATAAAATTAGATATTCTTTCAGCAAATAGTTTGATGTGGGCAGGTCCTGTTCCGCAGCAACCACCAATAATATTTACTCCCGTTTCAATAAGTGCATCAATTTTTGAGGCCATTTCTTCGGGTCCTTCAGGGAAGATGCTCTTCCCATCCCTGTATTCAGGCATTCCTGCATTTGCCTGGGCCATAAGGGGGATTTCTTTATTATAGTTTCTTATCTCCCGGCATATCTCAATAATGCCCTGCATTCCGTTCCCACAGTTTGTTCCAATTATATCAGCACCGGCCGACACCATATTGTGGCAAAACTCCACCGGAGATACGCCCATAATTGTTCTGTATTCATTGTTCGCTGTTTTGTCGAAAGTAAAACATACAGCTACCGGTAGTGATGTGTTTTCTTTAGCTGCATTGAGTGCCAGGAGCGCTTCATCTGAAGCAGTCATTGTTTCTATAAGCAAGACATCGGCACCTCCGGATTGTAGTGCTTTTGCCTGTTCAACAAAGGACTTGAAAAGCTCCTCAGAGCTTATATCTCCCATCATTAATATCTTTCCGGTGGGACCCATTGAGCCAAATACGAATCTTTCTGTACCGGCAGCCTCTTTTGATATTCGTGCAGCCTCAATATTTATCTCTTCTGCCATAGTATCAAGGCCATACATTCCCAATTTAACAGAAGAGGCTCCAAAGCTGTTTGTTCCTATTATTTCTGCCCCGGCAAGAACATACTTCTCTGCTATCTTCGCCACCTTATCTCTCCTTTCTATATTCCATAATTCCGGGCATTCTCCGGGCCTCAGTCCCATTTCATGAAGCAGTGTCCCCCAGGCCCCGTCAGCCAGCATTACACCTCCCCTTCCTAAACGTTCCATTATACTTCTCATAATTCAAACTAAGTGTGTTTACTAATTCAAATTGTCTTTTGCTTCCACTGGCCCATGGTTAAAATATTCAGCCCTCAAGAATCAAAACTAAATATAGAAAGTATTTGCATAAGAATTAAGACTATCTTCAAAAGAAAATTATGTTTAGAAGAGCAATTGTAAGAATACCAGGAAAAAGTATGGTAAATGGTTTGACTACCGCAGAATCTGGAGTTCCAAACTATGAACTGGCACTTGTCCAACATTCTGAATATGTAAAGGCACTGAGAGAGTGTGGATTAGAAGTACTGGTGTTAAATGCAGATGAACAGTTTCCTGATTCAACATTTATTGAAGATGTGGCATTGCTAACAAAAGATTGTGCAATTATAACAAATCCCGGAGCACCTTCACGTAAAGGAGAAACTGCTGAAATAAAAGAGATGCTGAAAGAGTATTTCACCAATATCGAAGAAATAAGAGAGCCAGGAACGGTGGAAGCCGGCGACATAATGATGACAGGCTCACATTTTTATATTGGCTTATCTGAGAGAACGAATGAGAACGGAGCCAGGCAAGTCATTAAGTACCTGCAGAAATATGGCATGACCGGCTCCATGATTAGTTTAGAAAAAGTACTTCACTTGAAAACAGGCCTGGCATATTTAGAGAAAAACAATTTAGTTGTTTGTGGTGAATTTTTGTCAATAGTCGAATTTCAAAAATTTAATATTCTGAAAATTGATAATGATGAAAGTTATGCAGCTAATTGCATATGGGTAAATGGCAGGGTATTGATACCAAAAGGATATCCAAAAGCACGAAAAATCATAGAAGGTGCTGCTTACCCGATAATAGAACTTGATGTATCTGAATTCCGAAAGCTGGATGGTGGCTTAAGCTGTCTATCCTTAAGATTTTGAAAGATTAGTTATTGGTATATCCTATTCTTCGAGCACTGCCGGGGCAAGTGTACTTTCGGTTTTGTCACAAATTTTGCAGCCTTCAATAAACCTTTCACCCGGGCATATCTATAGGTTTAGCACAAGGCAAAATTTGCGCCAAAACCTGACTCATACTTATGCCTTAACACCAGGCTGAAGCCTGGTGCTGTTTTTTCCAACTCACCTTCACAACTTCATGTCTTCATAATTTTTGACTTAACTACTTTTAGTTTTAGGCGCTACACCCAAGAAGCAACACGATTTATCATTATTAGGCAAACTATGTGTCAATCAAGATTATTGGATTGGTATTGGTTCGGAAAATAGAAGAATAGTTGTTGGCTACAATCAACTAACATACTTCACCTTTTAAGGATCAACTATTTATCCAGCATTGCCGGGGCAAAGATGCTTTCATTAAGATTCGATCCTATTTGAAACTTATCAATAGTCATAATCGATTCCCTGCCATTTTCTATATTCTCCATCTTCATATAAAAGGCAAAATATTTAGCATTTGATTGCTTTTTATATTGTTCCATGTATTGTATCTTAAAAAGCTCGCCTTCAAAATCATAGAATTCAATTTTAAAACAGAGATAAGTCCCTTTTTCTATCCAGACAATTTTTTTACTATATCCGTTTTCATCTTCAATATCTTCGTTTTTACAGCCGGTCTCAATCTGCCAGCACAAATGATCATTGTATGTTTCTGAAGACAGGATTTTGTATTCAAAGTCATCCATATTTGGCTTGCTCATATCTGCATTCGTAAATTCTGAACTCATAAAACTTTTGCCTTTCTCGCTGCTTAATATTCGCCGTGTTTTACGCAATGCAGGCATATAGATCCACATATCGTCAGCTTTATTTTTTTGGTCGTATATTAGCACTGCTGTGCCTTTAACATCGGCCGGGGCAGTGATCTTCATGATTGTCTTATTTATCTCTCCGAATTTTTTACTGGCAGTAGTTATCTTGCGTATACGCTCCCTTCCTTTTGCATCGTATATTTTTAAGGTCAATGTCATTTCCATAGCCTTAAAGTCAATCTGATCTGATGCTTTGTCACTAATTTCTCTTGCTGACTGAGAGGATACATTTGCTGTAGTAGCTAATAAAACAGCTGTTAAAAGCAGGCTAATTATTTTCATGATTTTTATATTTTATTTTTCCAGGAATTTGGGTTTTAAAAGAATACATATTGCCGGAATTAATATTAATGCGCACATTAAACAAAGCAGGAGCGACATAATAATGAGGAATGCAAAAAACTGAATTAAGGGAAAGGCCGATAAAAATAATATTGAGAAACCAACAATTACCGAAAAAGCATTAATCGTGATTCCCCTACCCGTAGTTTTTAAGCTGATAGCTATTGCTTCAGGATATGATTTACCGCTTTTCAACTCTGTTTTTAATCGCCAGAATATATGAATTGTATAATCAACACCCAGTCCTATAGATATTGACGAGAGCAATGCAGTAACAATGTTAAGCTCAATGCCTGTCCAGCCCATTAAGCCAAATGTGCAAACCACGGCAAATAGTAAGGGAAGGCTGCCAATTAATCCTGCTGCTTTACTTTTGAATATAATCATCAGGAGTATCATAATTGCAAAAAATGCAAAAATCAAAGAATTTTTCTGACCTATACCAGTGGCCAGGCTAAGTTCCTTTTCAACAAGACTGAAACCTCCAATAACCGACATATTCTTATCATCTTCAGTTAATGACTCTACTTTAGCAATTATTTTGTTCATTGTTTTAATATCATCGGCCTGATATTGAATGTACAAAACTGCCCTTGTATAATCGAAATCAACAAAGTCTTCAAAATCTTCAGGATCACCACTCATTGAATAAAGTTCAAGGTATTGTGCGACTGCATCGCGGGAATCCGGAATCTTATCATAAAGTTTTTCTTCAGGATCATTAATTGCTTTACTCATTATTCGTATCATTGATGCAATTGAGGTAACACTTCCTATTTCAGGCATTTTTTCAAGTTCCTGCTCATAGAAATCCATTCTTTTCAGAATCTCCGGATCTTTCATATCTCCTTCAAACATCAGGCTGATATTCTTAGTGCCTCCAAAATATTCATTGGCAATATTCAAGGATATATTAAAGGGATGATTTTTTGGTAAAATATCGTCAAAATCAGATGCAAGCTTTAATTTGTAAACCCCTGATACTACAAGGATAAAAAAGGCTGCAAAAATATAAATAACCTGTCGCGGGCGTTTTGATATAAAGCCAGCCAGGCCAGTAAGTATTTTACTCAAAAAGCTGTTTTTTTTCTCTGAAAAGCTTTTCTGAATCTTGCCCTTTTTAAAAAAGAGCATCATTGCAGGAATAAATGTCAGACTTAATAACAAAGCAAAAGCGATACCAACAGCTGAAACAACTCCCATTTGTTTGGCTGGTATCATTATGTGTGCTACAAGGCCGGCTATTCCAACAATTGTAGTTAAACCAGTTAGAATAACAGGTTTTTTCAGGTAAAGAATTGCTTCTTTTACAATCTGTTTCATTGTCATATCAGGATATCTGGCATTTAATTCCTGATATTTTATTATAAAATGGATTCCATAATTATTTGCTATTGCAATCATCATTATTGGAATCAAAACTCCAATTACGCTTATTTGCCAGCCAAACAGCGGAATTGATGCCATTGCTATTATTATTGAGATTGTAACAACTGACATTGGTAGTAAAACACCTCTTTTTTCTTTAAAAGATATCCAAAGAAAAATAAACATTACCACCATAGCTATAGGCAATAGAATCATAAAGTCACGAGAAATTTTCTGGTTTGCTTCTGCCCGTAAATATGGCTGTCCGTTAATAAAAACGGTTTCGCTACCAGGGTATTTGTCTAATAGCTCATATATTGCCGACATCAGTTCCGCATCTGTTTTTTTTGTGACAGAATTCAGCATTATCATAGTATATCGAAAATCTTCAGATACTATAAGCTTATAGGCAAGTTCATTTGTTTTTATCTCTTCGCGTAGCTTCTCCCTCTTACTTTCAGATTTTGGTATCCTTTTAATGACCGGATTAACAATCATTGCCCCGTTTTCGCCTTTAATGCTTTTAGAATCGAAAAGCGACATTACCATATCAAAGTCCTTCATGCGATTAAACTCTTTGCTCAAAGCTTTAATACGCCTCAAGGTAGAGTCGTTTAACACGTCATCTGTTTCAAATACAATCAGCAAGGGATCGCTTTTCCCAAAAACCTGTTCAATTTTATCATTATTCACTTTAGATGACATATGATCAGGTAGATACGACATTAAATCTGAATTAATGGTCGTATTCATCAGAGGAAAGATGCATAAAAACACAATCGATATTGTAAAGATTATTATCAGCCATTTATGTCTTATTATGAATATTTCTTTATTCATATGTTTATATTTTAAGAAATTAGAAACTTGCTTTTAATTCTATGAATGTTCCACTTAGCACAGGTGCTGAATAATCGAATATTGACTTATCCGGGCCACTCATATAAGAACCTCCAATTGAAGCAGCAATGGCATCACTTATTCTCCATGTCAGTTTAGGGCGTATCATCAGTTCTTCGGATGTGATATTATAATATCCTCCAAGCTCAATATTCCAGGTATCGTAGGCTATTGCTTTACTCAGAAGTAGTACAATAGCATGGTTTGTCTCTTCCTGCTGGTAAAACATCTTCCTGTTGAATAATGTCGATTCATATTTAATCATTTCCACAGCGTATTGCATTTGGGCTAAGGGATCAAATGAATCGCTTAATACAGGCATTTGCAATTTTGTAAAATCGAGTGTGTATTTTCCTACATATTGCAGTATAGTTGTTACTCCCCAAAAATCGTGTTCCAAACCAAATACATAGGCAATATCGGGATTTGGAACATGCATGTTCTGCTCATAACCGGTGGTTATATTGTATGCTGCTTCCCCTCTCAGTATCCATGAATTAACCGGCAAAGTGAAATCTGCACCTATGGTATTTTTCTGATAGGGTGTTGCTGTATTTGTGATTACCGGTTCGCCTGTGGCAAAATCAACCGAATCAACATTAAATCCGTAAAAGGGATCATACCCACTGAACCAGGATACAGAAAATCCGATTTTTGAAAATTCAAAATTCAATCGTGTTGCAACAGAACCGTTCCCGAATGATTTTTCAGGCAAAACAGCTTCGCCAAAACTTACACCTTCCCCCAAATCAAACAGGTCGAAACGATAAACAGATGAGGAATAGACTGGAATGCCAATAAGTTCAATGTCAATAACAGAGCTAAAGCGATATTTCATTCTCAACATAAAGTTGGATAATTTTTGGTCATCCATATCAGATGTCAGGAAGAAATAGTCATTTGGGGTAATATTATTTGTAGGGTTGAACCCGTCGGCACGTCCCCATGTTATAATCTGGTTTCCAAGAAACAAATCAAATTTATCTGAATTATATCCTGCATAAACTTCTCGTAATTGAAATTCAACATACTCTTCATCAAAATTTATTCCTCCACGAAATCGCAAATCGGAATATAAATAAGCATTAGCGTGAGAAAACTTTCCCTGTAAACAAAACTCTCCGAATACAGACGAATAATCGTAAGATTCACTTCCTCCAAAAGCTGATCCCCGCGCAAATCCGTTAAATTCTATCCCTCTATTTGTGCTCTTGTCCGGTTCCTCCTGTGCGCTTTCAAATAGTCCCTGTGCCCTGCTTGCAGCTGCTGCAAGCAGACATAACATTATTAATAATAAGCATCGCTTAATCATATCTGAAGTTTTAAATTTTATTTCGAATACAACTTAAAACTTCAATAACAGGAAATGGTTCTAGTTTTAAACTTTGGACAAAAAGTACAGGTGCAAACTTTGTCTTACTTTATCTGGAGTTAAATAGAATTTTTGAATTGGGAAGGTGTTTGCCCGGTAATATTCTTAAAAACCGAGAAGAAAGAAGATTTACTGCTGAAACCACAATCGTAACCAATAACTTCTATTGAGAATTTATCATTACTTGAGTCCGATAATTTTTGTTTTACTGCTTCAACTCTGTATTCGTTTACAAACTGAAAGAAATTCTTTCCAATAATAGTATTCAGAACCTCTGTTAGTTGATGCTTAGGGATGTTTAATTCCTCAGAAAGCAGAAGCATACTTAATTCGGGATTAAGATATGGTGCTTTCTCCCTGAAATGTGTTAATACCCTGGATTTAATATCTTCTTTTTTATTATCTGCCAGTTTTGATTTTTTGTATCGTTCTTCTGTTTGGTACAGGTCAGTCTTCTCTGATTTCCTTTTATAAATTTCATCCTGCCGGATACCATAAAAACCTAAAGCAAAGGTTAAGCCCAAAGTAGCTAAATAGTTGAATAAGCTTGATGCCTCATAGTCGTTATATATGAAGCCAAAAATGCCTAATACCGTAGCAGTTAAAATATATACTATATATGAAATGACAACAAACAGCAACCAGCCCAATTTTTGATTCTGACTGATATTTGAAAATTCGTTTTTCAAATTGATCCGGTGTTTGTGTACGGCTAATATGCTGAGTGCATTATAGGCAACCATGGATATAATTATTGACAGGGAAAATAACAATCTGATCCATAAATTATTATCCCTGACAAAAAACACATCAACATCAAAGATCAGGCTGAAATAATGACTGCTAAACGCAAAAAATACATAAGGAACAAGATGTAATAATTGCACCCACTTCAATCTGAATTTCTCATCGGTAAGTGAGCGGGAGTATAAATAGAAAGCTGGATTAAACAGAAAAAATGAAGAAGGAATTATTGTGATGTCGTAAGAAAGATATGTAATGCCAATATTCCCGTAATCGATTGCCAATAAAAAAAGCCATGCAGAAAGGAGTTTATCAGAAACATTTATCTGTTTTTTTGTTACAGTTAATACTCCTGAAAACAGAGCTATAGAAAATCCTACCCAAATAACTGTTTCCATATATTAAAAGTAACTATTCGTACCGATTTCAATCAATAACCTTGTTGGTTTTTTAACAATATTGTTTACTAAAGTGTCAATAATCTGCCAAAGCCAGAATGGTGTATACTGCAGTATGATATGTGTTCTTAATATGGCTAAATACTTATTGCTAAACTTAATCCACCTCCATTCACATTTTTCAGGCATTAAAACTTTTATGTTTTTTTCACTAAACGAATGCAGATGTGCATGTTGAGGGGTTAATTTATTACAATGCACACATAAATTGTATTCAATTTTCTCATTGTATGGTGTTGTTATTATAAGCTTTCCCCCTTGTTTTAGTTTTCCATATAATATTTCTATAAATTTACGGGGATCAGCCACATGTTCCATAATTTCGGAAGCTATAATATAATCCATGCTCTTTTCTTTTACAGGCAGATCATATACATCAGCAACCAGGCCAAGATGATTAATATCAGGATTATTCTTAAGTGCAGTTAATGGATTTCTCAATGAAATGTCCATTGAAATTACCTTCAAGCCCTGTTTATTTCCCATTTTAGAAGCCCAGCCATTACCACATCCAACATCCAGTATTATCCCCTCCTTCTTTTTAATCAAAGCGAATATTTGTTCATGCAATCTTTTATGTTCATGTTGAGTTGCCTTACTATCATACTCTTTAAAATAATCAAACGATTCCGCATCTATCTCATAATGTGAATTATAATGGAATTCAGAGGAGTATTTATCATGCAATTCTGAACTTTCAAGACCCTCCTTTTCACCTTTTCTTTTAATTATTGGAATACCCGATTCAAGCTTAAATTCTTCGCCGGAAGACAGGCTTCTGATAGTACCTTTTTCTTTGTCAAAAGAAAATGGACTTCCACTTGCCGGATCAATCAATAATTCCAAATATTCTTTATTCATACTCATTTTGTTGCTAATATCTATAATAATCCATATATGTCAGCCAGATAAGTTAATAACAATGACAATGAAAATGCAATCATTGGAGCTACTACCCACATTATGAAAAATCTTTTCACTTCTGTTTTTTTGAAAATATTTTTGGTTCCTAATTTAGCAACACCAATTCCTAAAATTGCTGCAACATTCAATTGTACAAGTGAAGATGGTATTCCTCTTGTGACTGATGCAAATAATAGCAAACTTGCTGATACAAAGGCAATTATAACAGCCTCAAATTTGCCGAATAAAATAATTTCTTTTCCTGTATTTTTTACAATTTTATGTCCAAATATTGAACTTCCTATTCCAAAACTAGGTGCTACAATTAAGGTAGCCAATATCATTATCAGAACAAAATTTTCATCTATAGATATATTAAGTTCGTTTGCGGTCATTGCTGCAATTGGCCCTGCAGCATTTGCAACATTGTTTGCCCCTATTGAAAAAGCAACATATAAAGACATTATTAATATTAATCCATTCCATACCGGGTTCATGTTCACCTTTGTTGCCCTTGTCATTGTGTATCCTCTTTTTCTCATAGGGCGATATATATATTTCCCTAGAAACAGGCTTATAAAAAACGAAACTACAGGCAGAATAAACCAGGTTGGAATTATTTCTAATAATAATTTGTTTGAGTTTAATTCATTAAAATATAGTGCAGAAGCAACAACCGACATTACTGTTGCCTGACTTGTTGATTGAGGTATTCCAGCCAAATTTGCTATTAACAAAGATATTGCAACAGAAAACAGAATAATTGATACAACTGTAAATGACATCATTTCAGGATTCAATAAGCCCTTACCCATGGTTGTGGCAGTTCCTTTACCAGCTATTATTGCTCCTAAAAAGACCATTATTCCAAATAATCCCGGAATTAAACCCTTCCTGATGACATTTGCTCCGTAAGCCGCAGAAAATGCAGGGGCTGTTCCGCTACCGCCCATGGTTACTGCTAAAAACATAGCAATAATAAATGGTATTAACAGATGGCTAAATAATGGTGAGATCATAACATTACATTTTGAAATGTATCATTTTCACAATGTTGCATTGTTTATGCAGCCATAATTTATGTCTAAAATTAGCTAATAAGTATATATAAAACCTGATAAATAGCTATTAATAATCACTACTGCCAGGTTAAAACTATATGTGGGCTATCGTGCCTGCAGGCTGGAAGCCCATGTAACACGTGGCTTTACTAAATCCGGGCTTCAGGGGCTAAGTAATTTTGAGATTTTCACTTACGTGTCTGATTTCAAGGCGCATTAGCAAGCCCTAAAATTCCCCGCTGAATTGCAGGCTGTAAGTTCGTTGTGGCATAATATCTCCGGGGCGACCCATATATTCAGTGTTTAATATGTTTTTTACCGAGACCGAAATAGTATACTCTTTCTTAAAATTATATGCTAACTGTACATCCATGACCAAATATCCCACATTATTTTCTATCCAGTAATCATAAAATCCGGGTAATATCATTTCACGTGTTAAGGGATGCAAAAAAACAGCGTCTATATTCAATATTTTCGACCGTGCATAGAAATTCATGCCCAAATCAAAATTCTTATAGCTGGTACTGGTCATCAGAGCAAAGGAGTGCTTCCTCCTGTATTTCAGATATACTCCGGTATTCTTACCACTGATCTTATTGTATTCTATTGGATACATAAAGGTATAGCCACCCTGAAAACTTGTATTTAACAAGCCAAAGTTCTTATAAAGGGCAAACTCCCATTCAAAACCATACACCCTGGAATTCTCAATGTTCACAGCCCTGAAGCCATCATCAAAATCAGGAGTGCCAGGTATAGGATATATTCCATATACATATTCAATCAGATCTTCATTTTGAGTATAGAAAAGTGATAAATCTGACTGTCCCATAAGTCCCATGAAGGAAATTCCCTGCTTGAGTCCTATTTCAGAACTCCACCCCGATTCAGACTGAATTTCAGAATTAGGAAAAATGATCACTGCACCGGTAGTAGTGCTTGCAAACTTTTCGGCAATGGAAGGATATCTGTAACCCTGCCCAAAGGATGCCCTGAGAAATGTGTACTTTCCAGCCTTGAAATTTAATCCTGAACGAAAAACAGGAACAAGCTTTTCAACCAGTGAATCCAGGGTATTCCGTTCCAGGCGTACACCTGCTATGAATTTGAGTCTTGCTGTTGGTTTAAGGTCAATTTGTGCAAATCCGGCAGCATTGGATGCCCGGTGATCTCCGTGAAAATTTGACACAATCTTGCTGTAATTCAGGGAAGCCCCAAATATCACATCAAGTTTTTCCAATAGTTTGTACCACAACTGGTATTCGGTAAAATATGAAATAGCATTACTGTTGTTATTTGGGTTATCTGGCAGATCATTTTTCGTAATCTGGCTCCTGAAGCGTAAATCATGCCTGAACCGCTTATTCTTTTCCAGGCTGATATAGGGGTTGAATGAAAAAAGTGTTCCCCTGAACTTCATGGCTGTAGCCTCATTTTGTATAAGGGCACCATTTTCGGCATCTTCCCATAGTATAAAATCTGTTTTTGGGTTATAACCTGCATTCAACAGGAAGCCATAATTCAGACCAGCAAACTTCTTGTTATGGTGTTTCAGCTTTAAGTTCATTCCTCCATATTTTTCCTCATTAAATTTACGATAGCCCTGATCAAGAAGCAGTCTTCCGCTTATTCCCAGGTCTGTATTTCCTATTTTTCTGGAATGTGAAAACGAAGTCTTTGAAAAAAATCCTGGAGTATCCCACCACTTCCATTCTTCCCGCCTGGGATTTCCGTAAGCACCTAGCATCATGGAAATTTTTGTAGAAGGTTGAACATCTGCATCGCTGGTCCGAAAATTGATGATACCATTCAAAGCTGAGGATCCATATAATACAGAAGAAGCTCCTTTAATAATTTCTACCTGCGAAATCATTTCCAGTGGCAGGAATTGCCATTTTATGTTTCCCGCATCAGCTGCCAGTGCAGGCAGTCCGTCAATCAATACCAATACCCTGCTTCCCGCACCATAACTGTATCCACTTCCACCTCTTATGGAGGCCTGTCCGTCCATAACCTCAATACCTGAAGCCTGATTGATCAACTCGTCGGCATTGAGCACCTGATTCTTAACAATTTGTTCGGGTTTTATCAGGCTGGTTGATACCGTGAGCTCTGATATTTTCTGCTCTGTTTTTCCCGGACTTACAACAATTTCCTCAATTTCTTTGATTTCCGGCTTAAGTCCTATTTGCAAATCAATGGTATCCCCTTCCCTGACAAACAATTCCCTGGTAACAGACTCATAGCCTATGAACCGGAAACGAATGCTAAGCATCCCGGTATCGGAATGAAACAGAAACTTACCTTGCTCATTCGTGATGGTTCCCTGGTCCTTACCATAGATAATATGAACCCCCGGAAGTGGTTCTAAGGAAGAAGCATCAAATACCTTTCCTTTTACAATTGCTGTATTGTCATTAGCAAATGAGGCAAAACATAAATTAAGACCCAGAAAAATTATGCAGAAGCGCATTTTACTTTGCAATAAAAGTCATTCTTATATCAACAGGAGGCAGGTAAAGAGATGGAAAGCTTGTAGTTATCTTAAATGATTCTTTGGTAAGTTCAACAATTGTGGCTGTTATAGGTATAGGAAGGGAATCGGTATTAATGGTGATTTCCTTCTCATCATTGGAAAAATACCAGGTTCCTTCATGAATTCCAAGGTAACCTGTACCATCTTCGTAGAATTGAGTGTCTCCGGTAAAGTCCTCAAGCAAACCACCAGGGCCACTTGCACCTGCCTTATCAGCCAAAAGACTGTCTGCTACCCAGATATGGCCTGTCAATAACTCAAATTGCTCTGAATTAACATCCATTTTTTTACTGCAGGAAAACAAAAATATACCAGTCAGCAGCAGCAGGAAAATTACTTTATATCTTTTCATAGTTTCAATTTTTTAAAAACCGATTATAGGCCTTCAGTTTAAGTTCATGTTTCTCACTATTTTGAAATGCCTATTGATAAGAAACTTGCTTCAAATATACAAAATCCTGTTTTAAGTAGATTATAAGCTTTTCAATGACTGAACTTTCCAGTAAGTAAGAGATCTCCAGGCCCATTCCGCCGGACCAAACCGGAATTGTTTCATCCATACCCGCGTTAGTAATACCTGGATGATCCAAACACCAATAACTATAAGTATCAGTTGCCAGCGGTCTGTTTTCCCATACCATCCCAGGCCATAACCATAAAAAAGGCTGGTACAAATTATTGTCTGTAGCAGGTAATTAGATAAAGCTGAACGACCAACATTAGCAAGGTTTTTTAAACACCATTCAATTGCCTTATTTCTGACAAGTAGCATTACCATGCTGATATATGCATAACTGACAAACAGGCTACCCCAATAATTAAATAAAGAGCCAAAATACATTGAGTATTCAAAAGACCATTCATGATTGAAATTTTGTCTTATTCCAATCAATATAAGTGGTAATCCGATTAGCAGCCCTGAAATCAGGCTGATAAAATAAAATCTGTTTGATCTGGAGGCAGACAAGATCCCCAGCTTAAAAAATGCCATTCCAATAAGCATTAACCCACCAGCATGCCAGCTAACATTAACCAGAAACACCATAGTTTGCATCATAACGGTCATTGGAACTCTTTGATGAAAGGCCTCTAACCATGTACCCTGATATGCATTCAGTTCACTCTGGATTTGTTCTACAGCTGGTGACCAGAATAACATTGTGGATTGAATATTCTCCTCTGGCCAGAATTCCATTGTCATTCCGAAAAACATGTAGAGTGCGAACCCGGTAAACATAGAAAGAAATCCAAAGAATAATAACCAGCCAGGTTTCATCTTCCTGAAAAGGTATACCAACAATGCGCACATTGCATAAGCAACCAGAATATCACCATACCAGAACAAATATGCATGAACCAGGCCGAAAAGCAGCAACCAGAAGATTCTACGGTAGTGAAAACCAGCAGGTTTCTTACCCGCATCTTCAATCTTAAAACTCATAAGGATAATTCCTGCTCCAAACAACATAGAAAAGATCGACATGAATTTATTATCTGCAAAAACATGACTTAATATCCATATCCATTTGTTAATCCCGGTGAAGTCGCCATAAACAGTGGGGTTAAGATATGCAGCTTCAATCATACTGAAGCTTTGTATGTTCATAATTAATATCCCCAGGATTGCAAAACCTCTTAAGATATCCAGCGACCGGATACGATCAGCTGAGTCTGTTGGAGAAATACTTTTAGCCATGGATTTATACTTCAGTATAGGTAATAAAAGTATGAATTATAATTCTAAACTGCTTGGCGGCTAGACTCCTAGTAAATTATATACGCCAAGCGCTTCTAAAGCGCTAGGCGCCTCTCAACTACCAGGCCCCAATCTGTAACTACCAGAGACCTCTGATCTTTTCTTTTACTTCATCCGGATCGGGATTCATATCAAAGGAAAGATCGGGTTTCAGGTAATGAAGCTTATTCTCACTGGCAAAAAGGGCTTCTCCGCCACCGGTAATGTTTAGCATGATAAGAGCATCTTTTTCCACGGTCTTATTCTTAACAGCCTGAATTAATGAGGCAGTTGCGACGGCGGCAGCCGGATGAATATCATTTTCTTCCGTTTTCTCAAATAATGCACAAGCCTCTTCAGCCTCAGTATTGGTAGCCACAAGCACTTCGCCATTTGTGTCTGATAAAGCATCAAATAAACCACCGGAAATGCTGTAAACCGGCCTGCGGTTTGTAAGTACCTTTGCCCAAACTTCTTCAACATCTTTCCTGGCCTTATTATCATCCATTGGAAACATATCCCTTGACCTTGCATCCCATGCTTCCTTCAGGGGGATAAAGGGGTAATTCTGTGAAATCAATAATTTCATCTTATTACTTCCAAACCTGCCATCTTCAATAAGCCTTAAGTTTGCTTCCCATGCAGAAACCGCCCCGGTTGAACTACCAACAGCCTGGAAATAATAATCCGGGATCTTTCCTATTGTGGTAACTGCTGATAGTACAGTAGTACCCATACCTTCACGCCTTGCCACATTTTTAGCTCCCCCCTCGGGAACAAAACCAGGCAGTTGAGCTGCAATATTCGAAAGATGAATGGCATCGAAATAATCACTGCCTTTTTTGCTAATTACAAGCTTTACAGAAGGATTCAATGCTTTGTCAAACCATAAACTATCAATATAATCTTCAGGCACACATAGCAGTAAAGGAATACCATTATCTGAACATACCCTGGCGAAAGACCGGGCTGTATTTCCCGCTGAAGCCACCACGAGTATTTCTTTGTTTTCAGGACTCATCCTGCCACAAACAGCATATGCTTCAGTTTCTTTAAATGAGCAAGTCTTCATAAGGGCTCCCTTTTCGGGCCAGTACCCACTGAAGGTGATCCACAGATTAGATAATCCTAAAGCTTTAGCCAGCCTACTGCTCTTGTAGGTAACCGGGGCAGAAGAACCTTTAAGTATTCGCTGAATGGGTAGCCAATCGGCAAATTTATATAGTCCCAACGACTCATTTTCTGAGTTCAGTTGTTTCTTTTCATAAATAGCACGAATTAAAGTTTTGCCTTCTTCTCCCGGGGACTCAAGCATCCAGCCGGAATCTTTAAATTGTTTGCCACTAAGAACAGATTCCAGAATATAATTTGTAGGCTTAAAACTCATAACTTATTTATTTAATTAATGCTGCAAAAGTACAGATAAATTGTATTTATAAAAGCTATAAATCAGAAAACAATATCCCTGCCCTTTTCATTTTTTCATAATGCAAGTCAGCCAGTAACTGATGCCCAAAATAAATGGTAACTTTGAGAATAATATTTTTAGAATCACTATCATGAAAATAAAATCAATGTTAATCCTTGCGCTTATAACTTTTTTCAGTTCTACATTTAATAGTACTGCACAAAAAAAGTTCCCAAAACGAGAAATCCGTGCCGTATGGGTAGCTACGGTATATAACATTGACTGGCCCTCTCATTTCGGCCTTCCTGTAGAAGAACAAAAAAGAGAGCTAATTGAAATGCTGGAGCAACATAAAAAGAATGGGATGAATGCCATTGTTTACCAGGTAAGACCTGCCTGTGATGCCATGTACGATTCAAAACTGGAACCATGGGCAAAATGGATTACCGGTGTGCAGGGAAAAGCTCCTGATCCGTACTATGACCCATTGGAGATGATGGTAGAGGAATGCCACAAGAGAAATATGGAACTACATGCATGGTTCAACCCTTTTCGTGCGGTTTCAGGCTATGAAAATAAAACTCTTGATTCCTCCCATATTGCAGTGAGACACCCCGAACTGATCATTACCTACGGTGAGAATAAGCTCCTGAACCCTGGCCTGCCTGAAACCCGTGCCTATGTCAGCTCAGTTATTGCTGATGTAGTAAGACGATACGATATTGATGCCGTACATATGGATGACTATTTCTATCCTTATAAAATTGAAGGAGAGATATTTGCAGATCATGAAGCTTTTGATAGCTTTCCCGGTAACTTTTCAGATGAAGAAATTGACGACTGGAGGCGAAACAATGTGGACCTTGCAATTCAACAGATCCAGGATTCAATAAAGGCCCTGAAACCCTGGGTTCGCTTTGGCATAAGTCCAATGGGTGTGTGGAGAAACCGCAGTCAGGATCCACGAGGTTCGGATACACAAACCAACCAAACCTGTTATGATGACCTTTATGCAGATATACTTAAATGGGTAATGAATGGTTGGTTTGATTACGTTACCCCACAGGCTTATCGGCAGATAGGCTATGAGATTGCAGACCATAAAAAAATCGCAGAATGGTGGAATGCAAATTCATATGGTATGAATCTTTATATGGGTCATGGCACACACCGGCTTGATAAAAATTCAGACTCCAGGGAATGGCAAAGCAGTAAAGAAATTATCAGGCAGGTAAAACTTGCTCGCTCCCTTCCTAATATTTCCGGCAACTTCTATTTCAGCTCAAAAGTATTTATGAAAGATCCGGTGGATATAAATAAGACTTTGCAGGAAAAGATCTATCCCTACCCTGCTTTAATTCCCCTTAATCCTGCTATCCCCGGGAATAAGCCTGAACCACCCCAAAGCCTGGAGGTCTTAACTGACCATGATAATTATAAACTTAAATGGAAGCATGCTGCAAAACCCGGAACCTATTTCGTGGTGTACCGTTTTAAGGGAAAAGTAAAGGGAAAATTGGATGACCCCACAAATATCTGTACAATTACCAATTTTATGGAGTATGAATTGAAAAAACAGTCTTTTTGCAGGATAAGAAAATGTAAGTATGTTGTCACATCAGTTAGCAGGACTCATCATGAAAGTGAGCCATCCGAAATAGTTAAAATCAAATACTAAACCAGCTTTATTTTTTGAACTTCACCGCTGTTCCGTATGCAAGCAATTCTGCAGATCCCTGCATCACAGCTGATGTTGTGAACCTGAGACATACAATTCCATCTGCACCTAATTCTTCGGCATGCTTTATCATTCTGTCAATGGATTGCTCACGTGATTCAGCAAGCATTTTGGTATACTCGGTAATTTCTCCTCCTACCAAATTGCGTAATCCGGCCATGATGTCTTTACCTACATGTCGAGCCCTTATGGTATTTCCTTTAACCAATCCTAAAGTTTCAGCTATTGTCTTGTCGGCAAATTCATCCTGGGTTGTAATTAACATAGTTTTAATTATTTAATCATTACTTCATTAATCAATAATCATTAATCAATAATCAATAATCATTAATCAATAATCATTTCTTAGCTATTTGTCAATGTTTTTTGAATAGTAATCATCCTCTTTATTATCCATTCTGTCTTTTATCACTTTTGCAAATAAAAAAGTAAACCCTCCTAATGCAACAAAACCAATAAGCCCAAATGGAAAGGCTGCCACAAAGCCAATTAGTATAGCTACCAACCAGGCAGCAGCTACTGTTCCTAATAAAACATATCCTAAATTTTCCATGTTATATTTTTTTATGTAGAAAGGTACAAAAAAAGAGGATCATAATTATTAAAACTTCGTTTTGCTTTTCCTTCTGGCGTATTTCTTGTATTTATCAGGAAATTTAAAGTAAGTATAGCGGGAAGAATGCTCTCCAGCACTCATAATCGAGTCTTCACTCACGTTAAAAGAGCTATGCTCTCCAGCAATGCGGGAAAAAAAGATCTGGTGCTCCTTCCCACTTTTATCAATCATCAGAATTTGAATCAGGTTTTTGTCAATATCAGAATCGAGGCAACCATGACAAAGAGGGCAGCAAAAACTTAAGCTATCACCCTTTTTAAATTTATAGGAGGGATGCTTTACACTTGTATAGTTACCAATTTCTGGATGAAGCATAAGCAAGCCCCTATTATTGTCTGATGTCCGGGTGGCAAAAATTATAAACTCTCCTACTTTTAAATGGCTGTTACAGAATGGGCACAGGTAGTAGTTTTGCATGATTTCTCAGTTTTTTATTGTCTAATAATATACGAAATTCAGTAATAAAAGTAAAGAAAATTTATTGATAAAATTGGTGATATTTGTTTCAAACTATTTTGTATTTTCGTAGCAAAACCTCCGGATAAATTGTACCCAATATCCGGGATAAGGACTGAAACCAAATAAAAAAGTTAATTATGAAATATTGGATACGAATACTCCCCCTGTTGTTTTTAATATTATTATTAAGCAGTGGCAGTAATCCGGAAACGGAATCCAGGAACAATATCGGGACAGAGAATAGGAAAGCTGGAATTTCGGAAGATGACTATGAGAAATTTGAATATATGATCCCCATGAGGGATGGAGTAAAGCTTTTCACATCAGTATATATTCCAACTGACAAATCAGAAAAATATCCTATCCTGATGAACAGGTCTCCTTATAGTGTTGCACCATATGGGGAAGGAAAAAAGAGTCCCTTGCATCCCTGTCGTTTATATGTTGAAGAAAAATTCATTTTTGTTTACCAGGATGTACGTGGCTGCTTTATGTCTGAAGGAAAATTTATTAATATGAGGCCACAGCTAAACAAATATGAAAGTAAGAAGGATGTTGATGAAAGTACAGATACCTGGGATACCGTTGATTGGCTTATAAAAAACATTCCGAAAAACAATGGTAATGTAGGTATTTGGGGAGTTTCCTATCCCGGATTCTATGCAGCTGTTGCATCAATTAATGCACACCCTGCCCTTAAGGCAATATCACCCCAGGCACCTATTGCAGATTGGTTTTTTGATGACTTCCATCACCATGGTGCATTTTTTCTTCCACATTCCTTTGGGTTTCTTGCAATATTCGGACAAGCTCGAACTACTCCTTCAACAAACTGGGGGAAAAGGTTTAAATATAATACGCCCGACGGCTATCAGTTTTACCTTGAAGAAGTGGGACCTCTTTCAAATGTAAATAAAAAGTATTTTAAAAATAAGATTGACTTCTGGAACAAAATTGCAGAACATCCAAATTATGATGATTTCTGGCAGAAACGGAACCTGCTTCCTCATTTGAAGGATATAAAACCTGCAATCCTGGTGGTTGGCGGATGGTTCGATGCCGAGGACCTGTACGGCCCCTTAAACATTTACCAAAAAATTGAAGCCAGCAGTCCCGGGGCTCAGAATTTCCTGGTAATGGGACCATGGAGACATGGAGGATGGACCCAGGGTAATGGAGAAAACCTGGGAAATGTAAAGTTTAACAGCCACCCCCCACCATCTGTTTTCTACCGTGAAAAAATTGAATTTCCTTTTTTTATGCAAACCCTCAAAACCGGAAAAAATCTTAAACTGGCAGAAGCTACAATGTATAATACAGGGGCAGATAAATGGAGAAAATTCGATAAATGGCCACCGGCCAGGATTGATAAAAAAAAGCTATTTCTACAGCCCGATGGAAATATAAGTGAGATATCGCCTGGAAATGAAATGGCATTCAGGGAGTACACCAGTGATCCGGCAAAACCCGTTCCTTTTACCCAGACCATATCAACCAGGATGACCCGGGAATATATGACAGATGATCAAAGATTTGCAGCAAGAAGACCAGATGTATTGGTTTACCAGACCGAAATTCTAGAGGAAAACCTTATAGTGGCCGGAAAAATTAAGGCCAATTTATTCGTTTCTATCAGTCAAACCGATTCAGACTGGATTGTAAAATTGATTGATGTTTATCCCAATGATACTCCAGATAATGAATATACAGCTGCAAATATGCGGATGGGTGGATACCAGCAAATGGTTAGAAGTGAAGTATTCAGAGGCCGGTTCAGAAATTCTTACGAATTCCCTGAACCATTTAAACCAGGAGAAATTACTTCAGTGAGTTTTCCTTTGCAGGATGTTCTCCACACCTTTAAGAAAGGACACCGCCTTATGGTCCAGATACAAAGCAGCTGGTTTCCTATTGTGGACAGGAATCCACAAAAATATGTGGATAACATTTTTAATGCTGAAGAAGAGGACTTTGTTCCTTCAATTCAACGTGTATACTCTTTTGGTGAGCAAGCAAGTTATATTGAGATTAATGTACTAATAGAATAGCAGGCAGTTAATTCCAGCCCCCTGTCTGCAGGTTGGAGGCAAAAAAGAGATAGCCACGGAGTCACTAAGACACCAGGAATTTAGATTGCAAATTTGGGTGCTGCATTGACGAAAACAGGAGGTAGTTCAATTAAACTATATAAAAAATGCTTTTTGTAATTCTTATTTTACTGTTAATAGATCTGTTGAGTTTTAAAGGCTTTTATTCTCTTTTGAAAAACAAGGATAAAACTCTTAAGTGGTTTCTTATTGCCCTGCACTGGGCAGTTCCCATAAGTTTATTTAGTGCAAGTCTGATTTTAATAAAATTCTATAATGAAAACCATACTGCAAGGGAAGTGTATCGAAGTTTTATTTTAGCAGGACTTTTTCTACTTTTTTATGTTCCGAAATTGCTCTTTGTTGTTTTTCATGTGTTAGATGATCTTCTAAACCTGCTTTACAGGGCCATACATATGTTGCTTAAAAGGCCATCACTAAAAAATCAAAATGCAGGCGGAAAACCAGCAAGCAGAAGGTATTTTATAAGCAAAACCGGACTGGCCCTGGCATCTATTCCCTTCCTTTCAATTATTTATGGAACAGCCAGGGGGCGATTTGATTTCCGGCTGGAGGAGCTCCAACTTCGCTTTTCTTGCCTTCCGGAAAATTTCGATGGCCTAAGACTTATACAAATTTCAGATTTTCATATCGGGGGTTTCTATGGGAATGAAGACCAGCTGGAAAAAGTTGTTGAAATTATAAATTCATACAATGCTGATCTGATATTGTTTACCGGTGATTTTGTAAATGTGTATGCAAATGAAATATTACCTTTCATTAGTATTTTAAAGAAGCTTAAAGCAAAGGAAGGGATGTTTTCAATTCTTGGAAACCATGATTACGGTGATTATCATCAATGGCCAAATGAAGAAGAGAAAAAGAAAAATTTCGAGGCTATTTTAAAGTACCAGGAAGAAATTGGGTTCAAAATGCTTCTTAATGAATCGGTTCAGTTAGATCGTGAGGGTGAGAGTATTGCGATTGCCGGTGTGGAGAATTGGGGAAAACCACCCTTCGCACAATATGGAAAACTAAAACATGCACTCAAAGATACTCACAAACAGCCCTTTAAGATTTTATTATCACATGACCCATCTCACTGGGATGAGGAAGTTGTTGGAAAGGAAGATATTCAACTTAGCCTTTCAGGCCATACCCATGGTATGCAATTCGGAATAAAAGTGGGAGACCAAAGATGGAGCCCTGTACAATACAAATACCCCAGGTGGGGTGGTTTATACCAGGAGGATGATCAATACCTTTATGTAAACCGCGGGCTTGGATGTATTGCCTATCCCGGAAGGGTGGGAATGCCTCCCGAGATCACTCTTATTGAATTGTTGAAGAGTTGATGGGTTGATGAGTTGAAAAATCAAAAAAAATAGGCCACGGACCTTTAGCTCACGAGTGGCTTTTCAGGGATAGCCCTTTGGGAACGAAGTAATGCACAGATTAAAGACGAATGCATGAATGGAATGTTGGAACCTTCGAAACCATTCAGGGTCTGACCAGGGGAAGTACCTGGAAGGGTTGAAGAGAGGTTTAGATAGTCGATAAGGTTAAAGGATTTAGTTTTAATTGTCCACCCCATTAAGTGAAAGACAGCATGTATTTTATGAAAGTTAAAACCCACCCATTGTTCGTCAATAGGCGAACAGCAGGTGGATTTGCATTTTTAGATAAGGTAATTAGTCAGCCTTAATCCTTCGAATTAATATAACCTTCGAAGAAGTAGGCAAAAGTTGAAGGATCACTAAAATCAAAATTCATTTCGTGATTCCATTTAGCAACCATTCCCTTCACTTCACCTTCTTTGCCTGTACCAACACAAACATCTACAACTTTAAATCCATTATCGGTTGGGGTTACATTTCCATGGAAAGATAATTGCCATTTTCCACGTTCATCATCCAAAAATATGTCAGCTTTTCCCCATACTTTTGCAGTGATACCATCCTCTTCGATCAACCAATTCATATACCAAATAGAAGTCCCGGTAACCCGCCAATCATCTGCAGTGTCCTGCCATTTACTAACATACCCTGTAATCTTTGTTTTACCATTCGGTAGTACAATTGTATCTCCACCACTGATAAGTTCAAGAAAGTCGCATCTTCCACTAAATGGTGTTTTAGGTTTTTCATTTTTCATAACAACACCTTCGGTTGCGTAAAAGAAAGTATTCGGATCAGCAAAAAGAAAATTCATTGTGTATGTCCATTCAGCGATCAATCCTTTCACTGCACCCTTTGTACCTGTACCATAAGCATCACATACAATATTAATACCTATTTGAACGTCATCTTCTAGGATTGGGGTTATGATACCATCCCACGCTATTTCCCATTTTCCACGGAACACACCATCGGGTTTTCCCGGCGGCACACCATTTGGTTTTCCAATATCCACAAATAATTCAGCCGTTCCAAATACTTCTGCAGCACCAGGATCTGATTCAAATTTCCATAGTGAAGTCCCAGTAACCCTCCAATCATCTGCTAAATCGTACCATACACCGTTGTCAGGATCGACTGGAGTGCATACGCCAGTAAATGTTCCTGTTTTCGCTGATTTCAAAGAGATTGTTCCCTCATCACTTTGGTCTACGCCTGGAGCCAAAAAATCATCTTTTGAGCAACCAAAAAAGATAATACTTAATCCAAGAATCAAAAACATTAAGTTTAAACGTTTCATAGTTTCCTCCTTCTTAATTTAATTAATGATTAATTTATCAGAATGCATTCTGAAGCTAAAATTTCTTTAAATAAAGTTACAACAGATAAATACATGACACTTAGTAAGCTCGTTGCAATCTTTGGTAAGTTTGGGATGAAAAATGTTGCATTTGGGTATTCTTGTTGCATCCTGTTTAATAACAGGTTGTTACTCCTGTTAATCGATTATGTAACAAATATAAATTCTGGCTGAAATATCAATCAGGATTATTGCTGTGCAGTTAGTAATGTGCTATTATAAGGAAGGTTTATTTTTTGTAATAATACATTATAACGGGGATCATTTCTTATAAATTCAGCACCAGGAAAAATATCAATATAGAGCGTTGGATAATATTTTTTATCACATGCTTCATTTATTAGCTCAAAAGCTTTATCAGTAAATCCCAAAGCTCCGGCTAACATGCCTGAATAAAAAGGATTGACCCAGTTTGTTTCTGAATACTCTTGTAATTCATTCCACAATGCTAATGCTTTCTCCCTGTTGCCAGCTTGAACATAAGTACAACCAAGTAACATTTTATAGTAGCAGTCATTTTTTGGTAGTTTTTCATGAAGCTTAATAGCCTGTTGATATTGCTTCTTCTGAATATATGTCCAACCTAATACAAGATTTCCATAACAAATATCCTTTTTTAATTCTAAAGATCTCCTGGCCGAAAATTCTGCTTTGTCATATTCTTTATTGTAATAATAAAGCCATGCAAGCCATGAATGATAGGAGGCTGAAAAAGGATTAATTTCAACAGATCTTCGGGCATGATAAATTGATTTTTCAGAATTTCCAAAAAGCACATAATAATAGGCATAATGAGCATGAGCAATTTCATTATTCGGGTTATTGGCAATTGCATTTTCAAAGGCTTCATGTGCCATTGGCCAATCCCATAATTGATATAAATAAAGCAAAGCCAATGCAGTATAAGCTTCATTTTGTGTTGGATCTATTTTAAGAGCTCTGTTTGCGGCTGCTGTTGCACTTCTGAATGATTCTTCAGGAACTATCATTCCATGACCCTTTATTGCATATCCCAATGCTAAACCAGCATAAGCAAGAGGATCTCCCG
The DNA here is from genome assembly GCA_030596025.1 of Bacteroidota bacterium. Lineage (GTDB taxonomy): Bacteria > Bacteroidota > Bacteroidia > Bacteroidales > VadinHA17 > JAYEGO01. The sequence continues at coordinate 7,827 of JAUVKW010000012.1, read as the reverse complement.
GATCATTTTCTATGGCTTTAATCAGATACCTTATCCCATTCCCAAAAGACTCCTCCGTTCCCTGATTTAAGTAATACATTCCTTTTAGATAGGCTTTATAGGTTTCCGGGTCTACTGTGTGTGACTTCGCCAAAAGTTGTACTTCATCTTTTGAAAGTTTAATATTAATTTCTTGTGCAATATCCTTTACAACCCTTGTTTGAATTTTTAAAACATTATGCATATCATCAGAATATTCATTTACCAATAGATGACGTTCTTCCGGAAATACATCTATCAGTTGGATCAGTAACTTCAGACTATCTCCTGCACCCATAACCGATCCTTCAATAATAGTATTTACTCTCAACTCTTTGGCTATATCCTTCAATAACATATCAGTATCGCGATATTGAAGTGTAGATGTCCTGGAAATTACCCGAATTGACTCAATCTGACCTAACTCACCAATAAGAGCATCATGCATACCATCAACAAAATAGGCATTTTCAGGCTGTCCGGTTAAATTAGCAAAAGGCAGAACAGCAACAGACTTTTCAAGAGACCGGTTTACTCCGAAAAGATAATATACTCCACCACCTGCAATAACTATAAGTAATAGTACAAGCACAGCTTTTACAAATAATCTGTATGCTTTTGATTTGGAGGAAGGTGAAATTTCCGGTTTAGCTACGCTGAGCTCTCCGAGGTTCTGGTCTGTGGATAGGTAATTCTGATTAACTGCAAAAATTTTTCTGATATTCCCCGGTGAAATATTAAAGTATTTTTTAAAAACTTTATTAAAGTAACTAGGATCCTTGAAACCTACCCTGTAAGCAATTTCCGAAACTGTTGCCACATCATTTTCCAAAAGATTTTTGGCATGTTTTAATCTTATTTCTGTAATGTAGTTACTGGCAGATTTACCAGCTAGCTTTTTGAGTTTTCTATGTAACATCGATCGGCTTAGTCCTACCTCTTTAGCCAGATCCACAACAGAAAATTTTTCATTATCAATATTATCTTCTATAATCTGATTGATAATAGTAAGAAATTGATCCCCCATTGACGGTTGATTTTCCATTGCCAATAAAATTAACAGTAAGTTTATACAACTCTACTATCAATCCAATAATTTGATACTCAAAGTAAAAATACATCTTTTTATGAAATATATTCCTTTGTACACCTTATAAAAACAATTAACTTTGATGAACTCTCCGCCTGGACAAATAGGTTTCCAATGCGTTTTATGTTGATATTTAAATATTTCTTTGTAATTTGTGGTTCGCTGTATAAACCGGCAACTACTCTTATAGCATGGCCATTGTAGCTATTAATACTGAACATAAACAGTAGAATATACATGCATTTTCCGGGTTAATATGTAACATCCGGATGCAATTTTAGCATATAAAATAAAATTTCAATTAATAACTTAAATAACAGGGGGTTAACATGAAAAAACTAAAATTAAATTTTCCGGTTTTCTTATTTCTGTTTGCCATTATATTCGGTTGTGCTCAAAATAATAAAGATGCAGATATTGAAGCCGATATCGCCATGATCACAGAGCAATACGATCAATATGTACTCTATGTTAATAATGGAGACCTGGATCATTTCATTTCCTTGTGGGCTGATAACGCAACCCGATTGGAACCAGGCACCCCGGCCATTGTAGGCAAAGAGAAAATCCGGGAACATTTCAAGATGATATTCGATCAGTTCAACCTCAAGATGGTCATGATTGGTGATGCAGAAGTGCAGGTATCCGGCGACGTTGCATTTGCTTTCGGAACCGTTACATTTTCGTCAACGCCTATAGAAGGTGGTCCTGTAATTCAAACCGATATAAAATGGTTGGACGGCTTGAAAAGGCAGGCCGATGGTTCCTGGAAGATTTATGTCGACTGCATCAACTTCCATCCAAGTTGGGGTAGTGATGCCGATCCAAATAAGTTGTTGGAAAACCAAAAGCAATCAAGTCCTTATTAATGAGAAATACCTGTTAATTAAAACGCCTCCCGAGATCACTTTATTAGAATTGTTGAAGAGTTGATGAGTTGAAGTTGAAGGAACAACCTTCCAGCGTCCGTAGGTCCTGGAAGGGTTGAGGAGAGGTCTAAAAGCAGAAAAGGTTTAGATGGTTGATAAGGTTGAGGAAATTGGTAACAAGATCAAAATAGTCTAAAGTCCAGGAGACATTGGCAGGGTTTTCCATTCTTATTCCATCAATCCATCATTCCATTATTCCATTCCAGCCTGAGTTTTTCAAATAATCATGAGAAAAATAAACATTATTGCTTACATTACATTGTGATTAATTAACTCAAAAATGAACATTTCATGACTAATAAGAAACTTTACATTTTGTTGACCACTCTATTGGTGTCATTAATTTCTGTTGCACAGGAAAATGGCGGTCCTTACACGCCAGATGCAAATACCGTTTTGCTAATGCACTTTGAAAACAATGTTCAAAATTCGGCCAATGTTGGTGTAAATGGAATTATTCATGGAAGCGGAGTTTCATACGAAACTTCGGTGGATGGTCATGGAAAATGTATTCGGTTAGACAACTCAACAGCCGGCAGCCAATCGTGGATAGAAGTGCCATTTTACAATGAACTAAATTTTATTGAAGAATTTTCGATTGAATGTTGGTTTAAAATTAACTCATGGGGGGAAGCTCATACCAATTTTCCCTTTCTTATAAAAAAAGGCGAAGGCTGGCCAGCTGATTATGAAATAGTTTTACAACCAGCAGGAAATGGACTTCAGGCAAACCTGAATTGTCAAAACGATGAATATAACCGGGGATCTGATGCAGGAACCGTAAAAAACATCATTCAAACGAATAAATGGTATCACATTTCAGTTACATTCAATGTTTTGCAAGAACACATGTATCTGTTAATCAGAGATGAAAACTTCAACGAATATTTTGCAAGCCGGGGCTATGTCCCCACCCCACCATTTAACAGCAACGATAAACTCTATATAGGTTTTGGAAATGGTGGAAATACCTGTTTCGATGGTTATATTGATGAATTACGTATCAGCAATAAATATCGTAAATACAGAGACGATATTTTGTCAATTATTAATCCTGTAACATTTAAAGATTCAATTCCACCATTGTTAGGAGACAAGTGGAAAGTCTATTTTGACCCAATTAGAATGTATTTTCCTATTGATACGATAACCGGTGAACCCCACAAAGGAAATAGTTGTGGAATGACCATGATGACAAGAATTATTCACTATTGGGAATATCCGCGATTTCCAGCTGGACAGCTTGATTACTGGACTGATAATTTTCATTGGCTGGCAGATTACGATAATTCGGAATATCTATTTGACTTAATGCCCAACACTTTTTCAGCAAATCCGGATGAAGCTGAATATGGAAACTCTTCGTTTCTTACGGTTCAGGTCAGTACCGCAACACGCTCCCATTACGACAATATGAGTGGAATGCCTCAACTCTTAAAAGATCATTTTCTTTTTAAGGATTCCGTAAGATTTATTTCAAGGGAAGAATATACAAAACAAGAATGGATTAATATTTTTAAAAATGAGCTTAACCACGGACGGCCAATAATGATTGGTGGCCTGGCAGAACGTTTCTGGAATGGAGGTGCTGGTCATTTTTATATTTGCGATGGATATGATGCCGAAAACAAATTTCACACAGACATTTCAATGGGAAATGATGAATTCTGGGTTGATATAGATTCTTTCCCATATGGCATGTGTCAGGACATAATTATTTTTGCCGAACCTGACTGGCAAGGAAAAACCCTCTCTTTGGAATATCCTAAAGGCGATGAGTACTTTAAAAAGCAAACTGAAGTAGAGATAAAATGGATTTCTACAAACATAAATTCCGTACTGCTTGAATATTCAAGCGATGCTGGAAAAAACTGGCAAACCATTATAGAAAATGTTACTGCATCAAACGGAAAATATACCTGGACAATTCCTGATTTAGTAACAAAAGAATATAAAATAAGGGTAAGTGATGCTGATGATGGGAATATTTACAGGCGTTCCAAAACATTTAGTGTATTTAATCAGCAAATAATTACATTCAACTATCCTTTAAATAACACCTATTTTCAGGCAGAAACAACACAACCCATTTACTGGCAGTCGGAAGGAATCCCTGCTTTCAAGCTGGAATATTCTACAGGGCAACACGAATGGAGCTTATTATGCGATTCCATAACATCAGCTACAGGAATTTATAGCTGCAAAATGCCAGTATTAGAAACTGAGATTGTTTTATTGAAAGCAACAAACCTGACAAATGGAGAGGTGTTTTTTGAATCTGATACTTTCAGAGTTCTTCCTGAGGGTCTGATTGGTGGTGTTTACAAAGAAGATAAAAACAATATTTTACTGATGCACTTTGAAGAAGATGTATTAAACTCAGTTAGTAATAATGTGTTGCCTTATGAAAGCCAGGACATTGGTTCTTATGTTGAAAATTTCAATTTGCACCTTGGTAAAGCCTTTCGAATAGATAATTCGGAAACTTCTGCAGGCTGGCATTGTTTGATGGTACAGCATAACAATGAACTAAACTTAGGGAATAACTGGACGATAGAAACATGGGTAAAAATAAATAGTTTGGGAACCAACAAACTGGAATACCCCCTTATATTTGAAAAGGGGGAATCATTTGGAATTTGGCTTGACGGGAATGGAAATGGCTTTGGAGGCTATGCAAAATTTAACGATCAATCTGAAGCAGGCTTCTTTCAAAACCGGCAGCTAGAACAAAATAAATGGTACCATGTGGCTATTACAAGTAATTCTAACACAAGAAAAATAAAATTCTACGTCCATGATGACAAAAGGAAATTAATTTATGAAAATTCCAGAGATTTTCCATCAAGCGGTACAGGAGAATTAAACCATTCAGATTTAGATATATTTATTGGTGGTGTAAATGGTGGAAGCAACATACAATTTGATGGTTGGTTAGATGAACTACGTATCTCAAAAGCAACAACTGATTACTCAACGCTGGTTAATAAAACAGATAAGATATTTATTCAGGATAAGCCTGATGAATTGACTTGTTATCCAAATCCGGTGACTTTCTTATCAAAAATTTATTTTCAAATTGATAAAACCAGTAAAGTGAAAGTATTAATTACAGACATAAATGGTAGGGTTTTATCTGTTCTAATTGACAATGAATTAGAACAAGGTTCATACGCTATCCCTTTGCCAGGAAAGGTCTCAACAACGAAAGGTATTTATATTCTTTCTCTGTTAAGCAATGATAGAAATGCTTCAATTAAATTAATTGTACAATAAGATATAAAGCACAAACCATAAAATGCAGGAATATTTGTCACATAATACATTTGACGTCTGACATTTGACATCATTTGCCTGGTGTCTAGTCAATAATAACCGTCTTAGCCTTTGGATATTTTACTTCATATCGTAAAATCAGGGTGCTGGTGGTTTTTGGCTCAATCTCAAGCTTCCAGATCACCTCCCCGGTATCCTTATTATACTTCCCTCCCGACAATTCAAGCCTTTCTACTTCAATATCTTTTTGTGTAGATACTGGAATCTGGTCAATGATAGTGATATTAATTTTATGTGATTTATTATTGCGAACATCTATTTTCCAGCTTCTTGATTCTATACGATTACTTCCCAGGAATTTATGACTTGAAAAATCTTTTTGCTTTTCGCGACTTACAACAATCCCATTATCCCTGCTCAAAGATATTTTCATGGTATCCTTAAAATTCCTTACATCCAGCAGGGACTTACCAACAAAAGTGCCTTCAAAGAACAAGTTAGCCTCTCCGGGAAGTAAATTATAATCCTCCCAATCCATAATTCCTGCCATAAGAAAAGCAGACTTTTCCATTTTAGGGACAGATAAATAATTGTATGTAGCAGGAAGTTTATGGTGAATCATCTCAATCACCTCTGCCTGCTTATTGGTATATATGGTATAAGGCAGCTGAATATTAAATTCAACCGACGAACTGTTGTCTACGGTATTTACTGCTAATGGCATTGAATATGCCTCATCTGCCACGCTTTCTTCAAGCATTTGCGGCATCATCTCTGATTTTGAAGATCGCACACTCTTTCTTTTAACAGACACCACCTCATTCAAATAAACTGGTGTATAAAAATCTATAAAAAATGGCCTGAGTACAGGTGCTGTTCCCGACTTATGTGGTGTGGCATTTGAAAATGTAAGCTTCACATCCTTCCAATCAACCCCGGTACTCTGGAATACATTTGCCTTATAAACCAGCTCTATAGGTTTTTGAAGATCATTTACCCGGATATCATAAGAAGGAAACCAGCCGGAATTCCCAACCAGGTAAGTAATTTTGAACTTAGCTGCAGAAATATTCGTCTTTGAATCTATGGTAATTAGAATTTCACTGCTTGCACCACTTTTTCCCGATGATATTTCCTGTAGCTGTTTTCTGATCTTTGTTGTCTCTTTCTCAAGTTCACCTATCTTTCTTTGTTTTTCAAGCACCCCCCGTTTTATTTCTTCCATAGATTTTGAATAAAACTCTGCAAAAGCGATAAAAGACTCGGCACTAAGAGTTCCACCCTTGCTTGCCAGGGCACTATTAGCCACCAGCATTTTTTCTCTTTCGCCATATATCTGAATACCGGTTCGTAAATCAATAATCTGATCCTGTATTTTCTTTAATTTGCTCTCAAGCACAATTTCTTTTTCAGTTTTTTCTGTGGAATTAAGATAATTCATCCTGTGGTTTACAGAAAGCACCGTAAAGGCTCCCATTCCCTGAACCTGAATGGTATTGGCATCAATAAACCGGGAAAGGCCTTTTACAACAAGAATGGTATTTCCGGAATTAATACTCGTATTTCCTTCCCTGCTTATCTGGGCTCCCTGAATAAAAACCGTGGCTTTACTGATCTTTGTTTTGAGTGGTGTTTCATTGCTTTCAGAAAAAGCATTTAATCCTATACCCATCATCAGGGCTATTGTAATCGTAATAAACTGTTTCATATTCTTATTTTTTCCTTCCACTGGTAGTTGTTGTTTTCTTCGGGGGAGCTTTTGTGGTAGTCTTCTTCCTGCTGGTGGTTTGTTTGTATTCGTTTGTTTTTTGTGTTCCTGCCGACCTGGATTGATAGGTTTTGTTCAAATTGTTATAGTTTTTACTTTTAGAAGAGCCGGTGGTCTTTGATCCGCCTGTAGTTTTATTTGGAGATGAGCCTGACCGGTTATAATTCCCGGTATTGCTGGAGTTGTTCCCCGAATTTGTCTTCTCCTTGGTATTCCTGTTACTATTTGAGCTATTCCCCCGGTCTTTATTCGGATCTGAAGATCTGTTACTGGTTGAGGCCCTTCCTGAAGAATTTGTAGAAGCCCTGTTTGTGCCCTCTCCTGTACCGGTCCATTGCCCATTTTCTCTTTTCTCCCATCCATTATTCGTCCTTTTGTGAACATTACCATCCCTGTCTGTATATACATTATTGGTTCTGGATACCTCACTCCCCGACCGGCGAACCCTGTTATTGTTTGTAATTGTGGTGGTATTGCTTGTATTATTCCGGTTGGTGCTGGTACTGATCCCGGTTCTGTATACACCGGTTTCACGATTCCTGTACACGTTTGTACTACGATGGGTAGACCTGGTAGACGACGAGGAAGAATAGGAAGATTTCGTGCCATAATAATAACCGGCACTTGCCCCTGCGGCATAACCGCGATTATAACCATAATGATAACTCCTGCCATAGCCATACCTGTATCCTGCATGGTAACCAGCGGGTCCCCAATAACCATGATAATAACTTGGTCCAACCCTG
>JAUVKW010000169.1 GCA_030596025.1 Bacteroidota bacterium | reverse complement strand
GGATATTCATACAAGGGAAATCTGTCTTCTGTAACTCCCGCAGAGTATCCATATATGGTTTGGTATTCCTGCATATTTTCTCCTATCTCTTTTAACTGGCGCATATATTCTGATACAGACTTAGATTCAATTATAATTATTCTTCCCATTCTATTAATAATAGGACTGTGTTCCCTGCTTGTATCATGATCAAATTCAAGTATTCTTCTGCCATCATTTGTCAATCCAATAACTTTGAAACTTAGACTCTTACCTACTCCCGGAAGATTAAAAACACTTCTGTCTGTAGCCAGGAAGGGGATATCATTTTTCTTTCTAAAGCTGTAAAGTTTGGCGATCAAGCTTTCGGGATGGTTTGATATTTTCAATATTTCATCAATTTTATCCAAACCAATCTCACCTGATTTTTTTTCCTCTACCATTTCCTGAACAGATCTTGAAACAGGGGTAAAGTTATGTTTGTTTTCAGTGTAACCTTTAACCTGAAATGTATAGTAAGTAAGTATCCCAATGTCATTAAGTACTTGCCTGAGTTTTGCTGAATGTCCACGCCTGGAAGCAGCAGCAGTAAAAACTTCCTGGTTGGTAACAAGCCATCCAGCCCCAAGTAGCTTCCGGACTGCAGTTCTTGTTTCAGGAGTAACTTCAAGGGCTGAGACAAAATGAGTTTGAATGAAAAATTGTTGAATGCCAATTTTAAATGCCCTTGCTTTAAAATCGCTTAATAATTGTATAAGTTCAGATGTAAATCTTTGAGGTAAATATGCTGGTAATCTTGTTCCCAATCTAACCCGTACAATTTCAGCATACTTTTCTCCTTCAGGTCGGTTTTTATTATCTTGAATTTTGCCTTCGGCCATTTTAAGTATTTCGTCAAGAATTATACTTAAAGTATGATTACTACTCATAAAGGCATCTCCACCGGTAACCAGTATGTCTCTTAATTGGGAGTCATACCTGAAATAGTTCATAGCTGTTTCAAGATGATTTGTCCAACTTAGCTTTGGCTTTAATTTTTCAAGATTGAAGTTGAAGTGACCCGACTGGAAATCATACATTCGCTGGCAGGAAACACATAATCCGGCACAGCTTCTGCCTGTTGTTTGAGGGATAAATATGGCTACCTGAGGATATCTTCGATGCAGCCCTTTTATATTGGGCAGGATCCACCCGGCAGCATTAGGCTCCCCGGGAATAATGGTATCTTCTTTTTCCCATGCTCTTATGTTCCCAAATTCTGCTACTAATTCTTTGTTAACAAAGATATAATCCCGGATTGTTTGATCTGAGAATTTTTTTGGATTTGTAATTTCAAAATCTAATAGAGAAAGATAATATGGGTTGATAAAGATGGGAATACCGGCCTTCTCAGCATTTCTGATAGTCTGAAAATCTTTCTCACCAAGAGATTCTCCAAGCATTTCCTTCAAATCTTTTGAAGATTTTATAGCCATCTTGAGATGAAAGGTGTGATCATTCCACCATTTCCTTGCTTTCTCAAGTTTCTCATTATGACTCAGGCCTTCCGAAAAATTAAATCTGGAACTTGTTATTTTGCCTTCCTCTATTTTTCTGATCAGGATGTTTAATATCCTGTCTTTGTTTTTATTTCTGATTTTAACAAGTTCGGAATCCAATCCTGATTTGTACCGTTTTTGCCATTCCATTGTTTTTTCAAAACCAGGTTTCTTTCTTCGGCCCTTTCCTTTTAGCTGTCTGAAAAGGTGAAACATATCCAGGAAAAGATCTTCAGAAGCGGCACTGTAGCCTGTTCTGACAGCAGTCCACAAAAGACTGATGGGATGATTGATGACAAGTTCATCGTTCTGATTTGGATCGGAATAGCTATTTCCGGAATACTTGATGTAGTCAAGGAGCCTTATAGCTGCAAAGTCCTTCCACCTCAGCTTTTCAAAATATTCTCTCTCCAATTGAGTGCTGGCGTAAAATTTTTCTGCATTCTGATTCTCAGCCAAAATAGATTGGGCAAGATCTTTAATTTTATTTAATAGTTCTTCCTCGTTTTCCGAATTTTTAAGAATATCTCCAATGTCCTTATTTTCTTCAAGAATATCATATATGATTTTATTGGAAGAGTCTGATAATTTATATTTTCCTTCAATTCTGAACATAGTATGCCTGGTAAGGTTTTAATTAAAGCTAGAAAGGTAATTGCAAGGATTTATTGAAAGGGTAATAAAGTTAATAAAATTTTACGAGAAAAGCAAATGGCCAGGTATTCACCGATAATTATCCTCCATTCGCCGATTCTTTATTTTGAATACTTATAAACTCTATTATGTTTGAATTGAATTTTTAAATTACTATATGGAAAACTAATTTTATTAATTAAAATTGAATAATTATGGAAGCACATAAAAGAAACAGCAGAGCACTTCTTGGTTTGATATTGATTGTTGTCGGCCTGGTAATGATTGCCGGAAATATGCACTGGATACCTTTTGAAATAAGAAACTGGTTGTTTAGCTGGCAAACAATCGTTCTTACAATTGGTGTTATTTTACTTGTAAGCAAAGAGAATAAGGGACCAGGATTGGTTATGATTATGATAGGAGGGTTTTTTATGGCAATAGAAATGGTCGATAATGCTTACTATCTGCACAGGCTGTTCTGGCCATCAATGATCATCCTTGTAGGTTTAATGTTTATTATAAGAGGGAACAGAAAACCATTTTCAAGTCACAATGTGATTACGGATGAAGATTCAGTGGATGATATGGCCATTTTTGGAGGAGGAGATAAACTTATCACTTCAAAGAATTTTAAAGGGGGAAAAATAACAGCAGTTTTTGGAGGTTCTACAATAGATTTCACACAGGCTCAATTGGCCAATGGAATCAATGTAATCGATACCGTATTCATATTTGGTGGGGTAAAGCTCATTGTTCCAAGGGACTGGGATATTCAACTGGAGGTGACAGCAATTTTTGGAGGATTCAGTGATAAGCGGGCAGGAGATCCCCATATTATTCAGGATCCTTCAAAAAAGTTATTGATAAAAGGAATAGCTATTTTTGGCGGAGGTGAGCTTACTTATCTTTAATAACTAATATTTAAAAATGCTTCATCCTGTTTTCAGAACCCCCAAAAGCATTGGTTTTTACTTAGTTACCTGGGTCGTTTTTATAATGGCCCAGATTCTGGTTCTTTATTATTTTTACGATTTCCCTTTAAGGTATGCCGTCCTGGATGCTTCAATATACCTTACTTTGTATAGTTTTCTTGGCCTTGGCCTATGGTATCCTGTGAGGTTTATATATATGTCTGAATCGAATGTTTATTCGATGATACTGAACTTCCTGGGGCTTGGGACAGGCACTCTTGTATTATGGCAGTTATTAGGATCTTCATTTCTAAGATTGGCGCTGAACGAGCATGATAATTTAATTGAACTTAACCAATTGGTAGTGCCAATGAGATTGCTTGCAGGGGCTCTGATATTTATGATTCTGTCTCTGGCTTATTATTTAATTATGTTTTATACAAGCCTGGAGGACAAGAAGATAAATGAGGTGAATCTGAAAGCCCAGGCCAGGGAATCGGAATTGATGATGTTAAAATACCAGCTGAACCCGCATTTCCTGTTTAACAGTTTAAATTCTATTAATTCTCTAACATTATCAGATCCTGAAAAAGCACGAAATATGATAGTTAAACTTTCTGCTTACCTGAGATATTCCCTGGAGTCTGACCAGGAGTATTTTAAGGATCTGAAAGGAGAAATCAACAATATCAGAAGATATCTTGAAATAGAAAAAATAAGGTTTGGTGAGAGAATAAATTATGAAGAATTTATTGATGATTCATGTCTAGAACAGAAGGTGCCTTCCATGATCTTGCAGCCATTATTTGAGAATGCAATTAAGCATGGAGTTCATGAAAGTATTGATCCGGTTTTTATTCAAATGAAATGCAATTCGTCTGACGGTTTTCTTAACGTTGAAGTACGAAATACCATGATTGAAAACAGGAAGCTTATTAAAGGGACAGGGACAGGCCTGAGTAATGTCAGGGCTCGTTTATTTTCAGCATACAGGGAGGAAAACCTGATGGATGTTTTTCAGGATGACAATTGCTTTGTTGTAAAGTTAAAAATTCCCCTATCTCCTGATAAATTGTAAATTTGCAATTGATTCGCATGGAAAAAAAAATTATAGCCATAATTGTTGAGGATGAAAGCCTGGCAGTAGAACTTCTTAGAAGCTATCTTCAATCCTTCCCTCAGATTCATATTGATGGTGAATATTCTGATGGCTTTTCGGGAATCATGGCAATCAATTCAAAAAAGCCAGATCTTGTTTTTCTGGATATCCGTTTGCCGAAAATCAGTGGCATGGAGCTGGTTGAGTTGATTGACCACAAGCCTGAAATTATTTTCACTACTGCCTATGATAAGTTTGCAATAAGGGCCTTCGAGATGAATGCGGTTGACTATCTTTTGAAGCCTTTCTCACGCGATCGCTTCAATACAGCTGTTCAAAGAGCCCTGGAAAGGATAGATGGAGGAGAAAGACTGGTTTCAGCAGAAATGATGGTTAAGGATTATGAGATCGTTGAACAAGTGAACCGGGTTGTAGTAAAAGATAAGAATCAAATTCATGTTATTCCTGCTGAAGATATTTACTATCTGGAAGCCCAGGATGATTATGTTATGATTCATACGGAGAATAAAAAGTTTTTAAAGCAGAAAACTCTAAAATCATTTGAGAGCACCCTCGATGTAAAGGCTTTTATCAGGGTGCACAGGTCTTACATAGTTCAAATTGATAAAATCTCCAGGCTTGAACTTTTTGAAAAGGAAAGTTACCATCTTACTTTGGGTAATGGAGCGGTTGTGCCTACCAGTAAATCCGGGTACAAAAAATTAAGGACTGCCCTGAGATTTTAACTCTCCAGATGAATCTTTTTGTATCTTTGCGTAAAGTCATAATGTTATGTTTCAACTTTTTAAAAAGAAATTTAGTAAAGGCAGCCGACTTGAATTGAAAGATATTGACGGAAACAATCTTAGAAATGGGGATATGGTAAATGCTTTGAGATATGATCTTGGAGTATGTATGATATCTAAAGATCAGAATGGCTATGTCTACGAGTCCATAAAGACCAAAAAACAGGTGAGCTGGGTAAAAATGGTTGATGCAACAACAAAATTCCAAAAAGTAAGAAGAATTTCTTCAAATTAGGTCCTGCCCTTCAAATATATATTGCTTCTTAATATCTTGTTAAATATCTTACACAAAATCGAGCTCCTATTACTGTTTTTGCCTCCTGGAGCAAAAAAATAAAACCATGAAACAAAAGAAAACATCATTAAACAGAAGGAGATTTCTGAAGTCTTCCATACTTGGCGCCTCAGGTATTGCTGCAGGAGCTGCAGGACTAAAAGCACAGGGGGCTTATGTTGAATCAGATAATAATGATTCAGTAAAGATGATCTATCGTACATTGGGTAATACAGGAATTAAACTTCCGATTTTCAGTATGGGTGTTATGAGGGCAGATAATCCCAACCTGGTAAGGGCAGCCCTTGACAAGGGCATTGTACATCTGGATACAGCTAACAGTTACCAGCAGGGAAGAAATGAGGAAATGTTGGGTGAATTGCTCAAAGATTATCCCCGTGACTCTTTCGTGCTGGCCACTAAAATTGGTGTGGCAGGCAAGGATAGAAAGACAGGCCTTTACGGTAAGGAAGCAACGGAGGAAGATTTCCTGAATAAATTTGATGTGAGCATGAAACGCCTGGGTCTTGATTATGTAGATATTCTATATCATCATGCCATTTCGACCAGGGAGGCAGCATTGCATGAACCAGTTTTGAATGCCATGAAGAAAGTCAAAGAATCTGGTAGGGTACGCCACCTGGGGATCTCTACTCACAGGAATGAGCCGGAGGTGATAATGGCAGCAATAGAAAGTGGTGTTTATGAGGTAGTACTTACTTCTTATAACTTTAAACAGGAGCATCTGGTGGAAATGGAGGAGGCAATACAGAAAGCCTCAGATGCAGGACTGGGAGTTGTAGCCATGAAGACTATGGCAGGCGGGTTTCTTGACAAAGAGAGGAATCAACCCGTAAATGCGAAGGCAGCTTTAAAGTGGGCTTTGAAAAACCCTAATATTCATACCAGCATTCCGGGATTTACCAGTTTTGATCAATTGGATGATAATCTCTCAATCTTTAAAGATATGGAGCTGACTGAAGAGGAGAAAAAGGATATATTATTGGCTCAGGCCAGCCAGGGTTTGTATTGTACAGGTTGTGAAGAGTGCCTTGACCAATGCAAAAAGGGATTGAATATCCCTGACCTGATGCGTGCATATATGTATACCTATGGCTACCGTGAACTGGCCAAGGCAAAGGAGCTGGTTGCCGATCTGAACCTTCCATCAAATGTTTGCAGCGATTGTGGAGATTGCACAGTTCATTGTACCAAAGGATTTGCAGTGGCAGATAAGGTGAAAGATGTGCATCGCATTCTGGAAGTTCCTTCTGATTTCATTGTTTAATAACTATAGTGGAATGAATCATGAAAAATAATAAA
>JAUVKW010000161.1 GCA_030596025.1 Bacteroidota bacterium | reverse complement strand
CCTTCGGAACAATTGAGGAAATCAGCCCACATTTGGCATATTTGCTGAGCCACACAAGCCACCCCACAACCCAAGCTTCGCAAAAAAGCCAAATTTTGCCTTCGTACTTGAAAAATCTACTATTCACATCAGTATTGTCAGGTTAATCCTGACAATACTGTTATAAAAGATCATTTTTTCAATGATTCTTTTTAGTATATATAATTATTATTCGTATCATTGTAGTCAGGTTTAAGCTGACATCGTAACTATGAGAAATAAGTATATATCAACCCAATCCTATGAACTTCTGTCATACTTTAATGGGCAGAACAAGAATTGTTTTGATTACGATGAAGCATCCAAAGCCTTGCCTCAATCAGGTAAAAGCGCCCTAAGAGAATTGCTGAGTGACATGGCAAAAAGAGGGCTTTTAATGCGATTGAAAAAAGGATTGTATTACATAATACCGTACGAGCAGGAAGCTGAACTCTTTATGCCTGATTGGCACCTAATTGCTGAACATTTGGTAAAAGATGCTGAACATTATATTGGCTATTATTCAGCTTTGCAAATACACAATCTGATTACACAGCCATCATTAAAAGAACAGATCGTTGTGTCAAAACAGATTCGACCTTCAAACATCAAGATAAAAAACGTTCCGTTTCAATTTATTTACCATAATGAGAAACACTTCTTTGGGACTAAAAATACATGGATTGATAATTTTAGTAAAGTAATTTGTTCTGATTTAGAGAAAACATTTGTTGATTGTCTTTTTAAGCCTGACTATGCAGGTGGCATTGTAGAAATTGCACGTGCAATTTATATTTCTCGTGAAAATATCAAATTCGACAAATTACTGGATTACACAAAAAAGTTTAAATCACAAGCAGTAATAAAAAGACTTGGCTTCTTGCTTGAGATGCTCAAAATTAAATCTAACATAATTGAGCAACTCCAAAAAGTAAAAACAACTTCATACATATTGCTGGATACAGAGCTTCCTAAAACAGGAAAAATGATTAGTCGCTGGAGTATTCAGCAAAATTTAGAGACTGAAACCATTAAATCTGCAATTTATACATGATCAAACCCGGAGAAATACAAAAAAAAGCAAGGGAAGTGGGAGTTCGTGACCAACAAATTGAAAAAGACTACGTACTATCCTGGATTTTGCAAGGAATTGCCCAACATGCTAAACTTTCAAAAGCCATCGTATTCAAAGGCGGGACTGTCTTAAAAAAGGTGTACTTCAAAGATTACCGCTTTTCTGAAGACCTGGATTTTACTTTACTTAAAGATGAAATTACTAATAAACAGATTTTCCAGTGGTTTAATGAAGTCTTTGAATTTATAAGGGAAGAAGCAAATATTCCTCTTGAAATTATTGACAATAATGAGCACGAAGATGGTGGAATAAATTTCTATATAAGTTATATAGGCCCTCTTGGTGGCTTAGGAGCAAATAAACGAGTAAAAGTTGATATTTCAAGAAGTGAGCATTTAGAATCTGAACCAATTATTAAGGATGTCATTTTGGTCTATTCTGACCACGAAGAACACAAACTACTTTGCTATTCATTAGAAGAAATGTTAGTTGAAAAATTACGTTCGGTAATGCAGCGAATGCAAGCCAGAGATTTTTACGATATCTGGTATTTATTGGAAGTTCATGCGATGGATGTAAACTTTTACTTGAATGAATTTAAAGCCAAGTGCGAAAGTAAGGGATTGAAGATGTCGGACTTTTTAGAAAAATTAGAACAACGATTACCACAATACAAAGGGCGATGGCAAAAATCAATGATTGAGCAAATAAAGGATTTGCCGGATTTTGAACTGGTAGAAAGAGAAGTGTTAAGACATATAAGAAAATTGGAATTTTAATGGCGGACGTACATAACAAAATTGTGATAATGATAAACAGAAAATGAAGTAGTTAGAATAAAATGAAGAGAACTCCCAGCAGGTAACACGTGGTATATTTAGATTTTCGAAACAACACATACTTAAAATTAGTAAATGATTAAAACAGACAATAATCTGAAAATTGGGGATTTGAAAGGCCGGATTGAAGACTTCTGGAAAGTATCAGGTGAAAAGATAGTCAATATTGAAAAAGAATACGACGAATCAAAAGGCACTCCTGTTTATACTGTAAATGGCAAATATTTAAACAGAGGCTGGACAGAATGGACACAGGGATTTCATTTTGGTTCGGCAATTTTGCAATTTGAAGCTACCGGTGAAAAGCAATTTCTTACGCTTGGTCGCAACCATACTATAAAGGATATGGCCCGGCACCTTAGCCATAATGGCGTTCACGATCACGGCTTTAATAACATAAGTACCTATGGCAATCTCCTGCGTCTTTTAAAGGAGGGAGGAATTCCTTTTAATGAATGGGAAAAGCATTTCTATGAGCTTGCCTTAAAAATGTCAGGTGCAGTGCAAGCAGGCAGATGGACGGAAATTAAAGATGGTGGTTTTATCTACTCCTTTAATGGTCCGCACTCCCTGTTTGTTGACACGATCAGGTCGTGTCGTGTCCTGATACTAAGCCACATGCTTGGCCATCGTTTGTACACCGAGAATGACAAGATGATCAACTTACTAGAGCGTGCTTTAATGCATATCAGGGCCACAGCTGATTATGCTGTTTATTATGGTGAGGGAAGAGATCATTATGACGAATGGGGCAGGACAGCCCATGAAATTATTTTTAATACAAATGATGGTAATTATCGCTGTCCAAACTCCCAACAGGGATATAGCGGATTTTCGACATGGACCCGCGGATTGGCATGGGCCATGCTGGGTTTTGCCGAGCAACTTGAATTTATTGATACACTCGATAAAAAAGAACTAACTGTATTTGGAGATAAAGAAGAAATTGAGACTTTTTTGCTTAAAGCAACAAAGGCAACTTGTGATTTTTATATCAACAATTCGGCGACTGATGGCATCGCATACTGGGATACAGGAGCTCCCATGCTTTATAAAATGGGGGATTATCTTAACAAACCGGCTGATCCGTTTAATGATTATGAACCGGTTGATAGTTCATCATCTGTTATTGGAGCTCAGGCGCTCCTTCGGCTGGGTCATTATCTTCAGTCAAAAGGAGAGGAAAACGGGGCGGTAAAATACTGGCAGGCTGGTCTTACAGTCTTGAAAACACTTCTAAACGAGCCCTATCTAAGCAAAGATCCGGAGCATCACGGACTAATACTTCATTCAATTTATCACAGGCCGAATGGCTGGGACTATATTCCGGAAGGCAGTAAAATTCCATATGGAGAAGCAACCATGTGGGGAGATTATCACGCCAGGGAGCTCGTATTATACATTCAGAAGATACTGGACAAGCAAAATTATTATACATTTTTTAACTGTGTGCTGTGAAAACAGAAAGAATAACTGATTTATCAAAACTCTGTATCCATACCATAACCACAAAACCCTGGAATATTGAGGAAGCGGCTGAAAATTTTTCAAAAGCTGGTGTGAAGGGCATATCCGTATGGAGAGAAAGCCTGAATGGGAGGGATGTTAGAAAGACCGGAGAATTATTGAGAAACTACGATCTGGAGATCGTTTCATTAGTACGTGGTGGATTTTTTCCTTCGGTATCTTCCGGAAAGAGAAAAAAAGCGATCGAAGATAACAGAAGGGCTATTGAAGAAGCAGCATCCTTAGGCTGTCCTATGTTAGTGCTTGTTTGTGGTGCTGACCCGGCACAATCGCTTAAAATTTCCAGATCGCAGATAAATGAGGGGATCAGTATACTTTTGCCTTATGCAGAGGAATACAAAGTAAAACTTGCAATAGAGCCTTTGCATCCCATGTATTCTGATACAAGATCAGCCATCAATACACTGTCTCAGGCCAATGATCTTGCTGAATATTTCAATTCCCCTTCAGTCGGTGTAGTGGTAGATGTCTATCACTTGTGGTGGGATCCGGATCTTGAAAATCAGATAAAAAGGTGCGGGGCTAATGGTCACCTTTCTGCCTTTCATATTTGCGACTGGCTGTCTCCAACTGAGGATATGCTCAATGACAGGGGATTAATGGGAGAAGGCTGTATTCCTGTTCAAAAGATAAGGAGTTGGGTGGAAAAGGCAGGTTTTACCGGGTTTAATGAGGTGGAAATATTCTCAAACAAGCACTGGGCAGAAGACCAGTATCAATTTCTGGAGAATATTAAAAAAGCCTATCTTGAGAATTCATAAAACCAGTAGGCAGTTGGCAAAAGGGAAAAGACAAAAAACAAAAAATTGAAGGCTAAGGCTAAGGCTAAGGCTAAGGTCAAACCAGTAACCAGCTTGCCCGACGAAGCCTTGGCGAAGTAGGGTAATCAGTAACCAGTAACAAAATGAAAATACATAAAGTAGGAATTATTATGAATGGCGTTACCGGACGTATGGGGACTAACCAGCATCTGATGCGTTCTGTTGTTGAGATTATTAAACAGGGTGGCGTAGCTGTTGGTCCGGATGAAGTGATAATGCCGGATCCTGTTCTTGTGGGTCGGAACATTTCAAAATTGGAAAAACTTCGGAGTATGTCAGGTGTAGAAAAAGTAACCACTGACCTGGATAATGTTCTGTCTGATTCTGCGTATAGTGTCTATTTTGATGCCCAGACTACCGGAAGAAGGGCAGAGGCAGTGAAAAAAGCTGTTGCCGCCGGAAAACACATTTATTGCGAAAAACCGACAGCTACAGATACTGAAACGGCGATGGAATTATATGGGATTTGTGAAAAGGCAGGAGTGAAGCATGGCGTCGTACAGGATAAATTATGGCTTCCGGGACTAAGAAAATTGAGAGGATTGATAGAGAAAGGATTTTTTGGAAAGATACTGTCAGTACATGGAGAATTCGGATATTGGGTTTTCGAAGGACATTCTGTTTCAGCACAGAGGCCTTCGTGGAATTACAGGAAAGAAGAAGGTGGTGGTATGATCATGGATATGTTGCCGCACTGGAGGTATGTGCTCGATAATATTATCGGTAATGTAAAGGCCGTATCCTGTCTTGGGGCGACTCATATCTCTGAAAGGGTGGATGAAAATGGAAATCCTTTCCAGTGCACAGCTGATGATGCGGCCTACGCAAGCTTTGAGCTGGAAGGAGGTATCGTGGCACATTTCAATTCTTCCTGGGTCGTAAGGGTTAGGAGAGATGATCTGCTTACAATTCAGGTAAATGGCACAAAAGGATCTGCAGTGGCCGGTTTGCGTGAGTGCTATACTCAGAATTATAGCAATACTCCAAAGCCGGTTTGGAACCCTGATAAGGTTCAATCTATTAACTTTTATGAAGGCTGGGCAAAGATTCCTGAACAGGAACAATATGACAATGCATTTAAAATACAATGGGAACTTTTTCTAAAGCA
The DNA here is from genome assembly GCA_030596025.1 of Bacteroidota bacterium. Classification (GTDB taxonomy): domain Bacteria; phylum Bacteroidota; class Bacteroidia; order Bacteroidales; family VadinHA17; genus JAYEGO01. Next base: position 1,416 of record JAUVKW010000161.1, on the reverse strand, counting down.
TGTAGTGAAAAATGAACCGTTTCCGTGGAACCTGAAAGAGGGAGCTAAAGGAGTTCAACTGGCAGAGAAGGGTCTGGAAAGCTGGGAAAAACGCAGATGGATTGATGTGCCGGATCTATAGAACGTAACCAATTACTCAGAAGCATGTTAAAAATGAAAACCGGTAAAATATAATAATCATGGATCGTAAAGTGGCTTTAATAACTGGTGGCACCAGAGGAATTGGCTTCGGTATTGCAAAATGTCTGGCAAAAGAAGGGTTCGATCTGGCGCTTAACGGGATCAGGGATGAATCACTATTGGAGGCTCCCTTAAGGGAATTACGCAATTCTGGCACTGAAGTGATCTATTGCCGGGGAGATATCGCTTCGTCAAAGGAAAGGAACTCTATTATTGATAAGATTAAATCACACTATGGTCGCTTAAATGTGTTGGTCAACAATGCAGGGGTGGCACCAAAGGAGCGAAAGGATATTCTTGAAGCTACAGAGGAGGATTTTGAGTTTGTGATAAAGACCAATCTGCAGGGGACTTATTTCCTGTCGCAGGCTGCATCGAATTGGATGATTGAACAAAAAAAAGCAGATACTGGCTTTCAGGCCTGTATTATCAATATCTCTTCGATTTCTGCTACAGTGGCTTCTGTTAACCGTGGAGAGTATTGCATTGCAAAAGCTGGTCTGAGCATGATAACCAAATTATTTGCGGTTAGACTCGGCGAATTCGATATTCCTGTTTTCGAAATATGTCCGGGTGTAACTGCCACCGATATGACTGCAGGGGTTAAAGATAAATATGACAAGTTAATTGAAGAAGGCCTCTGTGTGCAAAAGAGATGGGGAATTCCCAACGACATTGGTCTGGCAGTGGCAGCGCTGGTACGCGGCGATTTTCCTTATTCCACAGGACAGGTTATTATGGTAGACGGTGGTTTGACTATTCCGAGATTATAGTTTTCTCTACAACACATTAAATATATTTTACAGTTGCTGCTGAACTTTGTTCTACAGAGCGATAAAATGCTTCAACTACTTTTAGGACATCTGCTCCTTCTGCACCTGTTATGGGTGCTTCTTTTTGGAGGAGAACAGATTTGGCAACATCATTGAGATAATCCAGTCCCATAACACCTGAATATCCTTTTACAGGTTTCATTTCATAGGTGCGATGTTGTACAGGGGCTGACTTGAAAGAGTCACAATCGCTGCAAATAAACAGTTCATCGCGTTCTCCTTCATATGCCGGCGCCCATGAAATAACACCCTTAGTGCCTCTTATTCCAATATACAGATCGCGTCCATAAGGAAATGATTCAGGGACAGTGTAACTTATGTCCAGATTCAGAACAGCGCCGTTTTTGAATGTTGCAATAGCAAAAGAGTTATCTTCAATGTTGTAGCTTTGATTGTCTCTGAC
>JAUVKW010000063.1 GCA_030596025.1 Bacteroidota bacterium | reverse complement strand
GTTGAAGTGTTTGTTAGATTTATTAGTAAATAATTTATCGAACTCACCTTAATCATTAATATCTTGAAAATATTTATCCTTGGATTTATGGGAGCTGGGAAATCCAGACTGGGCAGCAGAATTGCTGGCTTTATGGATATTAAATTCATTGACCTCGACGATGAAATTGAAAAGAATCAGGGAATAACTATAGCCCAGATTTTTCTTGAGAAAGGAGAAAAGGGTTTCAGGAAAATTGAAAAAAGAGTTTTACATCAATGCAATAAATCAGACCAAATAGTCATTGCATGTGGTGGAGGAACCCCTTGTTATGAGGATAATATGGAAGTTATGAATAAATCGGGCACAACCATCCTTCTGGATGTCCCTCAGGAAGTTTTATTCAGCCGATTATTTAACAGCAAGCAGAAACGCCCCCTTATTGATAATAAAAGTGAAGAGGAATTGCGGGAATATATAGTTGACAAATTAGCTGAGCGGGAAAAGCACTACAACAAAGCCAAAATCAAAATAGATCCTCTGAATACCAGCCTGGAATTAATAAAGCAGATTTTAACAGGCTGAAAGCCTGACACATTGAAGCTTGGGGGAAGTCCCAAGGTATGGTATAATTACACAACACATCAGCCTGAAGGGCTGAAACACACTTAATGATTCAGAGAACTTGAAAAATTCATTTTTCCATTTCCCCCTGCTTGCCTGCAGGAACTTCTCCAAAGAAGACCTTCTAACCAACACTAATAGCCAGGTAGTTTGAATATAGAGATTTGTTTATTGGATATTATTTGATTTTTGCAATTTGGGTTTTGTGATTTCTATTCCAATATTCCATTCAGTTTAGGCGTTTACACAAAGTTTTCTAAAGACTCAAAGACTCCTTCTTTTCTTTCTCCCAGTCTCCCCCTCGCCCCTTCTCTCTGTCTCTCTGTCGCCCCTTCGCTCTCACCTCTTCTTTTCTTTCTCCCAGTCTCCCCCTCGCCCCTTCTCTCTATCTCTCTGTCTCTCTATCGCTCTGTCACACACCACTCACATCTCACGGCTCACATCTTCTTTACTCACCTCTTCTTCTCCTTTTCTTCCCACTCTTTATTAGGATCCAGATGCAGATACCTGCTCAGATATTTTACTCCAATATAAAAAGGAAGGGTATCTATAAGGGCAGAGACAACTTTGTAAACATAATTTGATAAAATAAGTATGACAAGCCCATGAATAATAGTCTCTCCGGGGTGAATGCTGATAGCTTCCCGGGCATAAAAATATGTTATGGTAATAACTGCAAGTGAATCTACCATTTGACTTGTAAGTGTAGAACCATTATTCCTCAACCATAGCATTTTGCCTTTAGTGAGTTTCCGGATATAATGAAATAAAGAAACATCCACAAACTGAGCAGTTAAATATGCTATCATTGAGGCAGCCGTTGCTCCAAATGTCCATTTTCTGATTTGAAAAAAGGTATGATTAGGATCTGTCAATGCAGGAAGTCCGTTTTCCATTATTTCAGGATGAGGCGGAAGCACTCCCCCTATCCATAAAATAAACAAAACCCAGAGATTTAATATGAGACCAATCCAAACAACTGTGTTTGCGCGTTTTTTCCCATAAAGTTCACTGATAAAATCAGTGCAAAGAAAGGTAATGGGGTAAGGGAGCACTCCAACAAAAACGATAAATGGAATTTGCCTGCCAAAAAATTCAAATGACAAGTCAATTTGCCTGGATATTCCCAGGATATTTAAAATTCCCAGGGTACCAAGAAATATACCGGCAAGGATAAGAAAAACCACTTCTCTTCTCCTGTTTATCTCCTTACTTACCTGGTCGCCAAAGTCAAACATCTTTTTAAATATACTACATATTAAAGATTTTAGGATTAATATTCTTAAATTTATTAGTTCTTAATATTTCGGAATGCAGGATCTGTAAATCTATAGAAATTTTCGTTATGGTAAAATATGTACTTCAGTTTAATAATTAATTCTAAGCTGTGGCAAAACATCTTGGCCTATACAATTTGCTGAATGTTGAGAAAGATGAGCAATCCCAGGTTGGGTTTTTGTTATTTCAATCGCTATTCCTGGGGTTTTTCTATGGTACTCTTGATATTGGTGCACACGCTCTTTTTCTGAGTGAATATACTGAAGAGATGCTCCCAATGGCCTTCCTGGTCTCTGGATTTGTTGGTATTATCCTGACTACTCTCTATTCCCGGTTCCAATCCATATTTAAATTTTCAGTTTTTTCTTCGGGGAACTTGTTTGTCATTGCCATTTTCATGTTTCTTCTGTGGATAGGATTCAGGTACTTCACAATGGAAGTATGGGTGTTTGTGGTATTTGTAATGATGGGGCCTTTAAATATCATTGCAATGATAGGTTTTGGAGGTACTACAAGTCGTTTGTTTACTTTGCGTCAGGGAAAACGGTTGTTTGGGCTTGTTGATGCAGGTCAGATCCTTGGAATAATCATTAGTAGTTATGCGGTTCCATTTATTCTATCAATGAATGTTTCAACTGCAAGCCTTATATTGATTAGTGCCATAAGTATATCTGTAGCCCTGGTTATCCAGATATTTATGGTCAATAAGTTCCGGCTAAACAAGGAGCTTGTGAAGGATAAGGACGAAGTAGAAAACAGGAGCCGGTTTTTGGATATTTTCAAGCATGCATATACCCGTGTTATGGCTGGCTTCGTGGCCCTATCTGTTGTTGTTGCCTTTCTGGTTCACTATTCTTTTATTGCAGTTACCAATATTCAATACCCTGAAAATACAGAACTTGCTAAATTCCTGGGATATTTTCTTGGTACCATGGCTGTATTTACCCTCTTGATAAAAACTTTTGTTTATAGCCGGTTAATGAAAATGTATGGATTAAAACTCAGCCTGATCATTTCGCCTCTCTTGATTGGATTGTTTGCTTTTGCTTCAGCGCTTATTGGAAGTTTGCTCGGTTATACAGCTGTGTCAGCCAGTTTTGCGTTTTTCTTTTTACTTATTTCTTTAACTAAATTATTTTCCAAAGCTTTAAAGGATTCAGTTGAGGCACCTTCCTTCAAGATCCTCTATCTTTCTCTTGATGAGAAGATAAGATTTGATATGCAGGCCAGGATAGATGGAACCATAAATGAAATATCTGCTGTACTTTCAGGAGCGATAATGGTTGGACTCGCTGCACTTAGCTTTATTAAGTTAATACATTTCAACTATGTGCTGGTATTATTTATAGGAGTATGGATATTCTTTGCATTTCGCTTATATAAGTATTACAAGGAGTCCCTCAATCGTTCCCTGGCTGGAATTAAGAAATCGGGAGAAAGGCAAGCTTCAGAATATCCCACTATTGAAAAAGCGGTAAAAAAAGTTTTTGATTCCGGGAATACTCAAACATCCCTGCCACTGGCAAAGATTTTTGACCTATGGTCAGTTACTGATAAAGAACATAAAATAGTTGGAGCTCGGTTAACCAAAACAGATGAAAAAGGAATTATTGATCAAGCTCAACTTAACACAATGCTTAGAGACTCTTCCAGGGAGGTAAGGATAGAAGGAATAAAAATGGCAGGTAAAACAATGAACCCTGAATTCACCCATATTCTTGTTGATTTACTCGGCAGCCCCACATACTATTCCTATGCTTTTAGTGCCATTATTGAAATTGGGGAAGTTTGCCTTCCTATGTTGGAGCAGGCTTTTTACAAAACCGGCTTAAATACAAAAACCTTGAGAAGGATTATTCGACTTATGGGTATAATTGGAGGGAAACAGGCAATTCAATATCTTCTTCCCAAGATCTTTCAAACAGAAAGAATTGTGGTTAAGGAGGTAGTGCATGCCCTTATGTCCTGTGCTTATAAAGCAGATGAAAACGAAAGATCACAGTTCTTCTCATTGATTGAACAATCGGTAAAACAAGTTGCCTGGGATCTTTCTGCTAGCTTAAGTGCCAGGCAAATAGAACATGCTTCTGGTTTTAAAGAGATGATGGAAGCAGAATTACAGGATAGTTATACTTTGCTATACGAATTGCTTTCCATTACTTATGACCCTCAAACCATAAAACATATAAGCGAAAGCCTTAAAACAGGATCTTCTGAATCTGTAAGTTTTGCCCTCGAGTTATTAGATCTTGTAATTGATGATGAAATTAAACCTGTTGTGCTGCCTGCCATAAATGATATTTCTCCGGAAGATAAAGTAAAAGAATTGCAAAATTTTTTCCCGATTGAAAAAATGGCCCCTGCAAAATTATTAATGGCTGTGATCAACAGAGACTATAATTATGCCGGACTTCTTTCAAAAGCCTATGCTGTAGATGCTTTCGTTGGTCTTGGTCAGACTGAAGTTCCGGAAGATCTTATAGCCCTGATGTTTCATCCTGATCCCATGATGAGTGAAATTTCAGCAGGGTTGATACGTGAAACGGATGTTGATAAATACAAGAATTGCCTGAAGAGAGTGCCTGCAATGCAAAGAAACAGGATAGAGGAGGCTATAAAGTATACTTCTGAATCTTCATGGTACCTTGCAATGGAGAAGATCAGGTATTTAAAAGGAAACAAATTATTCCATAAAACACCGGCTTATATTCTGTATGAACTTGCAAATGAAATGAGGGTTTTTTGTGTAGAACCCGGAAAGAGCTATTCCTTTAATGTCAGAGATGATTTTACAGATATTTTTCTGATTGTATCAGGTTCAGTAAAATTAATGATAGCTGACCATGAATCAGATACTTTTAATGAAGGGGAGTTCATTTATTCAGGATCTTATTTATTGGATGAAAATGAGACATTGACTTTAGTTTCTGATTCAAGATCTTATGTTTATCATATTCCCGGTTCAAGAATGCTTGAAGCATTCTTTGATGAACCTAAACATTTAATTGATTTTTTTGAAGTATTAAATAGTGATAAACCAAACTAATTCTTTTTTTAAAACGTAGACACTTAATAGGCGAGCTGTATATTATTGATGAATTTGTAAAACATTTAATTAAGATTATTGTGAGTCAACCAACTACTATTTTTAAACAGCTGATCTTTAATATAGTAATTCCGGCTTTGCTGGCCCTTACATTCATGGCCGCTTATAATTATTTACAAAAGAAGAAGATCCTTGTAGAGTTTAACGAGGAGAAGAATCTGATCATTACTGATGAACTGGTAAGGCTCATGGAGTTTGGAGATGAAACTTTTGAGATCCTTTCTGATGATATGACCATGAGGATGGAAGGCTTAAGTAAATTATTGGTAGAGGACATTTTTAAAGACACCAGGAATATAGAGAATGCAGATCTTCTTGAAGTCAGGAAAAAGCTAGGAATGAATGAATCAGCCGAGGATATTTATATTGTTGATTCATCGGGACTTATTGTTAATACAACTTTTGAGAAAGATCGTGGATTAAATCTTTTCAAGCTTGGGAAAGAACATGAAAATCATATAAGGAGTATTTTTGAACAGGGTGTTTTTATGGATGAAAGGTTTGCCATAGAAAACAGAACAAAAAGACTTCGGAAATTTTCTTACCAGCCAAGCCTTGATGGAAAATATATTATTGAATTGGGCTTCTATTCTCCCAGGGCAGAGGACTTTTTTGACTTCATGTCGAAAAATAAAGATGAAATGACAGCCACTCAAAAAAATATCGAAGATGTTGAGATGTTTTTTATCACTGATGGAAGTCCACTTTCTTTTAACAAAGATGCAACAATTAAAGAGGAACATCGGGATATATTTCTTAAGGCTATGGAAGAAGAAAATACCCAGATCATTGATGAAAATGAGAATGGCATATGGCTTCATTACCAGTATACTTTTATGAACAGGGAGAACACATCCTTATACCAGGCTGCAATAATTAAGATTGTGTCTGACCGTACAGACGAGAAAGAACTTTTAAGACGGGAGTTCTTCAGGTTTATTATAGTCCTTGGAATTACTTTAGTAATAGTTACTTTACTCACTTACAAAAAAACAAAAGTAATTACAGATCCTATTAAGAAACTATTAAATAATGTGAGCCGTATTTCAGATGGGCACCTGGATGAGCGTGCCGCAGTTATTGGGAATAATGAAATAACAACCCTTTCTAAGAAATTTAACCTGATGATTGCCCAACTCGAGGTCTTGTACAATGATCTTGAAGAAAAGGTCAGGGAACGTACAGCCAAGGTTGTAAAGCAAAAAGAAGAAATTGAGGAACACGAAAGAAGTATTACCGATAGCATAAAGTATGCAAAGAGAATTCAAACAGCGATCTTACCACCTGATGAATTTGTAAATGAAACCCTGGGTGAGAATTTTATCCTTTATTTACCAAAAGATATAGTAAGTGGCGATTTTTATTGGCTTGATAAAAAAGAGGATTTAATTTTGGTAGCCGCCGTAGATTGCACTGGGCATGGAGTCCCGGGGGCTTTTATGTCGATTGTTGGACATAGTCAGCTCAATTTTGCTATCAATGTAAAAAATGCACGGAAAGCCTCTGAAATATTAAATGAATTAAATTTAGGAGTTACCCAGACATTACGCGATAAGGCAGGTCATGAGTCGGTTAAAGATGGTATGGATCTCTCCCTGTGCGCCATTGACTTTAAAAAGATGAACATGGAGTATGCCGGGGCCTTCAATCCATTATATCTTATTCGTAACAATGAAGTATTGATAACAAAGGCCGATAAATTTCCTATTGGTGCAAACCCGGACGGAAAATTGCCCCGCTTTACCAATCATGAAATAAACCTGGAAAAAGGAGATGTCATATACTTATTTTCAGATGGTTTTGCAGACCAATTTGGCGGACCCAGAAACAAAAAATTCTTTTCGAAAAGATTTCGCGAACTTTTACTGCAAGTCCATAAATTACCTATGTATGAACAAAAAGAGAGTTTGATAAAAGTCTATGAAGAATGGAAGGGAGATCTTGAACAGGTTGATGATATCCTGGTAATCGGAATCAGAATATAGATTATTCTTGATTATCAGAATAATTTGGAAGTATATTAACAAGAGATATTTTTAAAAACGGTATGACATGAGTAAACAGCAAGGGCATACCCTGAACAAATCGGAAGGAAACAACAATTCTTTATTTAATCCTTTCCCTGGTTTAAGACCTTTCTCAACTGAAGAGAGTCATTTGTTTTTTGGAAGAGAGGGGCAAAGTGAAGAAGTTTTAAAGAACTTATCTGAAAATCGCTTTGTTGCCGTCATGGGAGCATCCGGTAGTGGAAAGTCATCCTTAATTCTATGTGGACTTATTCCTGCTCTTCATGGTGGAATAATTTCAGATTCGGGAAAAGGATGGCAGGTGGTTCATATTCACCCGGGAATAGATCCAATAAAAAATCTTACTGAGGGCCTTGCCAGGGTAAATAAAAACCCGGGAAGTGAGGAGACTCAAATTAGCGCCATCATTGATAAAAGCCCGATGGGCCTGGTTGAGGCTGTTAAAATGCTGAGGAAGAAATCTGCCGACAACTTTTTTATCTTAATAGACCAGTTTGAGGAACTTTTCAGGTACAGGAAGAGTAGTGATGATCAATCTGTAATTAAGGGTTCAGAGAGTTTTGTGAATTTGTTGGTTGAGGCTGTTTGTCAAAGTGAAGAGCCTATCTATATAGTCCTTACAATGCGTTCAGATTTTATAGGTGAATGCGCTCATTTCCAGGAGCTGACAGAATTAATTAACCAGAGTAATTATTTGGTTCCACTGATGACAAGGGATAATTTTAAAGAAGCAATTACCGGACCTGTTGCAGTTGGTGGGGCAAATATTGAACCTTCCCTGATAGAGAAATTACTCGATGATGCCGGAAACAATCCCGATCAGTTACCAATCCTGCAACATGCTATGATGCGGACCTGGGATTACTGGAGCCAGCTTGGAGATATGGAAAAAGCTATAAGTATCAGTGATTATGAGGCCATTGGTACAATGGAAAAAGCCCTTTCTGATCATGCGAATGAAGTATTTGATGAGCTTTCTCAAGAAGGGAAACGAATATGTGAAAGTATTTTTAAAAGGCTTAGTGAAAAAGGAACCGATAACCCGGGCATCAGACATCCAACGAGTGTTGAATCAATTTCAGCTATTGCCAGGACTGAAATTGAAAAAATAATTGAAATAATAGAAAACTTTAGAGCTGCAGGAAGATCTTTTCTTGTGCCAGCTGCACCTGCTCGTCTTGATAGAAGCTCCATAATTGATCTTTCACATGAAAGTTTAATGAGGGTGTGGGACAGACTGATAGTATGGGTGGATGAAGAGGCTATGGCAGTAAACATGTATAGCCGCCTGGCTGATGCTTCTGAAATGTATCAGGAAGGGAAAACCGGCTTGTGGAAACCACCTGATTTACAACTTGCACTGAACTGGAAGAAAAAACAACAACCCACTTTAATTTGGGCAGAACGATACAATCCGGCGTTTGAAAGAGCAATGGTATACCTGGATACAAGTGAAAAAGAATTTATAGCAGAAGAAGAGAATAAAGTAAAACTACAAAGAAGGGCATTGCGAAGGACAAGAATTACCGCTTTGGTACTTGGTGCCGCTGCTATATTATCAATCGGATTTATGTTGCTTGCTATTGACCAAAAAGTAGAAGCTGATAAACAAAGACTTGTAGCAGAGGACCAAACTGTTGAGGCTAATACTCAAAGAGCAATTGCTGTTGAGAATGAAAATATAGCAAATTTTGAAAAAGTTCGTGCAGAAGAGAATGCAGAGGAAGCCAGGATACAAAAAGTGGCGGCTGACAGTGCAAAAGTTGTTGCCATTAAAAATGAAGAGGAAGCTACGATGCAGAGGAATTTAGCTATAAGGAATGAGAATAGAGCTGTGGTAAATGAGAATAGAGCAAATGAAAATGCCGAGGAGGCAAAAACACAACAAAAGTTTGCTGAAGTAGCCAGGGATGAAACTTATAATTTACGCCTTCTTTCCATTGCTCAATCCATGTCAGTAAAATCGCTCCAGGTGGATCAGGATGATGACCTGAAGGCACTTTTAGCATACCAGGCATTTCAGTTTCATGAAAAATATGGAGGGAATAAACACAACAGAGATATTTACTCGGGATTATACGATGCATCAAAAGCCCTGCTGGGAGAAGATTTCTATTCTTATAAGGGACATGAAGGATCTATTAACTCTGTGGCTTCAGATCCCGTAAAAAACCAGTTTTATACTGCAGGAAGTGATGGGAAACTTTTCCGGTGGGACCTGTCAGGAACTTCCAGGGAGCCCAGGTTGATTGCTGAGAACCAGGTAATTAATCGAATTGTACGAGCAAGCCAGGATGGGAAATGGCTTGCATGTGGCACCGAGGGTGCCGGAATCCAGCTATGGGACCTGACAAAGTCACTCTCTAATCCGTCAATACTGATGACTCCTGAAGGAAGGGTCAGAGACCTGGCTTTCCTGCCTGGAGCAAACAAACTTATATCTTCAGGAATTGACAGCACTATGGTGCTCTGGGATCTTAGCTCTGAAAAACCGGAAGAAGTCTATAGCTCCGGATCTGTGATACAAACCCTGGATATTTCCAAAACAGGGGATTTAATTGCTGCCGGAACTCAAAATGGTGAAATACTATTATTTGATAAAAATAATTGGGGAAATCCTATGGTTCTATTTACTGAGAAAGGGAATTCGGTACATTCCATTGCAATAAATCATTCCGGGACTCTGGTTGCAACAGGGGACAGACTTGGGAATGTTAAAATTTGGGATATTGAGAGCCGGCAAATTATTACCAACCTGAGAGGTCACACTGCCCGGGTAAATGACTTATGTTTTAGTCCTCAGGATGAGTTTTTGGCCTCAGCCGGTATGGATGGAAAAGTACAGGTATGGAACTCCAGTGATTGGAATATCCAGTCAATTGTTGTTGAGGACACTGAAAATTTTGCTTTTTCAGTTGCATTTGATATTCAGGGAGACTTTTTAATTGCCGGATCAATGGGTGAGAAAAGCCTGATGATCCGCCCTACTCATGCAGATGAATTTGTGTCCCAAATTTGTTCTAACCTGGACCGTAATTTAACTGAGAAGGAATGGAATATCTATGTTGGAGAAGATATTAATTACGAACAAACATGTTCGAATTTAACGAGCGATGTTGATCTATTAAAGTAAATCTATGATTAAGCTAAATTGGTTTATCAGATCTTTATTACTTGGAGGATTGTTAATTATTGGCTTTTTAATGCCTGTCTATTCACAGTCAGAATGTGTCTTCTCATTACAAAGAGCTGAGCGCTTATACCAGCAGGGAAACCTGGAAGAAATTCCGGGACTGCTTAATAATTGTATTGAAAAAGGTTTTACCAGGGATGAACGTCTGACTGCATATAAACTACTAATTCAATCTTATTTGTATGATGATCAACTTGAACTGGCAGACCAGACAATGCTGGAATTTTTGGGCCATTATCCCGAATATGAATTAACCCCTGCCGACCAGGCGGAGTTTGAACAATTATTTCATTCATATGAAACAAAGGCCACATGGTCTGTTTCCATTTCCGGAGGAGGTGTATTTTCATTTCCCTACACTTTTGAGCCATTTGGCCCCTTTCCGGCAGAAACCTCTTCATGGGATTACTCAAGTGGCCCAGGATTTAGGGTAGGTGCCGGCTTTTTGAAATATCTGGCTCCGGGATTTAACCTGAATTTTGAAGTTCAGTATTTCAGGTATGAGTATGGCTTTACCCTTACACAAAAGTACTGGTCTGATTTTTCGGAGACCAGATACAAGGAGACCAGTTCAAATATTGCTATTCCCTTAAGTGTAACTTATGATTTTAACACAGGTAATCTTAATCCATATATCCGTGCAGGAATCATGACCAGCTATATGTTCAAATCAGCACTTGACCCGGAACGGATTTATAAAAATGGCGAGTTTGAAGATGTTTCAGGATCTGATATTTCAGTGATTGAGTATCGCAACCCTTTTAATCTTTACGCAATAACAGGTGCCGGGATAAAATATAAAATTCCATATGCAGGACAACTGGTATTGGACATCAGGTTTGATATCGGACTTACACGATTTGTTAATGATGAGGAAAGATTTACTTCACAGGAATCGATTTTTCGCTATTATAACCAGGATCATAATGCCAGGCTTAATTTCCTTTCTGTGTCGCTGGGATGGATTTACCCCTTGTATAAATCTACAAAGCAACCAAGTTCTTATTAATGTTGTCTTAAATAAGAAGCCAGATAATGAAAATTGCAAATACAATATTTTCCCTCTTACTATTGATCCTGATTGGATGTAGTAAAACTGCCGTGCAGCCCGGTCAGGCGGATTCATTTATAAAATTCTTTGGGAATTCATGGACAGATGAAGGAAATGATGTTGTACAACTTGATGATGGAGGTTATATCATGATTGGTACAACTACCACTATGGAGGGTGATGAAGATATTGCATTGATACGTACCGATAAATATGGCAATGAGCAATGGGCAAAGTTTTTTGGTGGTCCGGGGGATGATAAGGGTAATTCTGTAAGAACTACTACTGATGGGGGATTTATTTTACTTGGCTCCTATCATGATACCCTGGCTCAGGAGAACAATCTATACATAATAAAGACGGATGTATCAGGAATAGCCACATGGACCAGCGATACTATTGGCAGGGGACGCGGAAATCAAACAGGAAATTGCATACAGGAACTCAGTGATGGTTATATAATTACCGGCACCTCCTTTGTGAATGGTGCAAATAAGATATTACTGGTACGAACAAACCAGAATGGCGGATATCTGGAAGACGGACATACCTGGTATAAAGCAGCAGGCTATGGTGCTAATGACCACGGTAATTATGTAATTGAACATCCGGGGCAGGACAAATATGTTGTAGTTGGAACTACCACAGAAGAGGGAGTTGGATTACAAAAATCAAATATTATTGTCATTTCATCTTCACTTAATGGCTCCTGGGGACATGCTATCTTTGGCGGGCCAGAACTAGACCGGGGTAAAGCAATTCAGCATATTCAGGGGAATGAGTTTGTTTTTACCGGAACCCTTGATGATGGGCCAAACTCAAGAATGTATATTGAGAAAATTATTATTGATGAAGAAACTATTAGCAGTGTTTGGTCACATTTATTAGGGCCAACCGGAAGGACAAGCGGAGAATCTATTCAATGTACTGCTGATGGCGGATTTGCTGTGCTTGGCTCACTTTTGAGTTCTCCGGGTAATTCTGATTTTTACCTGGCGATTACAGATGGTTCCGGAGCACCCTTAGAATCCTTAAATTATGGTGGAAGTGGAAATGAATTTGGATCTTCTATCTACAAGACCTCAGATGGAGGATATGTGATGATAGGCTCCACAGGTATTCCTGAAGACGATAACAGGATGTTTGCCCTGATAAAAGTAAGGAACACCGGATCGTTCCAATAAAAATTAAGGAGGAATTATTATGAAATTATTATTCCAAATACTGATTATTTTTCTGCTGATTCCGTTACAGCTAGCTTATTCACAAACTGCAAGCCTTTCTCCGACCTCACTCGATGAAAGAAACTTAAGGGATGGAGACGGGGATACCTTAATAATTACCTTGACGGGAGCAACTTTTAATGCCAATATTGGTGGGACATCTAATTTTAACTTGAGTGATGATATCTCTGGTAAATTAAATAAAGATAATGTTGAACGCATTGATGACAATAATGTAAGACTAATTTTATCTCTATCCGGAAATATTGATGTTAATGCTTCAGGGATTGAGGTTGATGTTTATAGGTGGGTAATTTCACATACTACAGATATCACCACGAGCAATTCTTTTACCGTTAATTATTATGATGAACCAACGGCAGACTTAAGTGGAGGAGGTGTTATATGTGGTTCAGGAACACGTCCATTGACTATTGATTTTACAGGAATAAAACCTTTTAAATACAACTATCAAATTGGTGGTGTTACACAGACTGAAGTAACAATAGATGCTTTCACTGATATTATTACTGCCACCCAGGATGCTGTTTATACACTTCTGTATGTAGAGGATGCGAATGGAATATTGGGAGACCTGATTGATGCAAGCGAAATAGTTAGTATAGAAACCATCCCAATTCCTTCAATTTCCGGACCAGCCAATATATGTGGTAATACGCAACAAACATATCAAACCACAAATGTTTCGGGGAATAGTTATAATTGGTCTGAGTCAGGAGGAACCTTTCAGACCCCGGATGGAAATAATTCCAGGGAAATACGTTGGGGTACCGGAGCTTCAGGATGGGTGCAGGTAACAGAAATTTCACCGGGAGGATGTTCTGCAACCACAGGTCAATACCCGGTTACCCTAAAACCGGTACCGGTACAACCCACAATAGGCGGGGATGACGGATTTTGCCCGGGGAATCAGGCTACAATTACTTCAAGTCTCGCACCAACTTCAGGTACTTATGAATGGTCAACCGGAGCTAACACACAATCAATCATTGTTAATAACGAAGATACTTATTGGGTAAGGGTGTCCAACTCAGATAATTGCTGGAGTCTTACTTCAGCTAATCATACAGTTACAGCCTTTACTACACCAAGAGGATGGATCAGCATTAATAAAGATGAAATTTGTGAAGGAGAAATAGCACTTCTGAAAATTCAGGTAAACAATTACAATTCAAACTGGAATGCAGTTTATAATGATGGAACTACCGATCATTCCGTTACAAATATTAGTACTGCTTATACAAACATCAGCCTTAATCCTCCTGCCGGTTATCAGACCTACACACTAATCAGTGTCAATGATGGCAATTGTCCGGGTGAAGTGTGGAGTTTTTTGGATGAAGCAAATATTACCGTAAATGCTTCACCTGATATTACTTTTACCCAAAGCAGGAATCAGTTTCCAACTACTGAAGATCCTTATACATTTGAGGCAACACCTTCAGGCGGGACTTTTTCATGCTCTGCTTCCGGAGCAATATCTTCAGATGGTATATTCTCTCCTGATAAAGCAGACACCTGCAATTGTAATATTGTAACTTATACTGTTACAGATGGCTCCACAGGATGTACATCCAGTAAATCCATCACCGTTGAGGTTTATGTCCCAAAGGGTGATTTTGTGGCTCCCGGAAGCTATGACAATGGGACTTATAAATATATCTATTGTTATGATGCTCCTCAGGCAACCATTTCTATAGAAAATCTTTTTATGCTGCCGGGACATACCCTTCATAGCTCCATTTGGCTTGGTCCTGTGACTCCTACCGGGAATCCCCTGGAAGCTACTTTTAATCCTTCAGCTGTAGGAGATGGTTTTCATCAACTAATTTACATTTACTTGACCGTGGACCCTATTGGGATCTTATACTTTAATCAATTGCCTCCCGAGTTATTTGTTGTGGATTTTGTAGGATCGCAAGCAATAGATGGTTTACTGGATAAGTATTGTTTAAATGCAGACTCAGTAGAATTAAAAGTTACAGGATTTATTAATGCCCTTAATCCTGGTGGAAGCTCAGGGGTTCCATTATTTGAAGGTCCCGGAGTTTCATCTGGTGGAGCTGGAGAATTCTGGTTTAATCCGGAACGTGCCGGTTCAGGAAATAAAACTGTTTCCTACAGTTTTACCCGTGACTTTTCACAATGTGCAATCAGAGATCAACAGGTGGAGGTGATCCATCCATTACCCAGATTGGGATTTGATATTCCTGATGTTTGTGTTTTTACCGATCCTACAATCCCCGACTCCACACAATTTGTGAATACTTCTCCGGATTTTGCTAATATCTTGTCATGGTCCTGGGATTTTGGTGACCCCACAAGTGGAGCCGATAATATTAGTAATCTTGCAAATCCATATCATGACTATAATTCTGATGGATCAAAAACCATTTTGTTAAGTGGAACGGATCATAATAATTGTACCGATGTATTTACTCCAAACCCAGCCATTGAGCTTGGAAGACGATCAGTAGCTTCTTTTACATGGGAAAACGAATGTGATGTAGATACCCTTAATTTATTTGCTGAGGACGATGGACTTGTAACTGAGTTCCATTGGAGTTTTGGTGATGGAACCACCTATCCCGACCTGGTAACACAGTTCCCTAAACATCATTTTCCCGGAGCTGCCAATTATGAGCTTGGCTTGATTGTTAAAAATAGTTTTAACTGCTTTGACTCCATTAAGCATATTGTTCCTATAAGAACAACTTATACAATCAGGAGTGATTCAACTCCTTATTTTGAGGATTTTGATCATTTCCTGTTGACCAGTAATGCAGATTGGGTTTCCGGGCCTTATGGCGGAACCTCAATTAATAACTGGGATCGTGCCCTGCTGGAGGGGAGTATTATCAATGACTTATCCTATGATTCAGCCTGGGTAACTAATCCTGTTGGGTTTTACTCTGATGGGGAACAATCGTATGTTGAAGGCCCCTGTTTTGATTTTACGGAGGTTAAGAAACCTATGATAAAATTTAATTACTGGATCAATGCTGAGACCGGGAAAGATGGTGTGGTTTTACAATCTTCGGTAGATGACGGAAAACACTGGGACGTTGTTGGCTCGAATGAGGATGGCATAGAATGGTATAATTCTGCACTTTTATTTGGACAACCCGGAGGCCAAAGATTGGGTTGGACTGGAACAACACAAACAGCCTGGAAGGAGGCAAGGAATCTCCTGGATCCAATAATTGGAAACAGGGTAAGGTTCAGGTTTGTTCTGGGAGCAAATCCGGATGCCAGTAATTATGATGGCTTTGCCTTCGACAATATTTGGATTGGTGAACGTACAAGAATAGTATTACTGGAACATTTTACAAATGAAAATAGTGCCGAAAGCCTTGAAGCAGACACCACTGTGAATGGAATCACACTCCAAAATGGAGATGAGGTAATAGATATTCAGCATCATACTTCATTTCCTGGTCAGGATTCCAGAAATCTATACTACCCTGCAGGCCCGAGTGCACGATCCTTGTATTATGGAATAACATCTGTTCCGTATTCCATTATGGATGGTCAAGGTGTTTTCTTTGAGTTTGATGGCCCCAATGGAGAATACTCCTGGGATGAGGGAGATCTGCTAAAAAGAGTACTTGTGGATCCATTGCTAGAAATAGATATAAGTGCTTCGGAGGTGTCAAATAACAGGCTAAATGTAATTTCTAAGCTTCATTTACTTGACGGAAACCTGAAATCGGAAAATTTAACACTTCACATGGCGGTTGTGGAGAATGAAACTACGGACGTAATGAAAGTTTTGAAGAAGATGATTCCCCATGCAGGAGGAACAAGCCTGTTTTATCTCTGGGAGGCAGATGATTCTGCAAGTGTAAATTATACATGGGACTTTAATCCGGCCGATTTTGTCCATTTGGATTCACTTATCCTGGTGGCATTTGTTCAGGATGAACTATCAAAAGCTATTTATCAGGCGGCCTTTGTAAACTTTAAAGATATACTTATCACGGGCATTGAAAATAATCATCCGGGCATAGATAAGTTAGATTTTAAAATTTATCCAAATCCGGCGAAGAATATTGCATATTTAGAATTTACGAATTCTCTTAAGGAAGATCTTGTACTTGAAATTTTCAACGAGCTGGGT
Organism: Bacteroidota bacterium; assembly: GCA_030596025.1. Classification (GTDB taxonomy): domain Bacteria; phylum Bacteroidota; class Bacteroidia; order Bacteroidales; family VadinHA17; genus JAYEGO01. The sequence goes on along the minus strand of JAUVKW010000063.1, from coordinate 845 downwards.
TCTAAAGTGGATCAAACAATACTTCAAAAGGGAAGTGGCAGGTTTACAATTGACACCTACAGATATTCCAGGGGAATTTACTTCCTGAAGCTTAGCTCAGGTAAAAATAATTATGGCACAAAGCGTATTGTGATTATTCATTAGAGTTAATGTTGAACATGTCGTTCCTTGTGCCTCCGCTAAAGCTACGGCAACACGCGGATGGAACTCATTCTCATGACTTTCTTAAACCCAGTGTCTGACGACACTGGCAAAAACATGTCCTGCCTACGGCAGTTAAATGATTTCTATTTGAGTCATGCATTTCACAAAACAGGCGTCTTGCCTACGGTAGCTAAATGATTTCTATTTGGCCTAAGCAAGTAATTCAGGAAAATATCCCATTGGCCGAATTTGTAAGGTTCTGAAATTTATCCCATAGGGATAATATGTTATTGCAAGGGACGTGAGTCCCTTTATGAGTATAATATTTAATAGAGTTCCATAGGAACGGCATGTTTTCCTGTTTTCGCCATTTGGGTCACCCAAATTACCCTATCTAAACAAGTTATAGTCTTGATATACTAGCACTTAAGAATTTGATTGTAAGAAAGTGTCGAAGTCAGGAGAGTTCCATAGGAACGGCATGTTTTTTTTAGCATTGCAATTCCCATCATTCTCCCGAAAAATTAAAAATCTTAGATTTTTATAGTTTTTCGAGGATCCTCAAAAATCTAATTCGGCTTTGCCGAAAGATTATCGGGATATTTTCCCATTATTCCAACATTCCATTATTCCTTGATTTATTTGTATTTATTCTCCCAAAAGAGGTATTTTTGTTCCTCTGAAATTCACATGAATAATAG
>JAUVKW010000211.1 GCA_030596025.1 Bacteroidota bacterium | reverse complement strand
AACTAATCTCTTCGGCTGAAAAATCTAATAAATATGCTCGATTTTGCTTGTAAAAAAGTGTATTTTTGATACTCATAATTGGGTGTGGTGTTTTTAGTTATATTTGGTTCTAACTAATTCAAATATAATACATTACACCCAATTTTACTACTTATTTATGAATTATTCGGGTTAGGTTCGACCCACAGACCTGCCCTGTGAAATGCTACTATGTAGCAAAGACGAAGTTTTTATTTCATAGGGTAAAAGGTCCGGCAACAAGGTTTAATAAAGGTAAATAGTTATACCGGACCGCAATGAACGCTCGTATTTTTATACCCAATATAGTCTCATGATCTTAAACCAATCCCAACATATTTAACCCGGATTATTCATGAAAATATCATGAATAATGACGAAACATGATTGAAATCTATTGATATCCAATCTTGTATGTCAGGGTTAACCCTGATAAAAGTCAAATTCAATAGGCTCAAATTTGGGTGTCTTTTTCGGAAAACTGGAAAAGCTGCTTCGTGAACCTGTGTATTTCCAGGCTAGCTTACTGATGTTCTGGTCTGAGTAAATCATTTATGGTTTTTACAGGATTGAAAGTCGCAATGGGGACCTCCACGAAAAAAGTGTTCCAGTCAGACATTGCGCCATTCCACAAGCCTGGTAATTCCAGTGCTTTCAGATCTCGGCCATCCTTGGATTTTTTTGAAATAAAACCGGTTTGCATATCCCTGAATTCCAATAAATCAAATTTTCTGCCTTTGTAATCTGTAAGTTTACATACAAGATCTACAGGATTAAAATGACTGGCATTCTCGAAAATTATTTTATTCTCAGATACTTCAAGGTCAATCTGTGAAGATTCTACGATTTGCAAGCAAGTTGTTCCATCAACATTCCGGGCAAAAAATGGTCCCCCACCGGGTTCGCCCACATTCCTTACCATACCACAAACCCTGATTGGTCTGTTTAGCTTCTTTCTGAAATATTCAATCAATTCTTCCTTATTGTAGCTTTCTTGCATTTCATTATGAATATTCAAATCAGTATCGAAAAATTCCTTAATGTCCTGAATCAACTCTGCAATAGGCTCCCCTATAACATCCAATTGTTTTAAGTATTCAAATATCTTCTGCTCATAATGGATTAATACCCCTCCAAGAAGTTTTTTATAATGAATAATTATTCCTTTCGTTCGTTCAGGAGCTACATTATCAATATTGCTGACAAATACCAGGTCAGAATCCAGCTCATTCAAATTATCAATCAGCGCACCATGCCCCCCGGGCCTAAAAAATAATGATTGATCAGAAAGCCGGAAGGGTTTATTATCCATATCCACAGCAATAGTGTCTGTAGATGGCTTCTGGAAAGAAAAATCAATATTAAATTTCACATTGTATATTTTCTCATATTGAGGAATTGCATCTTTAAGTTTTTGTTCAAATAAGATTTTATGTTCCGGAGAAATTGTATAATGCAGATTTGCTACACCATCTTTATCAACTGCAAAGGATGCTGCATCTACAAGGTGCTCTTCTAAAGAAGTCCTGGAAAAACCTGGGTACGAATGAAATTTAATTAAGGCTTTGGGCAAATTTTCATAATTTAATCCCGAAGATTTAAGAATAGCCTGTGCAATGGTAGAATAATGTTCTTCCTTCAACAATTTGTCCAGACCAAGTCCTTCTTCTGAAAGAGCTGATCTTAAATCCTCAATAAATGCAAAAAAACTTATCCTTGAAAATATCTCTGCCTGTTGGGGATCCAGTTTATTATCGGTTGCTGTAGATTCATCAGGATTTTGCCCTGCTGATAACAATTCAATCAGTGATTTAAACATTCGGGATGCTGCCCCTGATGCCGGAACAAATTTCACAACTTTGAAGCGGGAAATATTTTCTTCATAGATATTTACCCAATTCTGCTCCTCTGTTTTTGAAAATTTCAGTATGCCCTTTGAGATACTGGCTGTTCTAACAATTTTCAAAAATGGAAAACCTCTTTCAAAGCAGCTCAATTGATAATTAACAGTCTCAATATCCAGACCTTTTTTGATTATTTGTTGAAGTTCTGATGAAGAAATCATTCTTTAATAGTCTTACAAAATTCCATGCCCGCCTTCAGTGCTTCCAGGTTCGATTGAACAATCTCCTCCCCTTTCCTTCCAAATAGCTTATTGATGCCAAATTCATAATCCTCCCATTCAAATGGTAAAAATGGAATGGCCGCACCAAGGACAACAATGTTGGAAGATTTTCTTGACTTAATTTCAGAGGCTATTCCATCTGCATCGATAATAATATGATTTGGCAACTTTTTTATTTCGTCATAAACAGAATCAATATCAGGATAATCAGGAATATTAATATAAGGCTTGCTATTTGTAACAAGCCAGCCATTTTCCGATAGCATTGGTAAATATCTTAGAGACTCCATAGGCTCAACCGAAAGGATCAAATCTGCCATGCCGGATTGAATTAAATCTGAAGATATTTCTTCATCCGAAATTCGCAGGTTGGACTGAACAGCTCCTCCTCTCTGACTCATGCCATGAACTTCCGCCTGTTTGAGATTCAAGTTCCTGTTTAGGGCCGCATAACCAATTACGGCCGCTATGGAAAGAATTCCCTGTCCTCCAACCCCTGCAAGTAAAATATCGCTTTTCATTAGTTCGAATTTTATGTATTAGCTACTTTCTTAAGCTTTAATGCAGCTGCTATTCTCTTATCACGAGCGGCAGTCTGAACACATTCTCTCTGCGCAATAATCACAGAAACCCCATTATATTCAAGTTCCTTCTTCATTATATCAACATTCTCATCATGATTTTTCCTTAAAGGGATCATCATTATTAAATGTTCACGATCAACCCCCAATCCCAGGCAAATTTTTTCCAGGGAACCGGTACCGGCAGAATTCTGACCCCCGGTCATAGCGGTAGTTGCATTGTCAGAAATAATTAAGGTGATTGGAGATTTCTTGACCACAGCATCCAGCAATCCGGTCATGCCTGAATGGGTAAAAGTAGAATCCCCTATCATTGCTACAGCCGGAATAAGTCCTGCATCGGCAGCCCCAACAGCCATGGTAACTGAAGCTCCCATATCCACACATGTATCTATAGCATTTAGCGGATCTAAAGCACCGAGTGTGTAGCAGCCAATATCAGAAAATACTCTTCCTTTTCCATAAGTCACAAGAGCCTCATTTAAGGCTAAAAACACATCAGTATGTCCGCAACCCGGGCAAAGAGTTGGAGGCCGGTTCGCAACCAAAGAGGGGATTTCTTTCGAAGCTGGCAATTCAATTCCAAGTGCCCTGGATACATGATCGGAATTCAGCTCTCCATCCAGGGGCAAACTCCCCTCCAGGCGTCCGCTTACTTTGTAATCCATGTTTAACAATCCTGTTAAGGATTCTTCCACAATAGGGTAACCTTCTTCAAGAACCAATAATTCCTTACAGCTGGCAGCAAATTTACGGATCATATTAACAGGTACCGGATATTGTGAAATTTTTAGAATTGGATACTCCTGAGAAGTTCCCTTCATACTCTCATTTAAATAATTATTGGCCAATCCACAGGCTATGATTCCAAGGTCCTTATTACTTCCTTCAGTGATCTTATTGTAAGGTGACTGCTCAGATTCAAAAATGAAACGTTCCTGATTAGATAATAAACCTTTGTAGCGCTTTCTTGCAATAGATGGCAGCAATATAAACTGCCTCATATCTCCCGGGAGCTTGGTTTGGTTCATTTCTCTGACTGCTTTAGTATAAACGCCAGATCTGGAATGTGCCAACCTGGTGGTTATCCTTATCATTACAGGCACCTGGTATTTTTCTGAAAGGTCAAAGGCTTCATAAGCCATATCATAGGCTTCCTGCTGATTGGATGGCTCAAAAATTGGTATCAGTGCAAATTTTCCATAAAACCTGGAATCTTGCTCATTCTGTGAAGAATGCATTGAGGGGTCATCAGCCACTATAACTACCAAACCCCCATTTACTCCGGTAATTGCAGAGTTCATAAATGCATCTGAAGCAACATTTAGTCCCACATGCTTCATACTCACCATAGCCCTTTTTCCGGCATAAGACATCCCAAGAGCAGCTTCCATAGCAGTTTTCTCATTAGTGGACCAGCTACGATGAACATTTCTCTCAATGGCTAATTTGCTGTTTTGAATATATTCCATTATCTCGGTGGAGGGAGTACCGGGATATGCATAACAGCCTGAAATACCAGCGTCTAAAACACCCTGAGCCAGGGCTTCATCTCCAAGTAATAACTTATTCTTCATGAATTCTTAGATTATCATTAAGACACCAAAATTATGATTTTTTTCTTCAAAGAAAACTGAAATAAAACAGGTTTTTGTACAAGCATTCGTGTATTCGCTTTTTAATGGGGTATTAGTGATTTCTTCAAGAATAGCCACGGATGCACTAATTAAAAACGAATGGAAGAAAATAATATAATGGAGTTCCAGTATTCCATTATTCCAATATTCCATCAT
>JAUVKW010000205.1 GCA_030596025.1 Bacteroidota bacterium | reverse complement strand
AGAGGCTTATATCCAGGGAGTATCGACCCGTAAAATGAAAATGATCACTGAGCAGTTAATGGGCAGGGAGTTTTCTTCCGCATCCATCAGCCGGTTCACGGCCACTCTGGATGCGGAGCTTGATTCCTGGAGAGAAAGGTCTTTGCAAAAGGAATGTCCATACGTGATTATTGATGCTCGCTATGAAAGTTGCAGAGTTGAGGGGAAGATCATCGACATCGCTGTTTTAATTGCCCTTGGAATAGACTCAGATGGTTACCGTCATGTTCTTGGAGTAGAAACAGCCTGGGGAGAGACAGGCGACTCTTGGGACCGGTTTATAGGCGGATTAAAGCAACGTGGTCTTGAAGGTGTCAGGTTATTTACCAGTGACGCTCATCCGGGGATCCACCCGGCCATTAAAAAACATTACCCAGGAGCAGTATGGCAGCGATGCCAGCGTCATTATTCGGTTAATGCATTGGACCTGGTCCCAAAGAGTCAGCGGGATGATCTTTACAAGATGTTAATGCATGCGTGGGATGCAGATACTTACAAAAAAGCCAAAGAAAGGCTTGATCAGATTTCAGTCCATTACCAGAATAAATATCCAGATCTGGCAGAATTCATCTCGGAGCATGGATGGGAGACACTGGGTGTATATGATGCAGCACCGGTGGAGCATCATAAAAGATTACGAACCTCCAACATGATAGAACGGGTGAACCAGGAATTAAAGCGAAGGAGTAAGGTGGTCAGGATCTTTCCAAACCCGGCCAGTTGTGTGAGGCTATTCTCAGCGCTACTGAAGGAATGGCATGAGGACTGGGTCACCGGCTGGAAATACCTCGATATGGAGCGGCTTAGGGAATTTGAAAACCAGAAGACAACTCATCAGCAGGAGCGCGCTCCTGCTGATGAGTTGTCTTCCATCAAAGAACAAAGAATAACCGTGGTTTAATGATTTTACAGAAAGAAAGTTGCATAACTACACCATTGTCAATTGTTATAACCGACCCTTTATCAATAACAAGCATGATTTTATCCAATGCTGTAAATATCTCTTTATGCTTCAGGTCAGTAATTGTTGCCAAAGCAATCATTCCACCCCAAACCAATCAATTATTCTTGCTTTCCAGTAAATTGAGAAAATCATTGCAGTAATTGGTGATTAATTCAGGTTTGCGGTAGCCTGTTTCATATAAAGTATCAATACAATCACTTTGAATATTCTTATCTTCATTATTCAGATTAGTAACAAGTTCCTGAATTGCCTCAATATTTTCATGATTGGCAATTTCTGTAGCAAGTTTTTTATTTTGCTCTTTGTCTTTTCTGCCAATAGCACTTGATAATAATTGAAGTACGTACATGTTATTGTTTTGCTTTAAACAATACAGAAGTAATTAATTCAATTAAAAAACCGTATATCATTCCCATAACAATTGTCAAGATAAACAACATAGTATGATTAAATTCCGGGGTTTCAGGTCCTAACATTGCACCAAAAGCTGCAGGTAAGCCAAATATCAATCCCATAGTTATTCCGTGCAATGACCAATGTTTCATTGGAAATCTGCTGATTCCAATAGCAACACCGATGAGTGTCCTGCCAAGAATAATGTTTATAGCCAATATTGTTGGAATTTCATTTTGCCCGCCTGATGCAAGAAAATAGCATACAAACCCAAATACTACTCCCAATACAGTAGCAATAACTAATCTTTTTGTTTTCATAATAAATTTAATTTGGTTTATTAAGTAAATATAAATCACCTTACTGACAACAGTATGTCAGTGAAATATTGATTTTTAAAGTTGTTTTATATAATTATCGAGTGTCAGATGATTTTCTATTCTAAAAGGCAGAAGTGTATTTTTCAGTTCAAGAATACTGGAAATGAGAAAGTCTCTGTATTCCGTTCTTTTCCAACAAAATGCAACTGTGTGCCATTCATTCACGGAAAAGGAGACAGGTGGAATGAAATGGGTATCGAGTATGAAATATCCCCTGCTTTCTTCAAATGATATTGGCACACCAATTTCATGTAAAGATGCCATATCTCTGTAAACAGTCCTTTCGCATACACCAAATTTTTCCTTTAACCTTTCAATCGGTGTAAATTTTCTTGATTGCAAAAAAGTGATGATAGCTGTTAATCTTTCAATCCGTCTCATTTGGTCCTGGATTAATGCAGCATAATGCGGAGCTAAACGTAGTTGGAGTTTTATTCATGAAGAATATTAATATCAAAGTAAGCAATATCAATGAATAAATGTGCCATTTTCTTTCAGCCCACACGCAACCCTCGGAAAACGCCTTTATTTTGTTTTTCCGTTCAATTTCCAACCCCGCCTATATATTAGTAGTAGGCTGTTATATTTTCGAAAGCCAAATCGATATAGAACCATAGTCAGTAACGAAATTATAAATTTGGATTGAGTCATTCTGGAAAACTTTAACTTCCAGATCTGTATAAAGTCCAGGTATAGGATTATAATTATCAGATCTGTTTTTGGGTTTAAATACAATTCTTAGTTTTTGCTCTGATTGCTCCCCTATATTAATGGTTCCACTTTCTACTATTGAGTTATCAATTAATAATGAATATTCATTCGGGTATGTTAATCTTAGTATATCGCAAAAGTCGCTGGTTTCCTGAACACTTAACGAGGAAATTCGTTTTGGTGACCAATCACCATACATAAAACTAAACTGATCATTGAAGGAATCTTTTTCACATGATATCAAAAGAAGTAATGTGGGCAAGAATATTCTCAAAGCTTTCATTTTCTAGTTGAGTTAGTTGTCTTTATTGCACAAGAAGTGTACCAGTTATTTGGCTGGTAATTAAAAGCTTGCTGCAACAATGGTTCGCCGTATGCGAAGTGCGTACCTTAACGAAATCAAAGTTAATAAATACGGTTGTGTTTTCAGTGTATATGAAGTATATTTTTGAAGTATTCGAGAAGCGAGCATTTAGTGTACCGGCTTGTTCGGTGCCGTTTTGACTTGATGTCCCGCTAAAGTGGATGATTGATTCTGGCTTGAATACAATTTGGTTACAGGGCGTTTTCTATAAATAGTTATAGTCATATTCACTGTTTTCACTAATTACCTTTACCGGATAGTTTTTCCAAGATCTTATCCATTCATCCAGTTGATAGAGACTATACTTATGATTTATTTATTATCTTGGGTATTATTCACCACGAGAATTTGTTATTTCTAAATTCTGAATGATTAATATACAGAAACAAATAGAATACTGGAAGAATGGTGCGGAGAGTGACCTCGAAACTGCCGAAATCCTTATTAATGAGAATAAATACATTCAGGGATTATTCTTTTGTCATCTATCCATTGAAAAAATTCTTAAAGCTGGAATTGTTAAGGAATCCAGACAATTACCTCCCCGCTCACATGATCTTTTCTATCTTGCCAGCAGAGCTTTAATGAAATTTAATCCTCAAGATCAGGAACTTTTCCAAGTCTTGATGAGGTACCAACTGGAGGGCAGATATCCTGAATACAATCCTGTAATTCCTCCTAAAGAATATCTTATTGACTATTTTGAAAAAACAAAAACATTGATGGGATGGGTCAAAGCGAAGCTATAGATATAATTCAGCATTATATCCATAACCTGAATGAAGATGGAATGGAAATAAAGTTGGCTTACCTGTATGGCAGCCATGCACGAGATGAGGCTACTGAAGAGAGTGATATAGATGTGCTGCTTATTTCAGACAACTTCGACACAAATGATGACCTTATTCTATCAAAACCCTGGTTGCCCAAATACAGATTTGATTTCAGAATTGAACCCATTGCCGTTGGAACTATGAGATTTCAGGATGATGATGTATCACCAATTTTAGAAATAGTCCGGCAGGAAGGTATAAAAATAATAATACGTTAAATGATCACTCTTACTGAATTGCTGCAGAAAATCACCCAGTGTTATATAGAGGATTCTCATAGCAGCATCAGCATGATCATCAAAAGGACCAGGATGATCGCCAGGAAGACGAATGTAATGTTTGTATTTTTTGGTTTATGCCGTCTGACCATTGAATATAAATTTAATTAGAAAGTGGTTTGCTCCGGGGCAGGCCTTGGGGTAATATTTATTTAATTTGCCAGCAACAGTGAGTTGAACAGCAATTTGTATGTCGCATGGGTGGAAGCCCTGAAGTTCGGGTTAAAGCCGAACAGTACAAATTGCCCCTCTCCTTTTTTTATCCAGACCATCAGTGGTTTATTTCCAAGCAATTCTTCATTTTCAATATACCCGCTTACGAGGATATCCCTTTCAGGGGTGACACCGATCACTCTTCGATCCATGTCGAAAACCGGAATTGCCGTTCCAAAGACCGGCCTTCCACGGAAAAACACACCCACACTGCCCGGCATTCCCATGGTCAGGGGATGATCCTTCTTCAGGTTTATCTTAACAAGGGATCCGGGGCAATACAGCCCCTTCTTTGCAACTTGCTCCGATGTATTCCAGAAGGGAAGCCCGAAGTCCTCCTTCTCCTTGCCCTTCTCCTTATCCTTGTCATGGGAAATGCTCAGTTTCCCCTCAAACAGGGCCGTTGACTCTCCCCAGGAAATTATGAGTCCCCCTTTATCGACAAATGTC
>JAUVKW010000120.1 GCA_030596025.1 Bacteroidota bacterium | reverse complement strand
ATTCGCTCTTTGCCCATGGTATTAAATACCATTTTTGCTTTGAACTGTGCAGACAATGGAAAAACGAACAGGCTAACTGCAAACAAAAGGATTACTTTTTTCATAATGGATTAATTTTAAGAGTATAATGTTGTTTATGCTATTGATTATCAGTATTCATAATTATTGGGAATTCCGGATTATCGTTTTTCCGGGCTTATTTCTATATGTATTTTTCCCTCATGAACCTGTATGATCAAATCGTCACCAGGTTCAAAATAGCTGCCAAAGGACTCTGTTTCGTTTGCATATAGCCGTTCTGTGCGATTACCGATTGGCATTTGCTCGGCTTCTGGCAGATCTTTACCATCCCTCATTGGGATCCTGATTATTTTTGCCGGTTCAGATGTTTCGTTTTTCAGGTTGAAGTAGAGATACTTGTTATCCTGAACATTGAAAGTAATTTTTTCACCCCTTGTAAATTCCCCTTTTACCGGAAGAGTGGCTTCTATTGTCTTCCATGATGTGGGTGGTGGTGGTTCAGGTATTTTAATACGCATCTGGTCATCAATTTCGGTGTAGTCTTCCGGAATTTTAAACAGACTGTCATCAATTTTTCCTTTTTTAATGTTAGTTAGTTCCACATAATCATTCTCCCGGCCATGCTTAATCATTTTAACCAGGAATCCGAGTTCTTCAGAATACCAGCCTGTAATTACTTTTTGCTCACCTGCATACAATTCCACCTTTTCTGTTTCAAAACCCAATATGTTTTCTCTGCCTGCATTTTTCGGGGGAAATCTCTTTTGCATCTGTTTGAATCCCTGGTTTGGATCCATCATCCCGCTAAAAGCTGATGATGTTTCTGTGTAACGAACATACTTTTTGTCAGGATATAAAATGGCTGTTCGATTGGCAGCAGGATCTACAATAACTGCACCCTTCATACCATCTTCTTCAAAATCATAGCGGTACTTTATTCCATTTGACTGCACTTTATAGATTCGTTTACTTCCTGGCTCGACATTTGCCAGGTCAGCACTGAATTGAGCGCATAATGGAAAAATATTCATGCAAACAACGAACAAAAGGATTGCTTTTTTCATGATCTATTACTTATAAATGAATTATATTGTGAGTTTTTAATTACTTTTGACAAATTCCACTCTGCGGTTGGCAGCTTTGCCTTCAGGGGTATCATTGGTATGTATTGGATTGCTCTCTCCAAAACCTTTGGATGTAAGCCGGCCGGCATTGATTCCCATTGAGACAAGCTGGGTCATTACTGATTTTGCTCTCTCCTCCGACAGCTTCTGGTTAAAGTCTAAATCACCAACATTATCTGTATGACCTTCTATACTGAAATTTACCTCCGGGTGGTCTGACAGGAGCTTGTAAATCCCGTTTAATACTCCCATAGATTCAGGACGGAGCGTTGCTTTTCCTATATCGAACCTGATACCGTTTGAAACTATTTTGCCATCCTGCAGGAATTTGTCGTAAAGTTTTTGTCCACCTTCGGCAATCCTTATATTTTTCATATAGAAATTAACAGGTGTTGTATTAATAATCGAAATGGACAATCCGGTTGGATTATATCCAATGTGTGGAATGTTTAACATCCTAACATCATCGTAATACACTTTCAAGGAACGAACATTGAATCCTATTGAAATATGCCTCCAAAAGGGATTTTTTTTATTGTACCAAAGACCGTCGCCTCCGGAAATAAGATTATCAGAACCTTTGTATTTAATTCCACCAGGGAATAACTGAATATTTTGTAAAGACTGACCGGTGCCTTTTTGGTTTTTTTTATCATACAAAGCAACGAAATATTTTGCTGAATGTGGTTCAATGTCATAATAAACATCAAATTCAATTGTGAAAATATCGGGAAGGTAATCCTGTTCAGGATTTTTTAAATATGGTATTATACAGCTTGAACCAGACATGAACATGATGACATTTTCACCTTCAAATTGTGCAATTTCAACATTACCATATTGTAAATCCCATCGCGAAGGAAACTCGCCGTTTTCTTCACCTTCCAAATTGTCTTCAAAAATTATTTTATCACCGGGTACAAAATCGTATTTTGCCCAGACGAGGGAAGGTTTGGTTTGTGCTGCATCAGTGGCATCCTTTGTTTGTCCGGCAGTTTGTTCAGGTTGTTTAGTTTCTGATTGAGAGGATTTTTTTTTGCTTTTTCTTTTTCTTAAATAAACCGCCTATTCCTTTTTCAAGCTTGTCAAAACCTTTGTTGATCTCCTTATCAACATTTTTATTAATACGCTTTTCACCTGCCTTTTCGGTTTTTTTGACAGGGTCCTTAACCTGACCCAATAAACTTTCCTGGGATATAAGGATGAATATGCTAAATGCTAAAAATAGTATAAGATTTTTTTTCATAGGATTAAGTATTAAAATATTGAATGGTTATTTATAGTCTCCCATAAAATTACGACTATAAAATATCAGAATAGTGGCAAATTAGCCAAAGGGGCATTTGAATTAGAATTTGCCGGAAGTAAAAGAGTATTTAGTGATTTTTAATAAAATACCTGAATACTCTTTTAGGATCAAAAGGTTTTTGGAATATTCCTGTAAGAAGTGGACTTTGGGAGGCCAATAACAGCTCCGAAATCATTCGTAAATATAGTCGTTGATAGCCTTAAGCACCTGTTTTTTAAGATTGTGAGAAACAGGGATTGTAGAACCATCTTTTAGCTGAAGGTAACCTCCGTCTCTTTTAACAAACTTGTCAATATATTTTATGTTAACCAGATGTGATTGATGGACACGTATCATCCCGGATCCAGAAAGCAATTCGTCAAATTCCTTAATGGTGCGGGATACCATTATCCGGTTACCCCCTGAAATCCAAAATCTGGTGTAGTTGCTATCAGCTTCTGCACGGATTATATCACTAACTGAAACAAGATGAAGATGGTCAGAAGTATGAAGAATTATGCGTTTTAGCGATTTCTTATCCTGCAGATTCTCGTGAAGTGCCTGTAATTTAAGCTGTTCCTCGTCATAATTAATTGCTTCACGAGCCTTTTCAATAGCCTGGCGCAACTCTTCTGTCTCAAAAGGTTTCAAAATAAAATCGAGTGCGCTGACCTTTATTGCGCCAAGTGCATACTCCTGATGACCGGTAATGAATACCACTTTAAAATTTACCGGAGTGATCTTTTTGAGAAGTTCAAACCCAGTACCATCGGGCAGTTCGACATCGAGAAACAGGAGGTCGGGACGATGGTGTGTAATAACTTTGTAAGCTTCACCTATAGTTCCTACAGAGGCTATAATGCTAATTTCAGGGAAACTCTCCCTGAGAAGTGCAATAATTGACTTTCTTACTGAAACATTATCATCTACTATTGTGACATTCATTTCTAATCTGTTATCTGGTTAAACATTTCAGGCATATATCTTTTTGTATGGCAGCATCATAACGACTTTTGTACCCATGGCTTCCGAGCCTTCATACAGATCAATTATCTCATAGCTAATATTCTTTTCCTTCAATGCCTTTCTGAAATGCCCAAGTCTCTTTTCAGTCAGCCTGGTAGAGATTGACTGTTTTTTCATATTAGGATTTGATACCATTACAGCCTGCTCTCTTCCTACACCATCATCGGTAACCTCAAGCATCAACAAATCATTCTTCAATGTATAGGAGATACTCAGATGTCCTTTTATTTTGCGAGCTAATAAGCCATGTTCGATGGAGTTTTCTACACATGGCTGAGCCAGCATTGGAGGGATGGAGAAATTTTCAGGGTCAATTGATTTATCAATTATAAAATTATACTCAAACTTTGTTTCAAATCTTAATTGCTGAACGTCGAGATAAAGTTTCAGCGTTTCAATCTCCTTATCAAGGGCGATATATTCTTCACGTGTATTTTCGAGTATGTTGCGCATCAATCTGGCAATTTTAGTCAGGAAAGCATTGGCCTTTTGTGGTTTTCCGGCAAGAATAAAATCCTGCACCGCACAGAGTGAGTTGAAAATGAAATGTGGATTCATTTGGGCCCTCAGCAACCTCTGTTCAAGGTCAATGCGGGCGAACTGAGCCCTGAACCGGCTGTGGCGGATATAGAGAATGGAGATTATAGCCAGGAGCAAAATCAGTATTAACAGCCCCTTCAGATAAAGACCCTGTTGCTTTATCCTGTTCTCATTTACAATCCTCTCCTGCATCTGTGCAAATTCAGCCGCCTTTTGTTTCCTGTCATAATCATATTGAATATCCATACGTATTATTCTTTTATGGAACTCATCATTACTTATACTGTCGTTAAGATAATGATACTCTACGATATAATCATAAGCCAGATCATTTCGTCCCATCAAGCTATATATATCACTCAACAAGGCAGAGGCCTGTGCAACAACTATAGGCAAATTTTGCTTCTTTGCCATATTATAACCCGTAAAGGCATTTTGAAGGGCCAATGTGTAATTATTTTGAACTTTGTAGACATGACCAAGAGTGATATAATAATTTACTATGGCCGGATCCTTAATTTCTATGGCTAGCTTAATAGCACTATTGATATAAAAGAATGCAGAGTCTACCTCTGATTTTAGAAGCATTGTTTTGGCCATATTATAACATGCATTAGCTACTCCTGAAGGATAATTCATTTCCCTGGTTAGATTTATGCTTTTGCGGATAAAAAAGAGTGCACTATCATATTCTGCCTTTGAACTATATATCTGCGAAATATTATTCAGCGTCTTACTTACTTCCCACAGGTCACCAGCTGCTTCAGATATGGAAAGTTTCTTAAAATTAAATTTCAGGGCTATATCATAGTCTTTCTGATAATAATACATATTTCCTATAGAACCATAAGCTATGGAAAGGCCGTTAGAATCACCTTTCATCTCCCACAACCGGAGTGCTTCAAAATATGAATCAATAGCCTCATTAAACAGAGCCATATCCTTATATATATTACCGAGGCTGTTTAGAGCATCGGCGAGTGGCAAAGTGTCATTTATTGAGCGAGCGGTTTCTATGGCCTGTTGAACTAATCCACGGGCCTTTTCAAAATCTTTCTGCTGCCTGGCAAGATATGTAAGAACATTAAATGTATTTACCATGCCTCGCTTGTCATCGGCCTCCTCAAAAAAACTGAGGCTGAGAGTGCCATAGCTTTCTGACTCCTCAAGTTTGCCCTTAAAACTGTAAACATAAGCCAATGCGTAACAGGCACGGGCCTGGCCTTGATTGTCATCCAAATCATGATACAGATCAAGTGCTTGCATGTTATAGAAATAAGCACTATCGCCAATATTGTATTTTGCCAGGTAAGCCATTCCCAATGCCAGGGATGCATCAGCCATGCCTTTTGTATACATTATGATTTTTGAAGCTGCCAGAGACTTATGCCCGAGCTGGACAGACATATCTGGATTACGTCGTGCAATTATATAGGCATCTTTAGTATTGTTATTAATTGTAGCAGTGTCAGCATTTTCCTGGAACACCATTGAAAATGCCGTACCCGGGCACAGGATTACAAGAATTATGGTTACTATGGTAGATAAGCTTGACATCCCTGCAATAATTTCATTTAAGCCTAAACACCTAAATTTAATTAAAAATTATGAATATTACCTATTGTCTGTAGAGCGACTCTCCTGAGTCGCTTTGTTCAAAATCAGAAAGCATAATAGTTATTTACGAGAATGTTATCACCATAGTATCTATACCACCCCGTCCCTTACCTGGCACACTTAAATGGACTTGGATATAAAACATTGTGGTAGATTTATTTATAGACCTTCTAAATGGTTCGGGAACCCTTCCTTAGAATAAAAACTTATTATTCTTTCAATTGTTACAAAATTCGCTCCTACTCGTCTGACCACTCGAAGTGGTCTGACGAGTATCATTAGGGCTGCAAGTAAATTATCTATATAATTATAAAAACAACTACGTAGTAAAACATAATCGTTCTAGGCTGAAACCTTGATTTATACAGGGTGTAAGCTAATTAAAAAATTAGACTTTTGAGAATATTAAGGGATATGCATAAACTTATGAACCTGCAAAGAAATATTCCATTTGGGATTACTCTTCACATAATCAACTACCAGAGGAATGACTTTTTCAAACTGGCTCCATTCAGGCTGCAGGAATAATTTGCAGCTCTTCCCTACCCTAGCTGCATTCTTTTCAGCCCAGGCAAAATCAGATTTAGTCTGAACTATCATTTTCAATTCATCTGCCTCCTGGAAGATCCTTTTTTCAGGTGGCATACTTTGTTTTGGGGAAAGACAAATCCAATCCCAATCCCCACTAAGTTGATAGGCCCCTGATGTTTCCAGAAATGTCTTTAGTTTATTCTCCCGAAACAGATTGCAAAGTTTGTTCAGACTATATGCCAGAGGTTCTCCTCCTGTCACCACCACAGAATCGGCTCCCGATTCATTTATTTTTTCAATAATTTCCTCAATCTCAACAAGTGGGTGAATCTCAGGATTCCATGAAAATTTCGTGTCACACCAGCTACATCCAACATCACAACCCCCTATCCGGATAAAAAATGCCGCTTTCCCGCTATGCTGACCTTCCCCCTGGATTGTATAAAATGCTTCCACCAGTGGTAATTTCCTCCCCCCTTCATACAAATCAATTTGAGATTTTTTTCCCATAAGATATGTTTGTGATGCAAATTTAATAATTTTAGAGGCTAATCATATAGCTGGAAAATCAAAAGTAGAATTCACCTTTATTCACGAAACAAATAACCGACATTATGAAGAAGCTGTATCAATGTTTTTCCTTTATGCTTATCCTGTCTTCGGGCATTGCTTATTCTCAGGAATCTAAAATTAAAGCAGGGATTTTCCTCGACAATAATAAAGAAGAATATGTTAAAATTGCTCTTGAAATATGGAATAATCCAGAGCTAGGCTACCTGGAGTTTGAGAGCTCAAAGAAACTTCAGGATTTACTGGCAAAAGAGGGTTTTACCATTGAAAAAGGAGTTGCAGGCCTTCCAACAGCATTTATAGCAAGCTATGGAAAAGGCAGTCCCGCAATTGGAATTATGGGAGAATTTGATGCTTTGCCGGGTCTTTCTCAAAAGGCAATCCCTGAAAAAGTTCCTGTAGTGGAAAATGGATCCGGACATGGTTGCGGACATCATGTTTTTGGAGTGGCATCTGCTGCGGCAGCTATTAGTGTTAAGCGGTGGCTGGAGGAAACCCACACATCCGGAACAATTAAATTTTTTGGAACTCCGGCAGAAGAGGGAGGTTCTGGTAAAGTGTATATGGTAAGGGCCGGATTATTCAATGATCTGGATATTGCCCTGCACTGGCACCCTGCAGATCTTAATGCAGCAAATCCATGGAGCACAAATGCAAATATTTCTGCAAAATTCAGGTTCTCGGGTATCGCATCTCATGCTGCAGGAGCACCCGAGAAAGGAAGATCTGCACTGGACGGAGTGGAAGCAATGAACAATATGGTAAATATGATGAGAGAACACCTGCCTCAGGAAACCAGAATTCATTATGTTATTACAGGTGGAGGTGGAATTGCACCTAATGTTGTTCCCCCTAAAGCAGAAGTATACTATTATGTTCGATATTCCGATGCCAGTGAATTGATGAATATATTCCAGAGAGTTGTAAAAGCAGCAAAGGGTGCAGCCATGGGAACAGGAACCGAAATGGAATATGAAATTATGGGTGGAGTTCATAGTGTTCTTCCAAATGTTGCCTTATCGAAGATCCTGGATGCTAATCTTAGGGAAGTGGGTGGGGTTATATATAATGAAAAGGAAAATGAATATGCAGAAAAAATCAGGGCCAGCCTGTTAAGTCCAAAAACACCTATGAAAGCTGCCGAAACAATCACTCCCTTCGTTATGATAAATATTCCGGCATCTTCAGATGTGGGAGATGTGAGCTGGAACGTTCCCACGGCAGGACTTGTAACAGCAGTCTGGGTACCAGGTACACCTGCACATTCCTGGCAAGCAGTTTCATGTGGAGGAACCAGCATAGCAATGAAAGCCATGATGAATGCAGCAAAAGCACTCACTTACAGTGCTATTGATCTTTACACTAACACCGATATTATAGAACTGGCAAGAAAAGAGTTTCTTGAACGCCGGGGGATTAATTATGTCTATAAGCCTATTCTTGGTGATAGGGAACCACCTTTGGATTATAGAAAATAATAGATGAAGTGGATACTCGTCAGACCACTAAAAAAGTGGTCAGACGAGTATTTTCATTGCGTCATGCTGCCTGGAAATTATTGTCTTGGGGTCAAGATTTTCTGAAGGGAAAATAAGTATATTCTCTGATCCAAAGTTGTTGATCGTTCAGCAGATACAAGAATAGAATCGTTTCCCATAAAACAAATTCCTTCTGTTTGAGCATCATGACAGACCGGATATTCAATTTTCAAATATGATCCATTGAAGAAATCTTTCCCTTTAAAATCATAAAAAATTAGAAGGTAAGGATCGTAAGCAAAATAGGCAGACATTACAAGGGTTTTGTAATCAGGACTCATATCTGCACCCGTAACAAGCACTCCTGCATCAAAGCTGGAATGGTACCTGGCCATTTGGTTTCCAGGTTCTTTAGAAAGCACATACATCCTGGTTATTCCCCCAACCCAATCTTTTGTAAACAATACCAGGCTATCTTCAAATGCAAGCATTGCTTCGCAATCCCATGGATTATTATGAGTGCTTTTGAAAAAGTATTTCTGTTCAGGCCAGGCAAAATGAATTTTTTCGGCATCCACTTCTGAAAAGACAGAGTCAAAAGATGAAACAGGAACCTTATAGATACCAAGATCTACACGTGTACCATGGTTATTTCCAACATCGGCAATATATACATACTCCCCATCAGTGGCCATGGCTTCCCAATCCCGGTTTTTAGCATTTTTTATCTGAACTTCCCGTTCAACTTCTCCATTTACCGGATTCAATCCATAAACTACATTTTTCCCACCACTATCATTAATGGTCCATATCAGTCCATCATACACCATCAACCCAGATGTTTCATTCACTGCTTTAGGAAGTTTTTTTATCAGGATTTCAGGATTTATTTCCACCAGGCTTGAGTCAGATAAAGTTTCAACCTGATTAGAAAACGGACTGTGGCAAGCATACAATAACAGGCTTAACAGAACAAAAGCAGCAATCAATTTCAGAAAGAATAATTTGATTTTCTTCACAAGTCAAAACTTAATCTTCAGTTTCATTTTTGAACCCATATAATTTATGAAACTTCTCAAATATTTCAGTATTTTCATAAATTCCGGAGAATTCTTCTGCTCCTGGTCCAAAGGCGTAGACCAATACAGGCACACTTGAATGTCCTTTGGTTCCGTAATTAGCCTTTACCTCTCCCGACTCAAAATCCCCACCAATTAGCGACATCCCTCCAGTTTCATGATCTGCAGTAATGACAACTAAAGTATTCCCGTTTTTTTCTGCAAAATCCAGAGCTTCACCAATTGCTTTATCAAAATCCAGCATTTCAGAAATAATATATTCAGTATCATTATCGTGCCCTCCCCAATCGATCTGTGAAGATTCGATCATCAGGAAGAATCCATCGCTGTCCTTTTCCAGTATATTTAAGGCTGTTTTGGTGGCAAGAGGTAACATATCTCCCCTGCCTTCCATGCATGTAGGATTATGAACTTCGGCAGTGAGCCCTGCCAATTTACCACTGCTTACCTGGCTAATCTGTTCCATTTCATACAAAACCTGGTATCCATTCGATTTAAGCTCATCAACAAGATTCAGACTATCTTTTCTTTTCACAAAATGATCTTTCCCACCACCAATAAAAACATCGATATCTGTTTTTAA
>JAUVKW010000146.1 GCA_030596025.1 Bacteroidota bacterium | reverse complement strand
CAATACGAGTTTTTTGCCAATATAATCCGACAACTTAACAGGTGCTTCGTTTTGATCCTGGCCTTTAAACAGGGGAGCCGCATCTCCTTCTTTCAGCTGTTTCATGTTTTTTCTTTGAGAATTTAGGTAAAATTACGAAGTTTACAGTAATAATTCAGAAATTAACTGACAACTTTTTATCAGATTATAAACATTGCAACACAGTATCAAATGAACTTTATACATACCCTGGCTAAGGTTTCCAAAAAATCATCCTCCTGCCATCTGAAATCCATAACAAACTATCTATTTCTGTCTTTGAGTTTACTAATCTCACTTCCCCTTTCTGGTCAAACCCAGTTAAAAGAAAACTCAAACATACAAAAGAAGGCACAGGAATATTTCAATAGCAAGGATTATCAAAATGCTTTAATAAATTATAATTTGCTGCTTAAAACTTATCCGAAAGATCCCGAGCTAAATTATTATTCAGGAATTTGCCTGACAGAATTAGAGCAAAATCTGAATACCGCTATTTACCAGTTAAAACTCGCCTCTCTAAGTCCTGTTCCAGCCAATGTTTATTTTTATCTTGGAAAAGCAAATTACCAGTTGAGTCATTTCGATGAGGCTCTTACCTATTTTGAGAGATTCAAAAAAATCGGTGACAGGGAAGATCAAAAGAACCTGAAAGCAGATCAGTGGATCGCCTGGGCTGAGAGTAGAATTTCTGATTCAGGTCCGGTAATCGAATATTACAGGCCAGCAGTTTCAGGAATTCCAAAAAACGTTCCCGGCAGAAGCAGCAATGTTTACATTGAGCAAGTTTCAGATGCTTTTTATGAGCAAGCTCAAATAAAAAAAATCCTGAATCCGAATGATATTTCTGCATTATCTGAAATGGATCATTTGAATAAAGCCTATAATAAATCAATGCAGCAATCGTGGGAACTGGATAAAGAACAGGAAAAACAAAAGGTGGTTGTCAGTGCTGCAGGAAGTCAGGCAGAAAGCAATAGGGCTTTGAAAAAAATCAAGTCACTGGAAAAACAGAGTTCCCAGAAAAAACTTGAGGCATTTAAAGGCTATCAGGATGTAAACTCCGGGAAATATTTCATCTATAAATCAAATATTGACAGGATCTTAGGAGATAAAAGTAATAAGAACTATAAAGAGATTAAAAAGCATGCTTTTAATAGTGAAGAAAATTACAAAAACTCGGTCAAGCTAAAAGAAGAAGCTGAAATGGTAACTGACTGGGAAGAAGAATTTGACCTATATGGAGAATCTAATGCATATGAGTTGATGGCGCTTGGAAACCAGAAGAAAGCAATTGCCGTTTATGCTGGTATTATAAACCCTGACAGGATAGACGAATCTGCAGATCAAACTTCAATGCCTCCAGAGAAAAAAGATCCCCAACAAATTGCTAAAGACGACCCGGTCCTCATCCCAATCCCAACAGAGGAAAAAAAAGAGCCCATACCTGATGTAGTTATTGTTAAATTCCCCACCCAGAGTGAGTCTTTGATTGTTGAAAAAAAATCTATCCCTGAGCTTACGCGAAAAATTGAAACTCCCGAAGCAGTGCCAGAAACAACAACACAAAAAATCAATAACTTTTCAATCCTCCCTACTCCCGACTATAACAAAATGATTCCTATTCCGCTTGATCAGATTCTTCCGAATGGAGTTGTCTATAAGATCCAGGTTGGTGTGTTCAGAAACCTCAGAACGCAATCATATTTTAAAGGGCTACAACCCATTACAGCTGAATCTATTGAAGATAAAGACCTTATCAGATACTTTGCCGGATTGTTTTCAGATTACGAAAATGCCAGGAATGCCCTGAGAAAAGTACGAAAGAATGAATTCAAAGATGCTTATATTATAGCGTACTACAATGGCAAGAAAATCTCAACAGAGAAGGCAAAACATTATGAAAAAGAAGGGAAAGACAATATTCCTGAAAATATTGAGTTAGAACAACATAATGTTTTTTTAAAAATTCAAATTGGAGTATTCAGTAAGGAGATCGGACCAGACCTCTATCGAACATTTGAAAATCATGCCGGAGAAAAAAAACTGGAGTATTTTGTGAATAAAAATGGAAATGTAGTATACACAATTGGAAAATTCCTTACCTTTGATAGTGCAGATTCTTTTAATAAAGAGCTAAAAATTAAAGGGCTAAGTGATGCTTTTATAATTGCATTTGATAAAAGCAAGAAAATTTCAATAAGGGAAGCCCAAATATTGCTGAACGAAAAATAAGTTATGAGTACCCGCGAGAAGCATAAGTTTAAAGGTGATAATCTTACACAGGAGAAGAAAGCAAGGCTCCTGATATTGCATAATGATGACGTGCATACCTTTGATTATGTTATAGATGCACTAATAGATATTTGTCAGCATGATACTATACAGGCAGAGCAATGTACAATGATCATTCACTTCAAAGGCAAATGCTCTGTAAAAGAAGGTAAGTATGAACAATTGAGGTCTATGAAGGAAGCATTCATTAATATGGAACTCGATGCAACCATTGATTAATATATCCCCCAAATAAATGTCCGTCACTCTTATTATAATTCTGATCTTGCTGGGAGTTTTTCTTTTCCTGGTTGAATTCCTGTTGATTCCTGGCATTACTGTTGCGGGTATTGGTGGCGCTCTTTTGATGATTGGAGGTGTAATTCTCGGATATCATCATCACGGAATGCAGGTGGGGAATCTTATTCTTTTGGGTACGGTTGTATTCTCAATACTTACATTGTATTTTGTTTTAAAATCAAGAACATGGAATAAGATCATGCTTGATTCAAAGATTGACAGTAAAGTAAATCTTCTCGAGCGAAATGAATCATTAATCAAGCAGGGAGATGAAGGAGTTTCAGTAACTCGTTTGAATCCCATGGGGAGAATATTGATAAATGGCGAATATTATGAGGCTAAATGCCTGAATCAATTTTTAGATGAGCAAACTCCGGTTATTGTAATAAAAATTTCTGATAATAAAATAATTGTTAAACCAAAAAACTAATTTGATATGGAAGGAATGGGATTGTATATTGTAATTATTGTAGTCATATTGATCTTCTTGTGGATCATGTTTTATTTCATCCCGGTAGCGCTCTGGTTCAGGGCTCTGGTTTCGGGTGTTCGTATTTCTCTTCTTCAGTTAATTTTTATGCGTTGGCGGAAGGTTCCACCCTCACTTATTGTAAGTGCATTGATTGAAGGTACCAAAGCAGGACTGATTTTGCACAGGGATGATCTGGAGGCTCACTATCTTGCCGGAGGACATATTACCCAGGTTGTTCATGCCCTGGTATCTGCCGAAAAAGCGAACATAGAGTTGCCTTTTAATATGGCAACTGCAATTGACCTTGCCGGGAGAGACGTGCTGGAAGCAGTTCAAATGTCAGTTGTTCCAAAAGTTATTGATACGCCAAATGTTACAGCAGTTGCTAAAGATGGAATTCAGTTGATTTCCAAGGCAAGGGTAACCGTAAGGGCAAATATCAAGCAACTTGTTGGTGGTGCAGGAGAGGACACAGTACTTGCCCGTGTTGGCGAAGGTATAGTATCTTCTATAGGTTCTTCCTCTTCACATAAAGAGGTGCTTGAAAATCCTGATTCAATCTCTAAAACTGTACTTGGAAAAGGTTTGGATTCTGGTACTGCATTCGAAATTTTGTCTATTGACATTGCTGATATTGATATTGGAAAAAACATTGGAGCTGTTCTTCAAATGGATCAGGCTAATGCCGATAAGAATATTGCCCAGGCAAAAGCCGAGGAAAGAAGAGCAATGGCTGTAGCGCTGGAGCAGGAAATGAAAGCAAAGGCACAGGAGGCCAGGGCAAAAGTAATAGAAGCTGAAGCTCAGGTTCCACTGGCTATGGCAGACTCTTTTAGGTCTGGTAATTTAGGCATCATGGATTATTACCGGATGAAAAATATTGACGCTGATACTTCTATGAGAGACTCAATTTCAAAATCAGGTCCTGAAGGAAAGAAAAAGTAAATTTTCGATTTAATATGATATAGAAAATCCCGGCATTAGTCGGGATTTTTTTATTTCAGATCAAACTCACCCGATGACTTGGACCACCCGGTGAGTAACACGAATAAATGCAATATTCAATAAATCGCCTAAATGAATATTCTTGTCTCATAGAAATTACACAAAAAGGTGATATAAGCATGAATAAAAACAGCACCATGCTGAAGCATGGTGCTTATTATTTGAATCCTATTTAATCAATATTTAGGTTTCAGGGTCAATTGTAACACACTATTTCAAAATTAATAAAAGGCCTCCATCCTTCGGAACCAAAATAGGGCCTGCAGGATTGTATTCTTTTTTTGTCTGAAAATTTTCAATAGCCGGTGCAGTAAGAACTGCACTTTTTGGATCAATACCCAGGCCTTTCCAGTCAATTAACAACTGAATCTCTGTATCTTTTTCTTCCCAGCTGGCAATGGAAATAATGGTTTCCCTATTCTTTTTATAAACACTTGCTATTATCCTTTCATTGTCTGTTTTCACAGGACAGTTTTTTAGCCAGTATCCCAGCATTTTACTGTTTCCAATATCATATTCATCAAAGAATTTCCAAAGCGGCCTCGGATCTCTTTCCCCATACATACGAGTAGTCATTCCATAGATCATGCCCCTGTATGGGTTTCCTCCATCCTGAAGCATCTCGCCTGTTAAACCAAAAGGAATTCCAGAGACCTCAGTGAGCCAATAGTCGGGGTTCCTGTCATATTCAAAATATTCTCCAAACCACAGCCTGGTTATGTAAGGGAAGTGTTCCATGTATAAAAAAGCTGAGTTAATAAAACCATCCCTGTCATTAAACTGATTAGCCGAATGCAGGTCAATAATTATCCCCTCCTTCTGTTTGGTCATAACATTAACCATTCGTTTTACGGTTCCACGATCAAAAGCAATATCATCAAGGTAGAGCCCGTCAATATCCTGATTTTTTACCAGCCAGCTAAGTCCTTCGATATAATAATTAGTCCAACGGGAGGTTCCTTTATTTAAAATGGCGGCATCGTTTACCCTCCATGCATGCCATGCCTTATGATAATGGTCTTCCAGGTGTTCCTGAAACCATGGGTGTCCACCACCATCGCCATCATTCAGAATTTCATATCCAAGGCTCCGTAAGGGAAACATCTCATAGCATTTATAAGTTATTTCCCTGATAGTGTTATAGAGCTTCACTTTAATACCATATTTATGGGCTTTGTCAATATATTCTTTCTGCTCCTTAAGATGATAAAAAGGATAATTGATATAAGGGTTTATCTCATTTGCATGGTGAACATTTATTACGGTTCCTCCCCATTTTTCAACTGAATCAACAGGAGCATACATATGAACAAACCTTGTGTCAAAGTGTTTCTTCCAATCAATTGGTTTAAACGGAGTGATCAAAAACCGGATATTAAAATTCAGTGTGTCTCCTTTACTCAAGGATCTGGGACCACTGTAATTTTCACATAGCACCAGGTCTGGTTGGCTTGTAATACGAATTCCACCTTTACCATGGTTATACCATGAATGAGGCAGGTTTAGGGGTTTAGATTGATAGAAATTTGTATTAAGCGGGCGTTCGTAGTTTAAGTCCCGCAGTACATACTGCAAACCTTTATTCACACTGCCCAGCCATACACCTTCCTGATTTTTCCTGACATCCCATTTCCAATTTATATTTTCCGGACGTTCAGATCCCTTCTGTCCCAATCCCAATATATAGCTGGCAGCATCATGCATCATGGGTATATTTAACTGAATGTCATTAACCTGCAGGTCATTTTTGCTTATCAATTGTAAATTATAATTCAACATACCATCATATTCTATTGAGCCATTCACTATCAATGAGAAATCTGTGGATTGGTTTATTGTTTCCCAGGAGGCCCTACCTTTAGAATCTTGCTTCACTGAAAATGATGGAGTATGCCATTCCTGCTTTTTACCCGGAGTATTCACATCAAAGCTTATGGCTTGCTTCAGTATCTTTTCCGGACTTGAATTTAAGCCAGTCATTTCCTCAGAGAAATAGCTGAAAATCTGGCCTGGCAATCCGCTTTCATCCAGAATAAGTTCACGTCCAAGTATATTAATCTGCTTATCATTAATTGTAACAGGCAGGTAAGGTTCTATTATGTAATCTTCGTCTACACCTGCAGTAGAATTAAGCCAGCGTAAGCGGCTCATATTTTCAGGCTGATTATCACCATGGTCAGTAATTGTGGCATTTAATACATCAAAAGACAAATAAATGGTGTCTTCGGGATGTCCGGCCGGCTTAACAATTACCCTCCCTGTATAAACTCCTGCCCTGGCATTATTGGGAACCATAAATCCCACCCATAAAGGCTGAATATCACCTTTCTTTACATTTATCTCTTTCCTGAAAGGTTTTCCCTTCAGGTCAACACCATCAATATTTATACATTGAAAGTTTTCTTTGCCAATTATTGATTTTCCGGGACCTTTCAGATCGGAGTATGTGAGTTGAATACCGGAAAGATCAGATTTCCCGGCAAACAGGCAAAGCTGAAATGAATAATATTCTCCTTTTTGAAGCTGGTCTTTTATGCCATTTTTATGGCCCCTGTTTATCCAGTACCATGGAAGTTTGTGCTTCATCCTTGCAGGATATTTGCGATGTTCAGGGAAAATGTAATAATCAACCGTATGAGCTTTAAAAAATGAATCGGCCTCCTGCCTGGTAGCAATAACCTCCATTGGGAAAAAGCTATTGAATTGATCTGTTGATTGTATAGCAGTATGCTTTGCTTCAGGAAGATTATCATATGCTGACTGGCTTAAGGTAACATACTTCTCTTCCCAGTTTTTATCAGCCGTATTTCCAGGCTCAGTATAGGTAACCACAGGATAGTAACTTCCTGTACTTTGAAAAGGGAAGTAATAAAAATAGTAAGTGTCAGAGCCATCAACAGGCTGAAAAATTACATCTACATAAACATTGTTGATTTCCCTGATGATCTTATTTTGGACCGGCTCATTCGTTAAGGCATCAATAATGATCACTTCCTTATTTTGAGGGTCCTTATCGTTTCTGCGCCATTGAATATGAACCCTCACTGCCTGTTCCCATGAGTTTACCTTTACCACTGCCCGGTGATTTCCCAGGGAGCTGTATGGTTCGCTTCCTGATTCCGTTTCCCAATTTCCAAGGCCATATTTTACACCATCAATAATGGCAGGGATTTCTTTTTCTGCAGGGTCTGTATAATCTATTTTCGTGGAAGTTTGCTTGCATCCAAACAGCATTGCAATAATAAGTGTTATACCTGTAATTAAATTTTTCATGTCTTTATAATTTGGATGTTGCAGCACTAAAAACAGGCCAATGGCCTGAATACAATATGGACATAGATTTGAACAAATGACTGAGACATTTTTTTGATTTTATCAAATCTAATAAATATGATTGATTCGATGAAATAAGAGATAATATTTCGCCCACAATGGGGCTATCTCATTTTTTCCTCTGATTAATCCCGACAAGTCGGGACACTTTCTTGTTTTTTGTATAACAAAGGTATTACGATCCTTATTTACCAATTTCGTTTCTTTGCCCTTCTTAATTTCATTAGTCTGGTAATTGAGGCAGAAACGTTCAACCAGAATGAATAGGATTCAAAAAATAAGCACCAAGCTAAAGCATGGTGCTGTTTTTAATCCTAACATTTCATTGATCATCATATCCGCCGCAGGCGGAGAAGGTAATGATTACCAGATTTTTAGTTCCTTAAAAACATTAACTTTCCTGGAAACCCTATGAGACAATTA
>JAUVKW010000003.1 GCA_030596025.1 Bacteroidota bacterium | reverse complement strand
TGTAATTGAAAATGGTGTTATTCGTTCAGATGGAAAAACTATCCTGGGAGCTGATGACAAAGCAGGAATTGCTGAAATGCTTGAAGCATTAAGAACTGCCGATACCAGGCCCCGTGTAGAATTTGCTATTACCAGGCAGGAGGAGGTTGGTTTGATAGGTGTTCAGAATCTTGACTTTAGCTGGCTAAGTGCTAAAAAAGGATACCTGCTTGATAATGACACACTGGATACTGTTGTAATCGGTGGCCCTTCATACTTTACCCTGGATGTAGAAATCAAAGGAAAGTCAGCACATGCAGGCATGGAACCTGAAAAGGGCATCAGTGCTGTTCTTGCTGCATCGAGGGCTATTTCTGCCCTTCCCCTGGGAAGAATAGATGAAGAAACAACCTCGAATGTTGGAGTAATCCAGGGAGGAATAATCAGAAATGGAGTCCCCGAAGAAACCTCCTTCCTTGCAGAATGCAGAAGCCTGAATCATACAAAAGCAAAAGAACTTGCAAAAAAGATGGAAAACATCATCAGGGGAAAAGTGGAAGCTACAGGTGCAATTGTTAAAATCACTATCAACAATCCCTTTAAAGCAGTGGAAATATCAAAGGACTCGGAAACAGTGCAAGTCTCAAAACAAGCCTTAAAGGTAGCCGGGGTTAAAGCAAAAACAGGTTTTATAACTGGTTTTACTGATGCCTCTATTTATAATAACAAGGGTATTGAAATGGCAGTTGTGGGCATTGGGGCTCAGCTTGAACACTCTCTGGAAGAGCACATTCATATATCTGACATGGAAAAGGCACTAAAAATGATTGTCGAAATATTAAGGATCTCTGCCCAATAAGAAATTCTTTGAAATATTAATCTACCCAAATTTAAAGATACTTAACTTTTCTTTTTTGACTAACTATTATGAATTCTAAAAATAATCCCAGCTTCGAAGACTTTAAGTTGGATGCACCCATTATGGAAGGCATAGATTCTATGGGATTTACCACTCCCACTCCTATTCAGGAATTGGGGATTCCAATTATTCTCAGAGGAGATGATTTGATCGGCTGTGCACAAACAGGAACCGGAAAAACAGCAGCATTCTTACTTCCCATGCTTCAGAAAATCATCCAGATCAAGGAGGAACTCAGGGGAGTGAGCGCAATGATCATAGTCCCAACCCGTGAACTGGCAATTCAAATTGACCAGCAATTAGTGGGGGTATCATATTTTGCCAATACCAGCTCCATAGCTGTTTACGGGGGTGGAGACGGGATGTCGTGGGACCAGCAAAAAAATGCCCTTGAAAAAGGAGCTGATATCATCATTGCCACTCCGGGGCGCCTGATTGCTCATTTACAAATGGGCTATCTCAATTTCCAAAGCCTTAAATTCCTGGTACTGGATGAGGCCGACAGAATGCTTGATATGGGTTTTCATGCAGATATAATTCAAATAGTCAAATCACTTCCTTCAAAGAGGCAAACCCTAATGTTTTCAGCAACAATGCCAAGAGAAATCAGGAACCTGGCAAATGAGCTGCTGACCAATCCACAACAAATTGACCTGGCAGTTTCAAAACCGCCACAGGGAGTACTACAGGCTATTTATAAAGTTGAAGATTCTAAAAAAGTCGAACTCATACTCGACCTTCTTGTTGGAAAGGAGCTCAATAAGGTCCTTTTGTTTTCATCAACAAAGAGTGATGTGAAAAGACTGGCCAGAACTTTAGGAAATAAAAAACTTTCGGTAGCAGCAATTCATTCCGACCTTACTCAAAATGAAAGAGAAAAGGCATTGTTAGATTTCAAAAGCGGGAGAATCAATATTCTTGTAGCCACAGACATCGTATCAAGAGGAATTGATATTGATAACATTGACCTGGTAATCAATTATCATGTTCCACAGGATGCCGAAGATTACGTTCACAGAGTTGGGCGTACTGCCCGTGCCAAAGCCACTGGAGTGGCTCTTACCTTTGTTAATAAGAAAGAATCTTACCGTTTGAAAAAGATTGAAAATCTGATAGAAGAAAAAATATTCGAAATTCAGGTACCCAAACACATATGATCGTGAAGCATATTCCTGTAAAATCCATCAAAAAACAAACTGCTAAACTTTTTATTACCCTGTTTATTGTATTTTTTGCTTCCTGTGATCAGGGAACCAATGAAACAGAAGAAGACTTGCACAAGATAATAGATTCATGGCATCAGGCCGCATCTGATGCCAACGCGGAAGTGTTTTTTGGCCTGATGGATACAAATTTTATTTATCTGGGGACCGATGCCACTGAAAGATGGAACAAGACTGAATTTTATAAATTTGCAAAACCGTACTTTGATCGTGGTAAAGCATGGGATTTTAAGCCCTGGCAAAGAAGTATAATTTTTTCTTCAGACCGGGAAACTGCATGGTTTGATGAGCTGTTGGATACATGGATGGGAACCTGCAGGGGATCTGGTGTAATGATTTACCTGAATAAAGAATGGAAGTTTTCTCACTATCATTTATCGGTGACTATTGATAATGACCTGATGGATGGATTTTTGAAGCTTACAAAGGAAATTCCTCCAGGAGATACTGCTGAATAAATACTTTATTCTTCATCTATTTCTAAGTTGAGATTATCTTCTGGCAATTCTAATATTTTTTTCGATTCAACTGAAGTAAAAGTTTCTACATCCTTAAGCTTTTTTTCAAGCACATTTGTTCTGGTAGTTCTTAGATTATCTAGAGTACCAGAAGCTGTATCTATTTGTTTATGGGCTCTTGCCAGAACACCTGAGAACTGCTTAAACTCAAATTTAACTGCTTTCAGAATATCCCAAACCTCACTGCTTCTTTTCTGAACTGCCAGTGTTCTGAATCCCATTTGCAAACTATTGAGTAAGGCTGAAAGTGTTGTCGGACCGGTAACAGTAATTTTATATTTATTTTGGAGAGTCTCAAATAATCCAGGATGTCTTAAAACTTCAGCATATAAGCTTTCTACTGGTAAAAACATGACTCCAAAATCTGTTGTATGAGGAGGATCAATGTATTTTTCGCTAATACTCTTTGCAAAAAGCTCAATCTTCTTAATTAAGTTCTTCTCTGATGATTCAATTTCATGTTTATCTCCTTTTTCAAATGAATTAAGCAAAACATGATAATCTTCTATAGGAAATTTTGAATCAATTGGCATCCATACATCTTTCCCTGATTCCTTCCCGGGGAATCTTATTGCAATCTCCACATTCGCTTGGCTTCCTTCTTTTGTTGCTACATTTTTAGAATACTGGTCTGGAGTTAATATTTGCTCTATTATGTTTTCAAGCTGGTACTCACCCAACACACCCCTTGTTTTTACGTTTGAAAGCACTTTTTTAAGGTCCCCAACCCCTGTTGCAATATTTTGCATTTCCCCTAATCCTTTATGAACTTGCTCCAGTCGTTCACTAACCTGCTTAAAGGACTCTCCTAGTCTTTTCTCTAAAGTTGTTTGAAGTTTTTCATCAACGGTTTTTCTCATCTCCTCAAGCTGCTTATTATTATCTTCACGTATCGACTTCAGGTGTTTTTCTATTGTGTTTTCTACATGCTTAATGTTGTCTATTGCCAGTTTATTAACGTCTGTTTGCTGTTTGTTAAAGTCTCCGAATTTTTGTCTTAACAATTCATTCAGATCTTTGCTGCTTTCAGACAATTTAATCTCAAATAATTTCAAGGAATTTGCTAACTCTTCTCTATTAACTCTCAGATTATCACCTGTTTCCTTCCTGTTTATCTGAAATTCATTTTGAATTGTTTTTTCAGTTCGTTCAAGAGTTACAGTAAATTTTATTATTGATTTCTCAATTTCTTTTAATTGGGGTTTAATATCAAAAGATTCCTTTTTCCTTATGCTTAATACAATATTTAGTATTGCCAGGACAATTAAAGCAAATAATAATGTTTCAATCATAATATTTTCATTTTTCTATTGGCTACAACATAAATTCGCTACGAAAAAATAATTTACTTTTTACCTGCTACCACAACAACGAATTCCCCCCTGGGTGTCTTTTTTGAAAAGTATTCTGTCAGCTGGTCTAAACTTCCTCGAATTGTTTCTTCGTGTATCTTTGTCAACTCCCTCGAAACAGAAGCATTCCTTTCGGCCCCAAGAACATCTGCCAGCTGGCTTAGCAACTTCAATATCCTGTGTGGAGACTCATAAAATACCATTGTACGGTCTTCATCTTTCAAATTTTGCAGCCTCTTTTGCCTTCCCTTTTTAACAGGCAGGAAACCTTCAAAACAAAAGCGTTCAGATGCGAGGCCTGAATTAGCGATGGCAGGCACAAAAGCAGTGGGGCCTGGAAGGCATTCTATCTGGATATCATTCTCAATGCACGCCCTTACCAGCAAAAAACCAGGGTCAGAAATTGAAGGTGTTCCGGCATCTGAAACCAGTGCCATAGTTTCACCCTCTTTCATCCTTGCAAGTATATGGTCAAGGGTTTTATGCTCGTTAAATTTATGGTGGGAAATAATTTTTTTCTCAATTGCCAGGTGCTTAAGCAAGAAACTTGTTTTGCGGGTGTCCTCAGCCAGGACAAGATCAACCTCAGACAAAATTGAAATTGCTCTCAGTGTAATATCTTCAAGGTTTCCAATTGGAGTTGGCACGAGAAAAAGCTTAGTCATTCTCCTGGTTTTTCAGTTTTCTCCTGGTAAGATCCAGAAGTCTTTTTGCTAATTTCTCCTCCAAATCCCAGGAAAAATTATCCTGAAGATATCTTGTTGCATCTGCTTCAGATTCCACTGTGTTCAATCTGTTTATGGTTTTATTATAGAGCGTGGAATTCCCGTCAAAGAGTTCTCTTATATATCTGAACTTCTCATTTATACCAATTGCAGTACCAATATCCTGAATTGGCTGATCATGGTATTTTGAAGCAATATCCTGTACCGGTTTTTCTTTCTTAAGTGCTTCATTCCGGTAATTCTGCTTATTCTGAAACTTATCCGATAAAACACTTGATTTCTCCTTTACTTCAGAAGATGGTTGGCTAAGGATATCCTCCTGCTCCTCCATCTGAAATTCCACCTTCTTTTCCTCGTCTCCGGGAGCAATAATTTCCTCTTTTTCTACTATTATTCTCTCTTCCGTTGTTTCTATCCTTTTTTCGGACTCTTCGACAATCACACTTTGATTATCAGCAGGTTTATCATCTCCGGCAGCATCTCCTGTTTTATCCAATTTCATTTGCCATGAAACTCCTACCACTGAATCATACAGGTCATGTATTCTTTGCTTTAAAAAATCCAGTTCAACAGATGAAACATCTGAATTATTTTTCAGGTTCTCAACCAATTTCCCGATATCTTGTATATCTTTAGAAAGGTTTTCAAAATTTTCTTTGAGATCCATATTTCACACTAATTTTATTATTTACACTATTTTGCAAAGTTAAGAATTAATAATTAGAATTTCGTATCTGATGTTTCTGGAAAAGTCACTGGTTAAAGGCAGAAAACATGGATGGATTGAGGTAATCGCCGGATCTATGTTCAGTGGCAAAACTGAAGAATTGATAAGAAGGCTAAGACGTGCAAAATATGCAAATCAGAAGGTAGAAATCTTCAAGCCTCAGATTGAGACACGGTATTCTGAAAAGGAAGTAGTCTCGCACGATGCCAGGGCTATCATGTCGACACCTGTTGAATCATCAGCAAATATTCTATTGTTGGTGTCTGATGTGGAAGTAGTTGGAATAGATGAGGCGCAGTTTTTTGATAAAGGCCTGGTAGAAGTTTGTAATAAGCTTGCCGATGATGGAATACGGGTAATTGTTGCAGGACTGGATATGGATTACCTCGGAGTTCCATTCGGACCTGTGCCAAAACTCATGTCAATTGCAGAATATGTTACAAAAGTCCATGCAATTTGCATGCGTTGCGGTAATCTTGCCTCTTACTCACATCGCCTGAGTAACAATGACAAACGTGTTCTTCTGGGAGAAAAAGATGCTTATGAGCCCCTATGCCGGGAATGCTTTGTGGAAGACAGAAACAAGAAAAAATGAACATTCTCGCAGCAAGCTATCGAGGTATCAAAATAGAAATTCCATTTTACAGTAAAACCTAATTATTTTCTACTCGTCAGACCACTTAAAGTGGCCAGACGAGTGTTCCGAATATGCCAAATATTTATAGCTTTAAATATTATTTGCAGTCTAATCATAGAGGCTATGAAACTGCTGTAATGGATCTGGAACAAACCACCT
This sequence comes from Bacteroidota bacterium, assembly GCA_030596025.1. Lineage (GTDB taxonomy): Bacteria > Bacteroidota > Bacteroidia > Bacteroidales > VadinHA17 > JAYEGO01. The sequence goes on along the minus strand of JAUVKW010000003.1, from coordinate 37,358 downwards.
CCCCAAACTAGGATCGTACATCCTGGCCCCGTAATCAAACCAGTGTTTTCAAAGAACACTTCTTATCCAAAGATAGCTGTTTTGACATGAAAATTAGGTAATAGCACACTTGTTAACTGAATCATTCCTCTATACTCAAATTTCAAACAAATCGTATTTGTTTTTATTGCTTTTTGTTGTTATATTTAGCAACAAATAGAAATATCATGAATTTTATTGAATTTAGGAAGGCATTGTCAGCATTTCCTGTATTCTCATATTCTGACATTAAGAAAGTTACATCCGGATTTGATCGAAAAAGATTAGTCGAGTGGCAGGCAAAGAACTATATTAAAAAGATACGTAACGGTTATTATTATTTTCAGGAGAAAGATATCAATGATAATTTTCTGATGCATATCTCAAATAAAATATATAAACCCTCCTATATTTCAATGGCAACAGCCTTGTCTTATTACAATTTGATTCCAGAAGCTGCTTTCCTCAATACTTCAGTATCAACAAGGAAAACTATGCTCTTTGAAACTCCTCTGGGGAATTATCAGTACCAGACCATTAAACAAGAATTATTCTTTGGTTACCGATTGATACAATTTGGGGAATACAATATTAAGTTGGCAGAAGCTGAAAAAGCAATTTTAGATTTCTTCTATTTTAACAAGATAAATGATAAAAAATCATTAGATGCTCTCAGGTTGAATCAAGTGGTCGCTAATGAAATAATTCTGAAGGATAAAATGCTGGATTATTTATCCGTATTTAGTTCAAAAATAATGGACTCTCGAGTAAAACTGTTTATTGATTACTTAGATGCTTAATCTTGATCAAATAAAGCAGTATTACCCTGATAATTTAAAGGGTTTTGAGCGATTTATGCTCAGAGAGTACCTGCAGTATAAGATACTGGAAATATTATTTGAGAGTGAATATGCAAATCAGTTTGCTTTTATTGGAGGTACAGCTCTTAGGATTGTTCATGACAATAACAGGTTCTCTGAGGATCTTGATTTTGATAATTTCAATATTACAACTGATGTGTTCACGGAAGTCACTATATCCATACAAAACGGATTACAACTAGAAGGCTACCAGGTTGAATTTCGTAATGTTAAACGTGGAGCTTATCATTGTTATATAAGATTTCCAAAAATACTTTATAACTATAAATTATCAGGGCACCAGGAAGAAAAGATATTGATAAGGCTTGACACTGAAGCTCAGCATTTTGATTTTCAAGCAGAATCATACCTTATAAATAAATTTGATGTTTTTACTGAGATTAAAGTCACTCCTCCTGACATACTTTTGGCACAGAAATTCTTAACCATTCTGGAAAGAGAACAAAGTAAAGGGAGGGATTTTTATGATGTTATATTTTTGCTAAGTAAAAATATAAGTCCGAATTATGATTTTCTTAATTCAAAAGCTTCCATCTCTAATGGAGTTCAGTTGAAAAATTCTATACTGGGAAGAATGGAGGAAATTAACATGGAAGAAATGTCCAGTGATGTACGTCCTTTTCTGATCAATATGAAAGATATTAAGAAGGTACTATTGTTTGAAGAATATCTTCAACAGGTAAAATTGTAATTCATTCTTAACTGAATATCTCTCCTGGTATTTGTTTACACTGTCTTTTCAATACCTCCGGTGGAGGTATGGGCCAGGCTGTGGGAGGGAATAACTCGCTGGCTGCAGGCTACTTGCTCCCAAAGGGCTACAGACAGCAGCTTATAACCATTCATTTCGCATACTCAGTGAATGGTTGGTTGCAAGAAGCAATCTTTACACCCGAAACAGTTTAGATCTTTGATATCATTACTGTTTCGTGGATACTCGAAAAACAGAAAATTGGTAAAGGAATGTTTTGAAAAAGTAAGGAAAGACCCTGAAAGGCTTTTGGATTGGGATAAAGCGAATTAATGATTACTTTTTCGAGAGAATTTCCATCTATTATGAGTCCATAGCCAGTATTCAGGAGCTTCATTCAACAGGTTTTCAACCAGGCGATAATATATATTTGTGATTTCAAATTTTGGTAAATCGGCAGGGTCATCACAAATTTTAATAAATTCATTTTCATAATATCCCCTTTTCAACCTGGTGGTTTTCAAGAAAACCACTGTTTGCCCGGTTTTCCTGGCAATTTTTTCAGCCCCAAGTAATACAGGAGTTTCCTGATTCATGAAACTCAGCCAATGATGTAGTTCCTTTTTCCTCGGACGCTGATCATACAGAAAAAAGGTAATAGTTCGCTCTTTCTTCTCCATTCCTATAAGAATTCTCCGCAAAGAACTTTTCATAGGAACAGTTTCTCCTCCATACCTTTCCCTCAACTTCACAAATAATTTATCAAAAAACACAGAACTTAAAGGTTTATAAATCGCAAGGAAATGAAAGGGAGATACCAATTCAAGATTGGCAAGCCATTCCCAATTTCCATAATGAGGAAACAATAAAATGATGCTTTTTTCTTCTTTGTAAATATCTTCCAGAACAGAAAGATTTTTATAACTGAATCTCTTCAGGGATTCTTCCGGCTTCATACCAATCAAATAAACCGCCTCTACTATAAGGTCAGAAAAATATCTGTAGAACTTTTTTGAGATCTTTTTACGTTCTGAAGGAGATTTTGCCGGGAAAGAATTCTCAAGATTTTTAGAGCTTATTTCTCTCCTGTACCGAACAAGATAGAAGCCAAAAAAATATAAGACATCAGCTACAAAATAAGAAAACCTTAGTGGAAGCCAGGAGATCAGCCTCAGGAAGTTATAGATTATATGAAAAAGGAAACGGGCCACTGTTAAACAATTCTTATAGGTACAATGGTATGATTAGTTGGTAAAAATTAGCCAGGGATATACTTGAAAATACCAATACCGGATAAAGGTGCTGTTAACTATCCCAGTTCACTGATTCTCTTTAGTTTTGTTTGGTCAAGCACTCTGATTTTTCTGCCATTCAAAGAAATTACAGCTTCACTGGCAAACATAGAAAGTGTTCTGATTGCATTTGAAGTAGTCATATTTGACAGGTTGGCTATATCTTCTCTTGACAAATACACCCTGATTGTTTGCTGATCTTTCTCAAATCCATATGTATCTATAAGAAAAAACAGGGATTCAGCCAGACGGCCCCTTATATGTTTTTGTGTAAGCGAAACTGTTCTGGTATTGGAAAGTCCAAGTTCAAGTGCCATGCTTTGCATCAGGCGAAGTGACAGGGCAGAATTCCCCTGAAGAACAGTAAATAAGGCTTCCTTATCAATTATACAAATGCTTGCATCCTCCAGGGCTACCGCAGAAGCAGAATAATTCTCGTCTGCAAAAAGAGCCCGATAGCCAATAAAGCCCAGAGGTTTTGCCAATCTAACAATCTGATCTCTTCCCCCAATTCCGTCTTTAAATATTTTTACTTTCCCTTTTGTCAGATATAATAAACCGGAAGGCTTATCCCCTTCTCCATAAATAAAATGCCCCTTTTTGAAGTTTGCACAGGTATGATTCCTGATCAAATGTTCCTTCTCCTCATCGCTTAAAACATTAAAAATCGAATCCGCATCACTCAAACATAACCCACATTCCAATTCGTAATCCCCCATGTTCATAAAATATGTTAGAAAACATACAAATATAGGAAACTCGTACTATAATAACAATACCAAAACAGATTCCATTATTACTAATATATAGTACTGAAAAAACCTGAAAATATCCTGGAATAAGAAAGTAAACCTTTTTATAAAAGCTACGTCAAAGGAAGTCATAATTTGCCACCAGGGGCAAACGTCTCCCTGAGCCGAAGGCTTTGGAAGAAATCCTCAAAACCGGAGGGGCCTGATATCGCTTGTATTCGTTAGCATTAACAAGCTTAATGATCTTTTTTACAAGAGCTCTGTCAAAGCCCTCTTTTATTATCATTTCAGAACCTCTCTGCAGTTCAATAAATCTAAATAGAATTTGATCCAGGACTGAATAATCGGGTAAGGAATCGCTATCTTTCTGACCTGGCTTAAGTTCGGCAGAAGGTGGTTTTGAGATAATATTGCAGGGAATAATTTCCTCTTCCTGGTTAATTAACCTGGCAAGGTTATAAACATCGGTTTTATATACATCTCCAAGAACAGACAATCCCCCGCTCATGTCACCATATAAGGTACCATAACCTACTGCAGCTTCACTTTTGTTGGAAGTGTTTAACAAAATATTACCGAACTTATTTGAGAAAGCCATAAGAAGAACTGATCTGATCCTTGCCTGCAGGTTCTCTTCGGTTATATCTTCAGCAAGACCCTTAAATACAGGATCAAGAACTTCCTTAAATGAGCCCATTATCTTCTCAATAGAAATGATTTCATGCTCTACCCCCAATTTCCTGACTAAATCCAAGGAATCAATAATGGAATGATCGGAGGAATACTCTGAAGGAAGTAGTAGTACTTTTATATTCCCGGCACCCAGTGCTTTTTGAGCAAGTACAAGACAAACTGCAGAATCAATCCCTCCGGAAAGACCAAGGACTGCCTTTTTGAAATTCATTTTTGAGAAATAATCTCTGATCCCCAATATCAGGGCATCATGAATGTTTTGAATAACCAGCTTGGATTCTGCTTCGTCTTCACTCGCTCGTCCCTTTACAACCTCATCGAACTCAAAAAAACTGATTTCTTCTTCAAAAAATGTAAGTTCTTTAAAAATCTGGCCAGAAGGACTTACCGCTAAAGACCCGCCTTCAAAAATCAATTCAGTTTGGGCAGCTACTTGATTTACATAAAAAACCGGAAGTTTATAATTCTTTGCTTTGGCTATGAAGATCTCCTTTTTTGCCGACTCCCGATGATAAGAATAGGGAGAGGCAGCAATATTAATGATCATATCCGGATTCAAGCTGGAAAGTTCATCCATCGGAGAAACAACATAAAGATGGTTCTTTCCGAAATCGGTCTCAAACTCCTGTTTGTCCCATAAGTCCTCACAAATGGTTACAGCGAGCTTTTTGCCCTTAAAATCAACAAGTTCGAATTTGTTATTTGATTCAAAGTAACGATATTCATCAAAAATATCGTAGGTAGGTAATAAGCTTTTCAGGATAATCTTTTTTACCTTTCCATCTTCAAGAAAATAAGCAGCATTGTACAAATTTTTACCCTCCGGAGACAGATTTTGCACCGGACCCCCTACAATTGCAGCAATATTCACACAGTGCCTGGCAATTTTTTCAATACCCTGTACACATTTATCAACAAACTCCTTGCGCTCCAGAAAATCTAAAGGAGGGTATCCTGAAATTGACAATTCTGAAAAAATGATAAGATCAGCATTTTGACCTTTTGCCTCGTCAATTGCAGCCACAATTTTTGAAATATTCTTTTCAAAGTGAGCAACCTGGTAGTTTAATTGTGCAAGCCCAATCTTCATTTGTTTATTCCTTTTTTTCTATTAAAACAAAACTCCTACCCTGAGCGACATCATGCTTGCCCGCAGGTAATCCTTTGGCTTATTATACAAATCTTTAGTTATATCCAGAAAAGTATTTGTATAATATAAACCTCCAATAATTGAAGTATTCTCTCCTAATGAAAATTCCATACCTCCGCCAAATGAATAAGCCAGGTTAAATAAAGCAATTTCATCTGAGATTTTATCCTTCACCAGGAGGTTATTTGGAGCAGAGGCTTTTGAATTTATTCTTATCATTGCTTTTAAGCCAAGCTCAACAAAAAAAGTTTTATATCCTATTTCTACTGTCTTCAGTTTTAAAGCTAAAGGGATACTTATATACTGCAACCTGTAGCTTAAAATAGTCCCGGCAGGAACTGTAACTGTGTCTATGGAAGTGCCAATTTGAACAGTATCGGAATATGAAAGGTTCCCACCAAGATGAGTCATAAAAAGTCCGGTGGAAAAAGCGTATTTCTCACCAAAAAACCTGTCTACAACCAGGCCAAAGGAAATTCCCGGTTTTATTCCATTTGTTTCAATGTACCTGTTGTCGCTTGTAAACCATGAAATATGGGGATCTGCAGCAATACTGAATGTGGTTTTTTGCTGGGAAGAGGCAGGGAATAAACGAAATACCAGGATAATCGTAAGAAAAAAGAAAGGGAAGCGTTTATAATCATGCAGACCTCTTAAATTTGGCAGATGTCTTTTTATCATTATTTCGACAGATTTACTGAAGGTATAGTAAAATAAATATTCTTGTAAATATTTAGTGTAAAGTTAATAAATATGAAAGGATTTGAATAAATATTTTTCTGACCATTAAAAGATTTCTTCCATGAACTTAACTAAATTTGTGAAGAGTTTGATACAACAATAATTTTGGTTTGATGAAAAAATATTTTCTACTCTTATTTTTATCTATTCTTGCTTTTAGCGGATGCAAAAGGAATTCTTTAATAATTCCTGTTTCAGGAATTGATCTTGAGATATCTATTATTCGATTTGAACAGGAACTCTTCGAAATGAATCTGGATAATGTTCCTGAGTCTGCAAAGGAACTCTATTCCAGATACCCACATTTCTTTTCCCTGTTTTCTTATATAATCAATATTGGAAATCCGGATGACCCGGCTTTTAAAGAATTTTTATTGGCTTTCTTAACAAACAGGATGAATAATGAAATATATTTAAAAAGCCAGGAAGTATTTTCAAATATTGGTTTTCTTGAAAAAAAATTGACCCGGGCTTTTCAGCACTACAAGTATTATTTCCCTGAAAAAAACGTTCCTGGAATTTATACTTTTATTTCGGGTTTCAACAGCTCCATTATTATTGATACAAATCTTCTGGGAATTGGTATTGACAGGTATCTTGGAACAGATTACGAATACTATCCACGACTTGGCTTACCAATGTACATAAGAAATAATATGTATCCTGAAAAAATCCCCTCAGATTGTATGCATTCCTGGGGAAGCACTGAATTTCAATTTGGCGAGGCAAGGAACAATGTTTTAAATAATATTATTTATCAGGGAAAGCTAAGTTATTTTGTCAAGTCAATGATGCCTGATGAATCTGATCATATCATAATGGGATTTTCGTCTGAGCAATATGAATGGTGTATTGAAAATGAAAAACAAATGTGGAGCTACCTGGTTGAGAATAAGTTGTTGTTTGATACTGATCACCTTGCCATCAGGAAACTTATTGGGGAAGGGCCATTTACAAATTACTTCCCAAGGGAGTCTCCCGGTAGGGCAGCAGTTTGGCTGGGGTTCCAAATTGTAAGCAAGTACATGAAAAACAGTCCTGATACAAGTTTGCCGGAATTGATGAATGATTCAGATTATCAAAAGATACTGATGATTTCGAATTATGATCCGAGTTGAGTATACCCACATACACATAATTGGCAGTCTCCAGATTGCGATTTACAAATTATTCATTTGGGTGTCTTATTCGGAAAACAGGAGGATCGACTGTATAAATCAAAAAAGACCAGCCTTAACGACTGGTCTTTCTTGTTTCTTAAAAAAGAAATAAAATTCTTATTCAGGATGAATGGCTTCAACGGGACATACATCTGCACAAGCACCACAATCGGTGCAAAGATCAGGATCAATTTTATAGATATCACCTTCCGATATTGCCTCAACCGGACATTCATCAACACATGTGCCGCAAGCAGTACAATCATCATTAATTACGTAAGCCATTTTTTAAAATTTATTGGTTAACAATTATTAAAACTTTCTTTCAAAAAAGTCTGGCAAATATACAAATATTTAAAACAAAATGTTTTGAAAAATTAACTATTATTTCCAGAAGATCATCCTGAGGCCCATTAGTACAACAAAACCTCCAAAAACCTTACGTAGCACACGTTCGGGGAGATTGACAGATAAAAGCGAACCCAAATATTGTCCTACTGCGAATGCGATAACAATGATGAGAGCATATTTGAAATTCACATAACCATTCTTGTAATAATTATAAGCTCCAAAGACAGCTACAGGAATCATAAGAACCGCAAGACTGGTTCCCTGGGCAGAATGCTGACTGAAACCAAAAAAGAAAACCAGGGCAGGAACAATTACAATACCCCCTCCTACTCCCAAAGATCCACCAACAGTACCGGCAAAGAGACCAATAAGCAAAAGCATAAGAATATCTGTGTAACTCATAATTAGAAGTCTAAACTAAAGGAAAAATAAAACATTGGCTTTCGCACATGGAAATTCTCCACTCCCCATCCATAGTCGGCCCTGACAAAATAACCGAAAAGAGTTGACCTGGCACCAAAGCCATAGCCTGCAACAATAGGCTCCCTATTCGAATGAACTGTAACGGTGATTGGGCCATTTTCAATTACCTCCTTGTCATAGGAATTATCACCTGAATAAGGATTCCATCCGGTCCATGCAGTGCCAATATCTGCAAAACCAACTATATGAAAGTTATGTAAGAACTTGTTAGAAATGGGATGATCTGCAAGATACCTGATAATCGGCCATCTGATCTCGGAATTTATTAGTGCAAAAGAATTACCATTCCGTATATTTTGCTTAAACCCCCGCATATTAGTAGCCAATGTTTGAAAAACATAATTTTGAGTTTGATCAACAGGAATACTTCTGTTAAACATCTTCTCATAATCAAATATCATAAACCAGTTATCAATGGCACCCATATAATAAACCAACTTGTTATGCCCAAAAGAAGTACTGGTAGCAAAACGGTTTGCCCAAATCAAATCCCTGTGGATTTTAAGATAGTGTCTGAAATCACCTCCAATAATAAAAACATCTGACTTCTTCCTTTCAATCTGTCGGTAAGCTTCAATAAAGATCTTAAATCTCGTACCATTATAAAAATTAATTCCACGGTACCTGGTATTATCATATATGTATTCAAGTTTCAAATTAGCCCAGGTAACATGTAGGTTTTCCTTATATAAATTGTCTGTATTAGTTGACAGGTAAATTTGTCTGTCACTTCTTATGCTTGCAGTTCCCTTTACAGCCATTACCTGGTTAAAAGGATATCTCAAACTATAAAAGAGCTGGTTAGATTTTATTTTTACATAAGTTGAATTGTCTGCCCAGGCTTTATAGGATTGCCGGTGAAATATAATCTGCTTGTCCGTTCTCTTTTTCAGATCTTCAAAACTTAATAAAAACTCCCCGGAATCAAAGTCCCCGGAAAATCTGAACCCACCTACAATTTTATAATCCTCGAACAAGTCATTGGTACCAATATTAAAAAGCATCCCTATCCCGGTATTATTGTATACTCCACTGCCATTAAAAGCCTGATAGGATTGTCCCATAAAACCAAAATCTACCTGAGATGCCATATAATTGTTATAAAAGGATGTTTCATAAATTCGGATGGGGGGCAAGTCCAGGACGTCAGCATCGAGGTCTACTTCAATATTATCTTTTTTCAGTAGCTGCCAGTAATAGTTTTCCTTCTCCTCTTCAAATACATAATTATTGATATCTACTTCCTTATCAATTTCAAAATAAGCATAGAGTGGTTTTGTTAGTGTATCCCTAATTCGGCGGTCCTCCTCAATCAGCTTCTGTCTGAGAATTTCTATGCTGTCTGCTTTATGTAGATCCTTTGTATGCTTATCTCTGAATTCTGTAGTTTCAGGGTTTGCAAATTCCGGAAGCTCTCCCTTTAATAAATAATCATAATACATATAATACCTGCCCTTTTCATATACCACCTCTCCCATCATTCCTGGTACATTGGCAAAATCAGCTTCAATAATATTCCTTGAATAATTTGTAAGTGGAACTGAGTTGGTAAAATACCTGTAGTGGATACTTGTATCAATATAGCTAATGGAGCTATCAAAGCGAGAATGATACCTGTTGATAATTCCAGATTGGTCTCCCAGGTACAAAAACTCATTGTCATCAAATGAGTAAGCCTGGGTTTTATCAATGTATTTTCCTTCCGGCAAACGAGTTAAAACAGGAGACCGGTTTTTTAGTTTGTATAAAAATAATTCATAACTGGTTCCAATTCTCTTATCATAATTCCTGCTGAAAGTCAGGGTATCATTCAACCTGTTGGAGCTGAAAACTATTTGATCTCCATCTGTGGTATACCTGGGATGCAGATCATCAGCAAGGTCAAAGGTGAGTTGCTCGTGCGTACCAGCAGCCACATCAAATAGAAACAAATCAGTAAGACCATTCTTCATTGCTGAAAAAATCAGCTTACTGCCATTTGGGGAATAGGAGATATCTAAAACCTTATCAAAATACAAAAGGTTTTTACGTTCAATTTTCCTGGTAGAAGTCCTGTAAAAAAGAATATCCAATCCTCCCTTTTCCTCAGTAACCATTGTCAACATTTTACCTGTTGGGTGCCAGGTAATCACCGGATATGAATAATCAATTATTTGCTCAACCTTGGGTTCTTTCCTATAAATTCTTTTGCTCTTGTTTGTCTCCAGGTCATAAATCCAAACCTTGTATTGTCCGAGTTCATTAGTTACATAGGCAATATTTCGGCCATCCGGACTAATTCGAATTTGCTGATAAACACGACTTTTCTTAGGCTTTTTCAAGATTTTTGTGCCCTGTGGAAAATCCCCTTTTGCATCCTCTTCCAAAAATTTCTCTTTGTAATATATAAGCCATTCCTTATTTAATTCTTTTAAAGTAAGGCCAAGAACATAGTATAAACCTTTTTCAAAGTCTTCATTTATCTTTGTGATGTACAGAACATTGGGAATAATATTTACTCCATAGGTGTCGGAAATAAACTTCCAGAAGGAATGGCCTGCAATTTCAGCATCTTCGATTTTTAAGCGGTTTAACTTATTGTACCTGTCTGTGAGAACTCCATCTTTTACCTCATTCTCAATATCAAAATCCCAGTTTACTGACAGGAAAGAAATCAATCCCTTAAAATACCAATCCGGAAGCTCCATCTTCGAAGAGTTTTTAGTCCTTGTTTTGTCGGAGCCGAAAATCATTTCATTTATCAATGCATAAGAAATTGCTTTGGTAATCTGCTTATCATAGCTTCTGTGGTCCCCTTCATAATAAAGAAAAACTTTATTTTCAATAATGGTAGAAATACCTCCCAGATTATAATCATCTTTCCCGGTAATAAGACCCATATTACTCTGCCTGTAATCAGACATTTTATTATAGATAAGTAAAATTAGTCGTCTGTCAAGCTGGTAATCCAGGAAATCTTCCAGTTCAACCAGCTTTGTATTTGCATAACGCCCTGTATAATCGGCAAGTTCTCTACCATATTCATTAAAATAAGCATCAAACCTTTCGAATCGGTAGAAGGACCAGAAAAACTCATTATGTTGAACCCGATTCTTTCCGAAAGTCATCTGAGAACCATTGTAAAACTGTCCACTTGAATAAAAAGAAACAAGCAGAAGCAAGGCAAGTAAGAAATATTTCCTTAATTCAAATCTCATAGGTACAATCAGAATTCTAAACCGAAAATCAAATGAACATCCCGCAAGAATTACACCGAAATTATTAAATATAAAGCAAAAACATAAAACTATATTAAACGAATTTAATTTTTTTTATGCAAAATTTACAAACAGTCATTGATATAGCTTATTAATAGTATAATTTTACTGAGTCCTATGGGGTTTATGCGAGCTTTGAAAAATTAATTTATCCACATAAAATAATACTTACAAATTTAAACTTTATTAACTTTGGTACGTTATATGTTGTATGTACAGGAAATAAGAATAAATTATTAATTAAACTATGAAGCATTTTATCAGCAGCCTAATACTGACCCTCATCCTCTCAACTGGTTTTCATCTGAGTGCACAACAAAAAATGGCAAGCATATCTTTTGAGGGTCAAACACATGATTTTGGAAATATCAAAGAAGAAGCAGGAGTAGTAAGCTATGATTTTGTTTTCACAAACACAGGAAGCCAGCCCCTTATCATTAACAGGGTTACAGCATCTTGCGGATGTACAACCCCAAGCTGGACAAAAGAGCCCGTTCCTCCGGGAGGAAAAGGTTATGTTAAGATTGCATACAATCCTAAAAACCGCCCTAATAAATTTAACAAATCGGCTACCGTTTACACCAATGCCAACAGAAATGTGGTGAGCTTAAGAGTTTCCGGGAATGTGATTCCAAAACCAAGAACTATTGAAGATGATTATCCTTTTGTCATTGGAGATTTGCGTTTTAACACCAATCACATGGCCTTTGTTAAGGTATTTAAAGACCAGAAAAAATCTGTTTCTGTACTGGTGGTAAATACAACTGATAAAAACCAGACAATAACATTTGATATGGTACCAAAGCATCTCCAGCTAACTGCCTCTCCACAGACTCTTAAGCCAAATCAAAAGGGAACCATACATGGTAGCTATGATGCAAATATGGTAAATGACTGGGGTTTTGTTGTTAACCGGGTAATGATTGTTTATAATGATACCAGGGACAGAAAAAACCTCCTTACAATTTCAGCCACCATTACTGAAGACTTTGGCAGCTTATCTAAAACGGAACTGGCAGCTTCACCAAAGATTGAATTTGAAGAAAAGGTTTTTAACTTTGGAAAGATGCAGCAAAGAACATCCGTTGAACATGATTTTGTATTCAAGAATTCCGGAAAATCTGACCTTGTGATCAGAAAAATAAAATCGAGCTGCGGTTGTACTGCGGTTTCTCCAAAAGAAAAAGTTATTAAAGCCGGTCAGAGCAGTTCTATAAAGGCTATATTCAGCTCCGGCACACGGGTTGGCCGCCAGAACAAATCCATCACTGTTATCACAAATGACCCTAAATTCTCAACAGTGGTACTCAGGGTTACCGGTGATGTAGAAGCTCCGAAGGCTAATTAGTATTTAGTATTTAATAAAATTAAATAAAAACGAGTTCATAATTCCGGACTCGTTTTTTTTCTATCAAATTATATAAAGGGGTGTCATTTGAAAACAATATTTCCTATTTTTGCACTTCGATTTTCAATTTTAACTATTAATTGATCTGCTATTAATGTTACATACAAACCTAAAACACATAGAAACCGACGAAGAATACAAAAAGGCATTAAATGAAACTGAGAATTCTATGATATGTTGTGGGCGTATGGGACCTATGTGTATCCCCGTATATTCATCCATGCTTGAGCTCGAAAAAGAGTATCCTCATGTGGCCTTTTACGACATGGATTTTGATATCCCTGTCTCCTCAATTATCCGTCAGCTTCCTGAATGTATGGGATTTATGGGACTGCCTTTCACTATATATTATAAAAACGGAAAAATTGTTCAGGCCACAAGCAGCATCCAGTCAAAAAACCAGGTAGAGGAAATTCTAAAAACTAATTTCCAATTTTAAAACACAATCGACTCACCCTTCAGAGAAATACCAGGCCGGGCAGAAAGAGTCGATCTACAGGGCATGACACAAATATTTACTACGTAGTAAATATGAATAATATTATGCATGATCCTGACAAATCTACACTCAGTAAAAGGCAACAAATACTAACTTGAAAATAGTACCCATAGCTCTTTGTTTGGTGAGTTTTGTTAATGATATTTTTAAAATTAACTTCGTAACACCATGGAAACAGGCAGAAAGGGGAAAAGGAGTAAAGTAAGTGCACTGAGTGTTAGTGCAGGGGTTCCCCATGCTGACCCGGTAAATAAACAGGCATTTGATTTAAGCAGAAAAAAAAGAAAGCAAGTTCTTTCTGCCACTGAGTATGCAAAAGGAATTTTCAATCATGATCCGGTAATTCGCAGTCAGGCAATTACCATCATTGAAAGTTCCAGGGAAGATCATAACCAACTGGCACAGGATATAATTGGACTTTGTTTGCCAAAAAGCGGAAATTCGATCAGGGTAGGAATCACAGGCGTACCCGGAGTTGGAAAGAGCACTTTTATAGAAGAACTTGGAGGAGTCATAACCTCCTCAGGGAAAAAACTGGCTGTTCTGGCAATTGATCCCAGCAGCGTCAGGTCGGGAGGCAGTATAATGGGAGATAAAACCAGAATGGAAACCCTTGCATCTGATCCAAATGCATTTATCCGACCATCCCCCTCTACCGGTTCATTGGGAGGCGTAGCAAGAAAAACAAGAGAAACTATCATTCTATGTGAAGCTGCAGGTTTCGATATTTTATTCATTGAAACAGTTGGTGTAGGACAATCAGAAGTTGCAGTGCATTCTATGGTGGACTTTTTCCTTTTGTTGATGCTTCCCGGATCTGGAGATGAGCTGCAGGGAATCAAACGTGGAATTATGGAAATGGCTGATCTTATAGCCATCACAAAAGCAGATGGAGATAATTTAAAAAAGGCCGAAAGGGCTATGGCAGACTTTAGAAATGCCTTACATTTTTTCCCTCCTGGTGAAACAGGATGGGTTCCTAAAGTCTCATCCTGCTCTGCATATACAAAAAAGGGGCTAAATGAAATATGGATTACAATTCTGGAATTTGTTGCTCTGACCCGTGCAAATGGTTGGTTCGAAAAAACCCGAAATTCTCAATCAAAATACTGGATGTATCAGACAATTGAGGAAAAGTTGAAGTACCAGTTCTATAAAAATGGACCGATCCAAAAAAAACTGTCATTATTGGAGAGAAAAGTCCTGAATATGGAAACCAGTCCCTTTTCAGCTGCACAGGAAATACTAAATGAATATTATAAAAATAAAGAATAAAATAGATTATTTTTGATCTGAATTCTTAATAATTAATTCACTGAATTCTATGAGACAAAAGATAGCTGTTGTTGCCGGCGGAGATTCTTCAGAATATGAGATATCCATTCAAAGTGCGGATGAACTATTAAAGGTATTGGATACCGGCAAGTATGAAGCATACATTGTTCAGATAAGGGGTAATAAATGGAAAGCTCAGGTAAATCAAAATAAAATAGATATAGATAAGAACGACTTCTCTTTCATTCACGAGGGGCAACAAATTTATTTTGACTGTATTTTGATTGCTATCCATGGAATACCCGGGGAAGATGGCAAGCTCCAATCTTATTTTGACCTTATTGGAATTCCTTACACAAGTTGTGGGGCTTTCTGTTCAGCCTTGAGTTTTAGCAAGTTTGCCTGTAAGACCTTCCTGAAAGAGTTTGGAATCCCTGTTGCTAAGAGCATGATGGTTCGTAAAGATGAACAAATTGACCTGAAAGAAATCAAGAAAAAAATAAAACCCCCATATTTTGTTAAGCCAAATAATAGTGGGTCTAGTTTTGGTATTTCTAAGGTGCCACATGAAGATGGCTTGCAAGCTGCTATTCTTAAGGCTTTCACTGAAGATGATGAGGTAATTATTGAAGAATTTGTAAATGGCACTGAAATTTCATGTGGTCTTATTAAAGCTTCAGGGGAGAATCACATTTTCCCCTTAACCGAGATTGTAAGTAAAAATGAATTTTTTGATTTTGAGGCAAAATACACCGATGGCCAGGCTGAAGAAATCACACCTGCCGGAATATCAAATAACCTGGTACAGCAGAGCATGAAGCTTTCCTCAAAAATATATGATAAGCTGGGATGCCATGGTATTGTTCGCATTGATTATATCATCTCGCGAAACACACCTTATTTCCTTGAAATAAACACTGTTCCAGGCATGAGTCAAAACAGCATTATCCCCAAACAGGTAAGGGCGTATGGACGTGATCTGTATGATATTCTAGATCTCAGTATACAGGATGCGATATTCAGGGTTGGCAGAAAAGCTGAATAGCGTATTTATTCTTTTCTGCGTAAATCTGCGCTATCTGCGAGAGACTATTTCACGCTGATTTCGCAGACAATCGCAGATTTTTTTTGCTATTTTGTAAGAAATTTCTACAAGCCATTAACTATCCGTTTAATAGAGCCAGATATTTCATCAGTATTGAAATTAATCAATAACCCAAGCTTTTTATCTGTTAACTTTAAATAGGTCAGTAATTGTTTATAGTGGACTGGTACCAATTCTTCAACCGATTTTATTTCAATAATCACCAGGTCGTCAACAAGAATATCCAGTCTGAATCCAAGTTCAAGTTTAACGTCTTTATATTTTACAGGCAGGGGAACTTGTGTTTTAACTTTATGTCCCATTGCAGATAATTCAAATGCTAATGCCGCTTCGTATACGGATTCCAACAAACCCGGACCAAGTTCATTGTAAACCAGAAAAATAGCACCTCTTATATCATAAGATATTTTATTCTCTAATTTTTCCAAAACTCAAAATTTTATCTGAATGAGACTATTTCACGCTGATTTCGCAGACAATCGCAGATTTTTTTTGTAAAGCTGTTAAAATCTTTCTTCAAATTATTCTGCGCAAATCTGCGGCATCTGCGAGAGACTATTTCACGCTGATTTCACAAACAATCGCAGATTTTTTTTGTAAAGCTGTTAAAATCTATCTTTAAATTATTCTACGCAAATCTGCGCTATCTGCGAGAAATCTTCATTCTTCCTTTCTGTATGATTCAATAGGTTCGCAGGTACAAACCAGGTTTCTATCACCAAAGGCATCATCAACTCTTGCAACCGGGGGCCAGAATTTATTGTTTCGAACCCAACTTAATGGAAAAGCTGCCATTTCTCTTGAGTAGGCATGAGCCCAGTCATCAGAAGCTATTACCTTATCTGTATGAGGAGCATTTTTAAGAACATTGTCATGGGGGTCGGTCCGTTTTTCAGAGATATCGAGAATCTCCAGGTAAATGTTTTCCATGGCTTCCACAAACCTGTCAAGTTCCTGCAAGGATTCACTTTCCGTAGGTTCCACCATAAGTGTACCGTGAACCGGAAATGAAAGAGTTGGTGCATGAAAGCCGTAATCCATAAGTCTTTTGGCAATATCCAATTCGGTAATTCCACTATCAGCTTTAAATTTTCTGCAGTCCATAATCATTTCGTGCCCAACAAAGCCGTTCTTCCCGGTATAGAGAATATCGAAATACTTATCCAAAGATCTGGAAAGGTAATTTGCATTTAATATTGCCATGGCTGTAGCTCTTGTAAGGCCCTTCCCACCCAGCATTTTAATATATGCATGAGAAATTGGGAGTATGCTGGCACTTCCCCATGGTGCTGCAGACAAGGCATTTATACACTTTTCCCCGCCTGTTTTAACTTGTGAATGACCAGGCAGAAACTCAGCAAGATGACCGGCCACTGCAATGGGGCCCATTCCCGGCCCACCCCCTCCATGGGGAATAGCAAAAGTTTTGTGAAGGTTTAAATGACAAACATCAGCCCCAATATATGCTGGATTTGTAAATCCTATCTGAGCATTCATATTAGCACCATCCATATAAATTTGTCCGCCATTGCTGTGTATGATGTCAACCATTTCCCGTATCTCCTCTTCAAAAACCCCATGAGTTGAAGGGTAAGTAACCATAAAGGCAGCAAGATTATCTTTATGCTGCTCTGCCAGAGACCGGAGGTTTTCAACATCAGTGTTTCCATTCTCATCACAATTTACAACTACAACATCCATACCTGCCATAACAGCACTTGCCGGGTTGGTTCCATGAGCAGATGCAGGGATCAAAACAATATTCCTATGTGCCTGGCCCTTACTCTGGTGCCACGCGCTAATAACAGAAAGTCCGGCATATTCACCAGCAGCTCCTGAATTAGGCTGAAACGAAACCGCATCAAATCCAGTAATAACTTTCAGGTCCTCTTCCAGTTCATCAAGCAATTGATGATATCCGGCTGCCTGATCTGCAGGAACAAAAGGATGAAGATTACCAAACTCCGGCCAACTAAGAGGGAGCATTTCAACTGCCGCATTAAGTTTCATGGTACAAGAGCCCAACGATATCATTGAATCGGTAAGAGAAATATCTTTTCTCTCAAGCATTTTTATATACCTCATCAGCTCCGTCTCAGACCTGTATGCGTGAAATACATCTCCAGTCATAAAATTTGTGTCCCTCAAAAATTTACTTTCAAAACGATATTTTGCTGAAGGGGCATCAAGTTTAAAATTATCCTTTGCTGCTAATGTGGCAAAAATTCTGGTTAGCAAATCCACATCAGCTTGTGAGCAGGTTTCATCCAGGCTCAGTCCCACTGTTTTCTCGTCAATGTAATTCAGATTCACTTTATTTTCAAGGGCAATCTCCTGCAACTGTTTGATTGAAAGTTCTTCCGGCAAAACAATTTTCAATGTATCAAACAGGTTAGCATTTATTTGTTGATAACCCAATTTTACCAGGTTCTCTTCCAGTTCCACAGTCTTCTCATGAATATGGGTGGCAATTCTTTTTAATCCTTCAGGGCCATGATATGCAGCATACATCCCTGCCATAGTGGCCAGCAAGGCCTGTGCAGTACAAATGTTAGAAGATGCCCGCTCTCTTTTAATATGTTGCTCTCTGGTTTGGAGCGCCATTCTTAATGCACGATTTCCCTGAGCATCCACAGATACCCCGATAATCCTTCCCGGAATATTCCTCTTATATTTCTCATATGTTGCAAAATATGCTGCATGAGGCCCTCCAAATCCCATGGGGATTCCAAACCTTTGAGTAGATCCCACAACTACATCTGCACCCCATTCTCCCGGAGGCACTAAAATAGCGAGGCTAAGCAGATCAGCTGCAACCACCATCATAGAACCATTTTCCCTGGCACTGCCTGCAAATTCCTTGTAGTCCTCCACGTTCCCATCACAATTTGGAAACTGGACTAAAGCCCCAAATATTTTTTCATCGAAAGCAAAGTCTTTATAAGAGGAAATCACCAGCTCAACTCCCAGGGGCTCTGCCCTTGACTGTATCACTTCAATAGTTTGGGGAAAAACATTTTTGTCAATAAAAAACCTTTTAGCTTCAGCCTTTACTGCATCACGTGATCTTGACCGGTATGCCATTAGCATAGCCTCGGCAGCAGCCGTTGCTTCATCAAGGAGAGAGGCATTGGTTACTTCCATCCCCGTAAGATCAACTACCATGGTCTGAAAATTCAGTAATGCTTCCAGGCGACCCTGTGAAACTTCAGCCTGGTAAGGAGTGTAGGAGGTGTACCAGGATGGATTTTCCAGGATATTTCTTAATATAACAGAAGGCAATATAGTATTGTAATAACCCTGTCCGATATAAGTTTTATAAAGCTTATTTCTGGAGGCAAGTTCCCTGATCTTCCCAAGATATTCATACTCACTAATTCCATCATCAAGTGAAAGAGGTTCGGGCAATCTTATGGTTTGCGGAATGGTTTTATCAATCAAATCCTTCATTGAGGACACCCCACATTTTTCTAACATTTTCTGCACTTCCTCTTCCCTTGGACCAATATGTCTATCAACAAATAAATCAAAAGCCATAGTATAATTCTTTATTTTTAATTATCGGATAAATCACCTAATTGCTCAAAATTAAGAAAGCAAAACTTGTATAAATATGATTTTTCACATACTAAAAATGATTGTAAACAAGAATTAGAAACCAGCCTTATCAACTTAAATATGGATTGGAAAGCTTTTCAATTCCAACAGTGGTAGAGAGGCCATGACCTGAATAAACCTTTGTTTCATCGGCAAGAGGAAGAATTTGATTTTGTATGCTGTGGATCAAAGTATCATAGTCTCCACCGTGAAGGTCGGTACGGCCAATACTTCCCTGAAAAAGAACATCTCCTGTAATTAAGAATTTCTGAGCTTCATTGTGCAGAACAATGTGGCCACGTGAATGTCCGGGTGTATGAAGAACCTTCAGGGATGAGTTCCCAAAACCTATAGAATCTCCCTCACCAAGAAACTTCCCGGGAGTTGGAGGTGCCTGAAGTACGAATCCATAACTCCTTCCCTGTGCTACCACTTGTTCAAGTAAATCCTGGTCCAAAGAATGGCACTGGGGGGAAAGGCCAAATTCATCGTGAATAAATGCGGCACCACAAACATGATCTAAATGTCCATGTGTGAACACCATCTTAACTAAATCCAACTCCCTGTCTTTCAGAAAAGATTTAATGGTTTCCCCTTCCTGATTTGTTGAGCATCCGGGATCAATTATTATACACTCTTTAGTTTCATCAAACAGAATATATGTATTCTCCTGGAAAGGATTAAAAACAAACTCCTGGATCTCAATCATAATATTATTTTTATCAGCAGTATCCGGTTAAAATTAAAAAATAAGCCAAAGGCAAATCAAAGCAAAACAGGTTCAGGAGTTCTTCCCATTGCTGGTGCCATTCAGCATTGGAACAAAAACAAAAAGGCCATGTTTACTCTCCTTATATTCATCTTCCCCGGTTTTTTCAATCAGTAACATATTCTGATTCATGGCCCCTCCTTTTGGCATTACCATCTTCCCACCAATTTTTAGCTGACGCAGTAATTCCCCTGGAATTTCAGGAGCTGCTGCAGTAATTAATATTCTGTCAAATGGAGCGAAAGCCGGCAGGCCTTTATACCCGTCCCCATAGAAAAACCTGGGCTTATAATGAATCAAGGGTAAATGTGTCTGGGTTTTCAGAAACAATTTTCGCTGCCTTTCTATAGTAAATAACCGAACGCCCAATTCAAGTAGGACTGCCGCCTGGTAACCCGATCCGGTACCTATTTCCAATACTTTATCATGCATTTTAACATCCAGCAACTCGGTTTGGAAGGCTACTGTGTAAGGTTGAGAAATGGTTTGATCCTCCCCTATTGGAAATGCCTGGTCTCTATAGGCAAAACTCACAAAACCTGAATCCATAAAATAATGCCGTGGGACTTTTAACATTGCCTTTAGAACATCCTCATTTCTAACCCCTTTTTGCCTGATTCCATCAACCAGTTTCTGCCTTAAGCCCTTGTGTTTAAATGTATCTTCCAACTTCATTTCTTAAAAAAACTCAGGTTATCAACAATGTAAGGTTAATAAAATGATTGTAAAAAGGATTTTTGGTCCTTAAAAATGCATTATTTTTGCCTAAAACACTGCAAAAGTATGATAAAATTTGGTGTTTTAACTGATGAAGCTCCATCAAAAAACAATCTTCCCCATAACAGCCATAATAATCTTTACGAAATATCCGGGATATGTTTTGTTGGGAGGGAAAATATAGATACTCAAACCGGGGAAGCAACCAACACACCAACAAGGCTTTCTTTTAATTCCTTACTGAATAAATCAGATGCCATTCTTTTTCTTGGAGAAACCTCACTTGACCATGAAAAGACTACCCAGGCATTGAAAAGATCCAGACATATCTTCCTGGATCATCCACCCGAACTCACTGATCATGAATATAATAATATCGTAAAACTTGCAGATGAAGCTGGCGTACTGGTTTGTATTAAGAATGATTTATTTAACCATCCATTTATAAAGTACAATTCAAAAGAGGCAGTCCAAACAAAGCATATTGAGATTGAAAGGGGATTTCAGGAAACGGACAGATATAGTTCTCAAACTCTTAGAATGCTATTTTCAGATATTCAGTTCATTTCTTCCATAATCGGAGGAAATATTATTAAGTCTCATGTCAATGGTATAAGAAATACTATGAATCATATCAGTTTTTTCCATATTCACCTTGAATTTGATAATGGGTCTACAACAGCTGTAAATTACAAGCTTAATCATAATTTGAAGAGTCATACAGCCACACTTTACCAGGCTGACAAACAGATTATTCTCGACTTTTTATCAAATCACACAAGAGTTCTTTCTCGTGACCAGAATATTTCTAAAGAAATTGTTGGTGGAGGAGTGGGAGATTTATCCTCAAAAAGTCCAGTGGGACATGTTATTACACAAAATTCACCTGATGCAATCCTCAATTTCCTTGAGCTTCTAACTGTTCGATCCGGGAAATGCATAAGTTTTGAAGATTCTTTCATGGCCTTTTCACTGGCTAAAGAAATACACCTCAAGTTAGAACAAGCCAAAGGGGTTCCTGTATTCTAGTATTCCGATTTAGAACTTGATTTATTTTTTGAAAATTGTGTGAAAGACTAAGTAATTAGTTAAATTGCGCTAGCTTAAACCGGTCGTTTTTATGGACCAAATCCAAATCCTTGGATTTCGAATGAATAGAAAAGTACAAAGATTAAAATACCTGAGCTCTGATTTTCTTGCAGCCTCCGTCAGTTGGTTTCTTTTATTTATACTCAGAAAAGGATTAATTGAATCTCCAAAATTTGGTTTTCAGGTTTCGGTAAATTTCGATCTTAAATTCTGGGTCAGTGTGTTGGGGATTTCTGTATTCTGGATTATTCTTCATTACTTATCTGGTTATTATAAACAACCATACCGGAAGTCCCGTCTTCACGAATTAGGAGTGACCTTTAGGGTTTCTCTGATAGGAACACTGATCCTGTTTTTCACTTTGATCCTGGATGACACAATTATTAGCTATAAAAGTTATTACCTTTCTTTTTCCATACTCCTGGGCTTACATTTTATTCTTACTTACATCCCAAGATTTATCATTACTTCTCGTACAAATCATCTCATATTTTCCGGAAAAATTGGTTTTAATACAATCATCATAGGGGGAAATGGAAAAGCAACCGAAGTTTACCAGAAACTAACATCAGGCAAAAAATCTTCGGGAAATAAGATACTTGGATTTATTTGTGTAAATCCTTTACCTGAAAAAAAGCTGGAAAGTTTTATTCCATTGCTGGGCCACCTGGAAGATGTTTCCCTGATAATTGAACAGAATCAGGTTGAGGAAGCAATACTTGCAACAGAATCTAATGACTCTAAATTGATGGGTGATATTATCAACAAACTCAAAGAAAGAAAAATTATCATTAAAATAATCCCTGGTCTTTATGAAATTTTATCAGGTCAGGTAAAGATGTCTTCTGTTTATGGTACTCCTTTAATTGAGATTTCTGATGAACTTATACCTGCCTGGCAGGAGGCAGTAAAACAAAGCATGGATCTTGTGGTGGCCCTGCTTGCTTTGATCCTCACACTTCCTCTTAACATATTACTCGCTCTGGCAATAAAATTTGGCTCACGTGGTCCTGCTATATATACCCAGGAAAGAATTGGGAAATATGGCAGACCATTTAATCTGTATAAATTCAGAACCATGTATCATGAATCTGAAGAATTTGGACCAAGTCTCTCTTCAAGTAACGATCCCAGAATAACCAGTATAGGAAGATTCATGAGAAAATTTAGAATTGATGAAATACCAAATTTCGTGAATGTGCTTTTAGGTGATATGTCCCTGGTAGGTCCACGGCCTGAAAGAAAATATTTTATTGATCAAATCTTAAAGAAAGCCCCATATTATATCCATCTGCAAAAAATAAAACCTGGAATTACTTCCTGGGGTCAGGTAAAATATGGATATGCAGAAAATGTAGATCAAATGATTGAAAGATTGAATTATGATTTGATCTATATTGAAGACATGTCCCTATATGCGGACTTGAAAATTCTTACCTACACAATACTCACAATACTTGGAGCCAGGGGGAAATAGTGTTGAGTTTTAAGTGTTAAGTTTTGAGTAAGGAATAGCAATGAATGTGCGTTTCAAATTTCCCATATCTAATGTGGAAAGCTTGTGAAAATTAAATAACTTAGAGAGGTAATATAAACAAATAATCTATCATGGGAAGAATTAAGAAATTTGCTGTTATCCTCTCAGGAAACGGAGTTTTTGATGGTGCTGAAATTCATGAAGCCACCCTCAGTCTGTATGCTATTGTAAAAAATGGTGGGGCATATGAAATTTTTGCTCCTGATATCCCTCAACATCATGTCATTAACCACATCACCGGTGAAGAAATGAATGAAAGCAGAAATGTTCTGGTAGAATCGGCAAGAATTGCCAGGGGTAAAATCAGAGCACTTCATGAATTTGATGCCTCTGAGTTTGATGCCCTCCTCTTCCCCGGAGGATTTGGAGCTGCAAAAAATCTATCAAGCTTTGCTTTCGACGGTGCTGATTGCAAGGTAAATGAAGATGTTAAGAAAGCCATTGAGGCTATGGTAAAGGCAAAAAAGACCATAGGAGCTTTGTGTATAGCCCCGGTTATTCTGGCAAAAGTACTTGGTGAAGTTGATTTGACCATAGGCCAGGATAAAAGCACTGCCGATGCTATAGAATCTATGGGAGCCCGCCACCAGATCACCAACCATGGAGAAATTACCATAGATTTAAAACACAATCTGGTTACTACTCCCTGTTATATGCTTGATGCAAATATTGTGGAAATTGGAGAAGGGGCCCAAAATGTTGTGAAAGCCATGATGGGACTTATTGAATAGCCCAAAAAAAATACTGCTATTATGCTTTCATCGGGTTTATCCTTTGGAATATTACAAAATTGATAAGGCCAAGTCCTGCCATTGCAATAAGGGATAACACTATTTCTGAAGAGAATAAGAATTCTGCAATTTGAGTAAAGAGCATGTTAATAATACTACTGAATGAACTCAAATCTATCTGGAAAGATAAACTGGGGAAAAAACCGCTACTTTCCGGTGACAAATAAAATATAGAAAGGGATAAGCCTAAAACAAGAACTGCAATAAATGCCCAGCCACTTTTACTGAAGATTGGAGTATACTGAATATGCACAGGAATTAATTCCTTCTCAATTTTACTCATCACATTCATGGTAAAATCTTCTTTTGGAGTCATTTTACCAATATCGGAAAAAGCTTCCCGAATCTGTTCATCCTGCTGTGTAGTTTTATCGACCATCGTATAATAAAATTAGGTTCCTATCAAAGCCACATTAAATCTTTTGCTCAATTTTTCGTGTATTCTATTTCTTATTCTAAACAAACGTATTTTTATATTGGACTTGCTTAGGGCAGTGATTACAGATATTTCTTCAATGCTAAGACTTTCAAAATAGTACAGTAAGATTATCGTTTTATCTTCTTTCGGCAGATCCATGAGTGCCTCCTGAAGCATCCTGTACTTTTTTTCTTCATTAGCACTGTTTTCATCAATAATTAAGCTGTCAGAAATATTTATTTTATTTTCATCCAAAGAAATATTATTAAGCTTCCTCTTCCTTAATCTGGATATGCACTCATTATAGACTATCCTATATAACCAGGTTGAAAACTTTGCCTGTTTTTTGAATTTATTTAAGGCCTGATAAGCCTTTAGAAATGCATCCTGTGAAACTTCTTCAGCTTCTTCCCTTATTTGCATTAATCCAATGGCTATAGTATATACCATATCCTTGTGGCGGTCCACCAATTCAGCATAGGCCTGAGTTTGTCCGGAAAGCACTTCTTCAATATAATAATTATCATCTTCCCTGCTCATCACCCTTAAGACGCAAGTCAATAAATTTGGTTACAAATCTTCAGCAATTTACTAAATATGTACAATATATGTTCTCATTTGTGACGACTCTGTCAGGACCCTTGGACCCTGACAGGTCTTTTCTTACACCTGGTTTTAAGAACTTGTAACCGTTTCACAAAACTTGCGTCAAAAAGGCAAACAAACAATAATATTCAATTAGAAATATGTTTAATTTAAAACTTTAATTATGGAAGATTTTTTTATAGTACTCGTTATTTTCGGTACACTTTTCGGAATCCTTTATATGTATTTCTCAACAAGGCACAAAGAAAGAATTGCCTTGATTGATAAGGGTGCAGATGCATCTATGTTCAATACCGGGAAGAAGATCTATTGGGGTAATTTTGCACTGTCAGCGGGTATGTTTCTTATTGGTGCAGGACTGGGAGTACTGGTTGCTGCAATTTTAGTTGCAACAACAGTTATTATGGAAGGAGTTGCATATCCCTCCATGATTTTTGTATTTGCAGGAGCAGGCCTGGTACTTTACTTTTTCCTGGCCCGGAAACTGAAAAAAGGGGAATAATACATTTATTGAATTAAGAAAATCATAGCCTGGGCAGGACCCGGGTTATGATTTTTAATGAACGATCTTTTTAAAGGTATATTAATGCCATCCAATGCCTATCCCTTATTAGACGGGCTCTTTAGGGCATTAGCATGAATTTGGAATGAAAACATCGGTCCTTTTTGACAAAAATATTGAATATTGATCTCAACCGCTTTCACCGCTTTCAACTCTTCATTCCAATATTCCATCATTCCATCATTCCAAATATTACAGAACCAACACTTCCAGGACCTCCCTGCGGTCGGACCCTGAAAGGTTTCCTTTTCATTATTCCTCTCCACAATAATAAAGAATCATCTTCCGAATAGCCTCCTGGCAAACCGGACAAAAGCCTGAAGGGGCATTACTCTTCATTATACAATCAGGGTAAGGCCGGTATACTCCTTTAGGCACATATCCTCCCCCCTCAAACGCCCCAATTGTGTTAGCATATTCAGAAGTATTAGGTGTTGGAACCGGTGTAGTTTTCTCAAGCATTGACTCCCATTTTGAGGAGAAATCCACCAGGGTGGTTAAATTGGGTTCCCAGGGCTCCTCATCCAGCTTATAAAACTCTTCGTAAGCAACATCAGAGGTATAATATTCATCTCCCAGTCCTGCAAAACCATGACCCATCTCATGAACCATGACAATAGGTGACAGATAATTATCTGAAGTACTGGCTGAATAGTGATTAAAAATCCCCCCTCCTCCATAGCTTTCTGCATTTATCAGTACTACAATATGATCATATGGTACATTTCCGGCAACATCTCTAATTGACCGTACATCTTTACTTGTAAGATATCGTGCAAGATCAAATGTATAATAAGAAAAATTCATTATTGTATTTTTATATACTCCCTCCCCCGGATTGTCTGTACCCGATTCCTCTGAGGGAGCCATTACAGCACGTACATTAAAGCTTGATTTCATATCTTTATAAGGACTAAAAGAAAACAAACTGTCAGTTAGTCTTACCACATCATCCCGAAAATCCTGCATTTCTTCGCTTGTATAACCTTCCGGCAAAAAAACCAGGTCAACTTTATGAGAAGGGTCTCCATTTTCACGTATCACTTCAACAGGAAAAGAAAGGGGCTTTTCATTTAAGATAAAATAGTTCCCGGGATCAAGATTGGTTTCAAGCAAAGTAACATAGGTCTTATCTGTTTCTCTTTTTAAGATCTTAAGCAAAATGGTATTTCTTGGAAAAGGGATTCTGTTTACCTGGTAAAATGAGCGGCTCATCAATTTTGCCTCAGCTGTGGTTTGCCACTCCTGGAAAAGAGTGCTAAACCCCTTTTTAAAGATCAGCTCTCCTGTTTCCTTATCATATACTTCAATTCTAAACTCTCCGTATTTAAAGGGAGACAAAAGGTTTTCTTCGGGGCCACCCCAAAAAGGTTCAATCTTATACTGATCTAAAGTCAATTTGGTTTCTGTGGCATTTCCGGAAAGCAAATAATCAATACGGAGGGACTGCCCGGTAAAATATTTAGCATAGGGAATTTGTGCAAGGATATGGCCAGAAAGTGTGCCATTAATACAAAAAAGCAGGACTAAGAATATCTTTATAATAAATGTACGACTCATCAGTTGATAATTTAATTTATATGCTTTTGTTACATCCAATAAAGTTAGAGATTAATTAATATCCTGCTAAATTTGTCAAAAATTAAATAAAGTTCTTATGGACACAAAAATAATTGAATGGCTAATTTCACTTGGAGTTACTGAAAATCTGGCAATTCTTCTAAAAACACTAATTTATGTTATACTATTTGGGCTAATTAGTTTTCTGGCAAATTTTATAACAAAAAAAATAATTATTCGGGCAATCGAAGCGGTAATTCACAGAACGAAAAATACCTGGGATGATATCTTTATAAAGGAAAAAGTTTTTAGCAGACTTTCTCACCTTGTGCCTGCACTTATTATTTTATTTTCAGCTGATCTAATATTTAAGGATTACCCAAATCTGATACCTTTTGTTAATAAAGCTGCATATTTTTATATCATCATTATTATAATGATAGTCCTTAATTCGGTCATTCTGACCCTGAATAGCATTTATGATACTCTCCCAATATCTGAAAGCAGACACATCAAGGGATACGTACAGGTAGTGCAGATTATAGTAATGTTTACAGGTAGCATGATAATCATATCTGTAGTATTTGATGCCGAACTTAAAGGTTTATTCCTTGGATTAGGAACTTTTGCGGCTGTTCTTATGCTGGTATTTAAGGATACTATTCTCGGATTTGTTGCCAGTATTCAGGTGTCAATGAATAATATGGTTAATCCCGGAGATTGGATTTCGATGCCAGGCAGAAAAGCAGATGGGGTTGTTCTGGAAATCAATCTTAATACTGTTAAAGTACAAAACTGGGATAAAACCATCAGTACCATTCCTACTTATGCACTGGTATCTGAATCTTTTCAAAACTGGAGAGGTATGGAGGAATCCGGAGGAAGAAGAATCAAGCGATCAATCAATATTGATATGACAAGTGTGAAATTTTGTTCTGAAGAAATGATTCAGCGTTTCAAAAAAATTCAAGTTCTTAATAATTACATTGATGCTAAAGGAAAAGAGATAAATGAATTCAATGAAAAGCACAATGTTGATCCATCTGTTCTGGCCAATGGCAGAAGAATGACCAACCTAGGTAACTTCAGAAAATATATGGAAGGTTATTTGCATGCACATCCACTGATTCATGACAATATGACTTTCCTTGTTCGACAACTACAACCAAATGACAAGGGTATTCCTATTGAAATATATGTATTCAGCAGAGATCAGGAATGGGCCAATTATGAAGCTATCCAGGCCGATATTTTTGATCATATCCTTGCCGTTTTACCGGAGTTTGAGTTAAAAGTTTTTCAAAACCCAACGGGTTCTGACTTTAGTAATCTATTGCCATAATCTTTAGTAGCAAGCTAGTATATAAAATGACTATACATTATTGTCAAACCTATACGAGGTATTTGTTTAGTAGGGGGTTCTTTTTTCTACAACACTAAATCTCCTACGGAGAATTTCCGCGTAGCGGATTAAGTGTTGTAGGAAAAACAGTCACAAAAGCTTATTTATTCCGCGTAGCGGATAAACAATTTTATTATTCAAAAATTTTTAGCAGATGAAAACATTCATGCATTTACTGGGCTGGTTTGGCAATATACTATTGAGCATAGGTATTTTTCCTCAGGTAATTCTCACCTGGAAGTCACATGATGTAGCAAGTTTTTCCTGGTCATTCCTGCTCATGTGGTCAATAGGGGTATTACTTACTTTTATTTATATCCTTTTCGACAATATCCAGGACAAAAAATTCCAGTATCCTTTACTACTAAACTACCTGGTAAATATTCTTGGAACTTCTTACCTGGTTTTTGCAAAATTTATTTACTCCTGAGAAGAGGATAGCTGCCTCTGGCGAATTACCTCATAGCACAAAACCCCTGCAGCTACAGAAACATTCAGGGAATCAACCTTCCCGAATTGAGGGATTTTTACCAATTGATCTGCCATAAGCAAGATCTTATTTGAAATTCCCTTTTCCTCCGATCCCATCACAATAGCAATAGGTCCTGAAAGGTCAGAATCAAAATAAAGTTTTTCACCCTTTTCTGTTCCGGCTACAATCTTCAAACCAGAATTTTTTAGATAGCTAAGGGAATCTATGAGTTCCGGAGTCCGGCACACAGGAAGTTTGTGCAATGCTCCGGAAGAGGTTTTTATTGTATCAGCATTAATCTGGGCAGATCCCTTTGCAGGAATAAGCAGTGCATGAGCCCCAACAAATTCAGCTGTTCTGGCAATTGCCCCCAGGTTACGCACATCGGTAATTTCATCTAAAACAAGGATAAATGGGATTTCTCCTTTCTCAAAAAGGTCTGGAATTAATACTTCCAACCTACCATATTCAATCATTGAAATCAAGCCAATAACTCCCTGATGATTTTTACTGCTAATCCTTTGCAATTTTTCGTTAGGGACAAATTGAATAGGAATATCTCTTTCCCTAAGGAGACGGATCAGCTCCTTGCTTCTTTCATTGTTCAGGCTCTTTCGAATGAACACCTTTTCCATCTCTTTCCCCAGATGAATTGCTTCCAGTACAGAATGTAAACCATAAATATAGTTCATCTTTGCCGGCTCTTTTTGTCTCATGTAATCAGTCATTTTCTAGAATAAAAACACTCCCCTGCCTCCAGGCTCTTACTGCCTGAACCCATCTTGAATTCAAATCTGAAGATCGCCGAAGTCTGAATACATTATTTGAAAGGGGATGATTCATTTTTGTAAAAACAAATTCTATATTCTTGTCGCCACCTTCTTTCCCATATATCCATCTTTCCTGTGTTGCAGTTTTGTACAAAGTACCTGGAGGCCCGTAGACCAGGTAGATCATTCCACGATCAGTACTCCAACCCTCCTTGAAAGAGGTAAAATAATAATTCGAATAAAACACCCTGTTGTAATAAATTCTTATCAATTCCTTTGCACGATTAATATCCTTCCCTGCCTCCAGCCAAAAATTATCGACAGCAATTTTTGCACTTTCATTCTTTCTCAATTCTCTCATTTCCTTGTCATCTGCCAGATAGACCAGAGGATCAATCATCTGTTCAGGGGTTTTCACTAATGGAAAGTACTCCCCAAAATAATACATGTTATATCCTTGTTTATCATTTGCATCCTTAAGAAACTGGTATATTCCTTTTTTTGAAAGATGAATCCCTTTTGATTCAAAAACCCCAAACTGCCATACACTATCAGCCCTATCTAAGGCAAGTGAGGTTGAAAGTAGCAAATTTGGGGGATAAGGAATCCTTGTATCCGGTTCATAGTAATGTACAAATAAAGTATCAATTGTCCTTTTCGGAAAATAAATATTGAATATCAATGAAGAATCAACTACCGGGTTAAAAAGCAGGCTTCCTGTTGACTGGTCCATAACAAAATAGTTTTGAGAGTTGGTCTCTGATGTCCTCTCTACAAAAATAAATGATTGAACCGCTCTTTTTCTCAATCTGTCCATTGTTACAACCTCTACAATATATTCTTTTGGAGGTTTTGTTTTAAGACTTATATTGGTAATAAAAGGTTTATCGAGCCCGCTTACTTCAAACGGGAATTCTAAAATTGCAGAATCTGTGAGGGCCCTGCCAGGACCAATTTCTCTGGCACGATACTGAATACTTAACCATGCCTTGTAGTTTCCATCCTCATTTGCTTTGTTAAATAACAGCTCGGTAGGATAAATCTTCACCATAAGGTTGGATGTTGAGTCGGAATTATGATAAACTACGAACCTGGGATGAAGAGAAGTGGCACCAGGACGATACAAATATGCAAGATTCTGTCGTTTTGTTATCGGCTCATAGGTTTTGCAACCAAAAAACATCAGTAAAAATAAAAGAATCAGCGCAAATCCGTTTCTGGTTCTCATAGAGCAGGAGATAATTTTCTTCAGAAATTAAAGATAGTTAAAGTTTGATAATTGAGGCCTGTATATTTCTATAGATGGTATACCTGGAATAGTTCATCTGCAAAATTCCTGCCATATTGTTTCCTTGAACTCCACATTCTGTAGAGCGCCTCTCCTTGCCCGGCTTGATATTATTCAGACGGGTGAGTCGCTTCAAAAAAGATCGCCATCTTCCTTCAAACCATATATCTCCTCAACCTTTATTCCTACCTCCTCTAACTTATTCAAAACCGGATTGTAAATCTCCGGCACAAGGGGCCGGTGTACTCCTGAAAGTTGAATTTGCCCCTCCAGTATAAGTATGGAGGCCAGGGCGGCTGGCAGTGCAACTGTTCTGGAAATAGAGGTAAATGCTTCTGGTGAGCCATAATCCAGCATTCTTGCTTTAATAATCTCACTACTTCCGTCAGGGTAACTGGCATGAAAATTATGCTGGAGCACAACCATGTCATGGTCACTTTTCTGTAAAGACATTTTTTCAATCATCAAATCAGAAATCACTTCAAAAGGAGAATCTTCTTTTCTGTCCATATCAGAATCCGCAAACACTCCAAGCCATTCAAGTGCTTTCATTGCATTACTTCTAACATCTATATTTTGAAAATCTGCAGCCTTCTGCATGATGTTTCCTGAATCTGCTTCTCCAATTAACCGGGCAAGCATATCAGCATAACTGAGTCCCTCCATTAAGATTTTATCATTGGACAAAAGTTTCAAGCCCTTCATCAGGTCCAGGGCCTCACACCAGCCAGGCAAGCGAAATGTCCCCCGAAACATGGTGCTTACTTCAGGAATTCCGTACAAATCAATATACTGTATAGAGTCTCTGTTTGGATAGATATCAAGTACACCAACACCAGGAAAATCAAGTTGGAATATTTCTTTAAAAAGGTCTATACTTTTTACCTTGACTTCAGTCCCATTCTTAAGATAGCGTGCTTCATTATCGCTTGCCATGATTACACCTTTAGGACTCCATGAAAACTTATAACGATAAGGATTATCTGCACTTTCGGGAGAAGGCAGGGCGCCACATAAAGAAAAGAATTTATCTATTTTTCCTCCCGCCTTGTGAACATGGTTAATAACCCGCAATGCTGACATATGATCAATGCCAGGATCCAGCCCAATCTCATTTAAAATTATTACTCCAGCCTTCCTGGCTTCTTCATCCAGTGATTCCATCTCCTCACCAACATAAGAGGTTGTAACCATATTTGTTTTCAAACTGATACAATGGCGGGCCACCATTGTGTGATATACATAAGGTAAAAGGCTTACTACCAGATCATGCTCATTGATCATCTCTCTTAATCCCTCCTCATCTTCTACATGCCAAATCCTGGCCGAGCCATTTTTATGTCCCTTGACAAGCGCTTGAGCACGATGTAAATATATACCCGTAGAAGTAACTTTATAACCTGAATTCAAGAGGTGATCAGCCATTGGGCCTGCTACCATCCCGGCACCTAATACCAATACTTTTTTCATAATAATATAACCAGGGTTAAGTTGTTGTTAAAGCCCCTAAATTAGTATTTATTTTATATGGAAAACAAAACAAAACTTAGAATAAAATAGGTTTTAAAACATAATCCTGTATTCATCCTTTCAATAATTAGTATTTTTGTAAATCCGAATCAGAAATTTCGCGTTCTAAGCCGATTGTATTTTGAGTGAAAAGCAAAAAATAGTGGAAACTCCCCTGATGAAGCAATTCAACAGGATAAAATCACAGCATCCTGATGCCATACTGCTTTTTCGTGTAGGTGATTTTTATGAAACATTTGGAGAAGATGCTATTAAAAGTGCTGAAATCCTCGGCATCACTCTTACCCGAAGGGCAAATGGAAAGGCATCCTTTGTTGAACTTGCAGGATTTCCCTATCATGCCATTGATACTTATCTTCCAAAGCTTGTAAGGGCAGGACAAAGAGTTGCTATTTGCGAACAGCTTGAAGACCCAAAACTTACAAAAAAAATTGTTAAGCGGGGTGTTACTGAATTGGTTACCCCTGGTGTTTCTTTAAATGACAATGTTCTTGAACATAAAGAAAACAATTTCCTCGCTTCGGTTCATATTGATCATAAAATTGCAGGAGTGGCCTTCCTGGATATTTCTACCGGGGAGTTTCTTACATCGGAGGGAAGCCTGGAATATATCGATCAATTAATTACCAATTTCCAGCCAAAAGAAATATTGATTGAAAAAGCAATCCAGAATCAATTTTTCGAATTCTTTGGTGACAAATACTATACCTTTAAGCTGGATGACTGGATGTATGATGCAGACACCTCTTATGAGCGTCTGTTGAAACATTTCGGGACCAGCTCCATGAAAGGATTTGGAGTTCAGGACCTTCGGTATGGGCTCATTGCTGCAGGATCTATTCTTCAATATCTTGATTTAACCCAGCATACAAGGGTGCAACATATTTCAGAACTTTCAAGAATAGAAGCTGACAGATATGTTTGGCTGGATAAATTTACAATTAGAAATCTTGAGCTTTTTCATTCCTTGAATCAGGGAGCAAAAACCCTGATTGATATTCTGGATCATACCATTTCTCCCATGGGATCCAGAATGATAAAAAGATGGGTCGCCATGCCCCTTAAAAACCTCAAACCTATTGAAGAAAGACAGGATATTGTAGAGTTCTTCATTAAAACTCCTGAAGAAAAAGAAGAAATCGAGGAACACATCAGGCATATTGGTGACATGGAAAGATTAATCTCCAAAGTAGCGGTTGGAAGAATCAATCCCCGGGAAATGGCACATATTAAAAACGCCCTTTTTGCCCTGGATCCCATACAGAATATCTGTAAATCTTCTAAGCTTCCTTCCCTGGTAAAAACAGGGAAAGGAATTGATCCTTGTAAAAAAATACGGCAAAAAATAGACAAGAATATGAATCCAGACCCTCCAACCCAGGTAATTAAGGGAATGGTAATTGCAGAGGGAGTTTCGAAAGAACTTGACGAATTGAGAAAAATTTTATTCTCGGGGAAAGATTACCTGGTGGAAATGCAACAACGGGAAATTAAACGCACAGGAATTCCATCCCTTAAAGTGGCTTTTAATAATGTATTTGGGTATTACATTGAAGTCAGGAACACACATAAAGATAAAGTCCCGGAGGAATGGATTCGAAAGCAAACCCTGGTTAGTGCAGAAAGATACATAACAGAAGAGCTCAAAGAATATGAAAACAAGATCCTGGGAGCCGAAGAAAAAATACTCAGCCTGGAAACAAGCTTATTTAATGAGCTGGTAAGCAGTCTTGCAGATTATATTCCTGCTATTCAAGTCAACTCATCCATAGTTGCCAGGCTTGATTGTCTTCTGTCTTTTGCCACTATCGCTACAGAAAATAAATACAGCAGGCCTGTTCTGGACCGCTCAGAAATTATTGATCTAAAACAGGGAAGGCATCCGGTGATAGAGCAACAACTACCTCTTGACGAGAGCTATGTTCCCAATAATGTTTATCTGGACAATAAAAAGCAACAAATTATTATTTTAACCGGCCCTAATATGTCTGGAAAATCAGCTCTTTAAAGGCAAACTGCCCTGATTGTACTAATGGCCCAGATTGGATCATTCATTCCGGCCAGGAGTGCAAGAATAGGTCTTATTGATAAAATTTTTACACGTGTTGGAGCCTCTGACAATATTTCTATGGGAGAATCTACATTTATGGTGGAGATGAACGAGGCAGCCAGCATATTGAACAATCTCTCATCAAGAAGCCTCGTTTTACTGGATGAAATTGGAAGGGGAACCAGTACCTATGATGGAATTTCAATCGCCTGGGCAATGGTTGAATATATACATGAGGATCCCACTGCGAGAGCCAAAACCCTTTTTGCAACACATTATCATGAACTGAATGAACTGGAGAATTCTTTCTCCAGGGTTAAGAACTATAATGTATCCATCAAGGAACTGGAAGATAAAATTCTTTTCCTCCACAAACTTGAAAGAGGAGGAAGTGAGCATAGCTTTGGTATTCATGTGGCACGTATGGCCGGTATGCCTAAAAGTGTAATTCAGCGAGCCAACATCATACTTAAGGAACTGGAAAAATCAAGAGATAAAAGAAGCCTGACTGAACCTGTTTCAGAGCTTGCAGGAAAAAGAGAAGGAATGCAGTTGAGTATTTTTCAACTGGATGACCCGGTACTTCAACAAATTCGTGATGAATTAATCAATATTGATGTAAATAATCTAACACCCCTGGAAGCTCTGAATAAGCTAAATGAAATTAAGAAGTTTTTAGGAAAATAAGATAAAAGAATAATTTTTTGAATTCATTTAAATATATTACTTTTGTCGGCACATTAAAAAAGCGAAAATAGCTCAGTTGGTAGAGCACGACCTTGCCAAGGTCGGGGTCGCGGGTTCGAGTCCCGTTTTTCGCTCAAGTTCTTTCAGGCGGATCTAATTCCGCTTTTTTTCTTTAGATTTATCCTGACCATTATACAGGACTTAATTTAGATAATTTGAAGAATTATGAATTGTTTGCCATACTTTTGTTCAAAGTTGCCCGGGTGGCAGGACTGAGTGTAAAGAATTAGTCCAGTGGACTAATTTAACGAAGGGCCGGATTGCAGGGTGGTCAATTCCGCCACCAGAAAAAAGTGGAATCAGGAAATTATGTAGTAAAAGACGTTTACCATACTTTTGTTCAAAGTTGCCCGGGTGGCGGAATTGGTAGACGCGCTGGACTTAAAATCCAGTGGCCCTTGGGTCGTGCGGGTTCAAGTCCCGCCCCGGGTACACCATCAAAGTAAAACCCCTTGTAGAGTAAAGACTACCAGGGGTTTTGTGTTTACAAGGGAAAAAGAGATTGAAGAATCATTAATACTGTTTAAAACATATTTCAAGTCTGTGTTTATATCCTATTAAGGCTAAAAACAGGCTAAACGTTAAATAACAGACAATTTGATGTTTGTTATGTTTCTAAATATCACTTTTAAGGTCAGAACTTTGCCAAACATTAATTTCTTATACTTTTAATGCTTGTTGTGTAAAAATATTGTATTTTTGAAGGAAGAACCTTAGCAAACATTAAAAATCAAATTAATTAATGCCAGAAATACTTTACCCTATTAATCCTGACAGAAATGCTCCCTGGAATGATCTTCCTTCGCTACCCATAAGAAAGGAACTTTATCAAACAATAGAAATATTAGAGAAGCTTGGAGATGCTAAAGCAGCTTTAGCAAGACTCCACGGTCGTAGTGCCATAATTCCAAATCAGGGACTATTGATTAATACAATAAGCCTGCAGGAAGCAAAAATCTCTAGTGCAATTGAGAATATATTCACAACTGATGATGAACTATATAAAGCATTTAGTGATCAAAACACTGAAACAACTGGAGCATCCAAAGAAGTATTAAGATATCGGGAAGCACTTTGGTCTGGACACAACTATTTACAAAAAACCAGCCAATTTGATCAAGAATACTTTATACATGTATTTCAGGAAATAAAGCAAACCACAGATGGAATTCGTCCCGATTTTTTGAATACGACAATTAAACAAGGAGGCACAGTACCAAATGCCAGTCAGATTACCTATACTCCTCCTAGAGGTGTGCCCTTAATTAAAGATAAGCTAGATAATCTTGTCAACTTCTTGAATGACGATAAGCAGTATAGAATTGATCATTTATTAAAAATGGCCATTGCTCATTTTCAGTTTGAGGCTATTCATCCATTCCGTGATGGAAACGGTAGGTCGGGTCGTATATTCAATATCCATTATTTAACTAACAAAGGACTACTGGATGTTCCAATATTATTCCTCAGTCGATACATTCTGGATAATAAGAATGATTATTACTCCGGGTTAATGGGGGTCTCTCAGAGAGGTGACTGGAAAACCTGGTTACTATTTATGATGAGAGCCATTGAAAGCACTTCAAATATTACGTTCCATAAAATCAATGAAATTGTGTCTCTTAAAGATTCAATTTTAGAATTCGTAAAGAAAGATGATCGAAAATTCCGTAATCCGGAAGGTCTTATAGAATTCT
>JAUVKW010000123.1 GCA_030596025.1 Bacteroidota bacterium | reverse complement strand
CAATACAATGCGGAAGCAGCTTCCTTTGTTGAGCTCTGAATTCTCAACAAAAACTTCCCCCTTATGGTAGTCTTCAACAATTCTTCTCGAAAGAGATAAGCCAAGGCCCCAACCCCTATCCTTTGTGGTATACCCCGGTTTAAAAATAGTTTTAAACTTTGATTTTTGAATGCCCCTTCCTGAATCCTTAATGTCAATATAAATGTTATGACTTAATACTGTTAAATTCATCTCAATAAAACCATTCCCCCTCATGGCATCAATTGCATTTTTAAGCAGATTTTCTATAACCCATTCAAACAAAGTAGTGTTGATTGACAATACCAAATCATCATTTTTTTCAAAATTAAGCTTAAAACGCACTTGATCTGACAACCTTGATTCTAAATAATCCACAGTGTTAAAAAGAATTGGAATTATATTGACAGGAACAAGTTTGGGTTTTGAACCAACCCTGGAAAAACGCTCCGTAATTTTCTCAAGCCGTTTTACATCTTTTTCAAACTCCTTAACCAGGCTTTGATCAAAGTTTTTCATTTTCATGATATCCACCCAGCCGGTAAGTGAGGAAGTGGGAGTACCAAGTTGATGTGCAGCTTCTTTTGTTAAACCCACCCAAACCTGGTTTTGCTCAAATTTTCTTGAATTACTGAATGCCAGATAGGCAACAAAAACAAAAAAAACAATAACCCCCAGTTGAACATATGGGAAATACCTTAATTTAGTTAGAAGAAGAGAACTTTTATAATACATAAAGTCACTCCTGTCTTCGGAAATGACAATTTCAATCGGATCATGCTCAGCTTTCATTAATCTTAATTGCCGTTCCAGGTAATTTTTGTTGTCCAGCTTATATTTATTTAAATTTCTGGTTGAAATGGAATCTCCTGCTTCACCTACAAGCATCAATGGAACAGTATTGTTTCCTTCAATGATTTGAAATAAAAAGGCGATATTTTCTTCCGGGTCATTGAGATCAACAAGTTGCTGCATTGCTGCTGCCCATAATTCAACCTTCTTTTGTTCTTCTATTTTCAATTGTTGGGTCAGCTCATTAGTATACCACAACGAACCAATACCAATCAGTATGGCAAAGATCAATAGAAATAGTTTGAAATATGTTCTATGATTGTATGCTTTCAACTTCTAACCTGATTAATGTAGTATCAATAATAATAAAATTTTAATAATATTTTATTATAGTAGTGTCAGTTTCTTCTTCCCAGGAAATGTTTAGTTTTTTTGTTTTACTTTTTATGGTATCCCGGACAAATCGCTCTTCCTCGTCCCACATGATTTGGAACCGTTTACTTTCTCCTGGTGAAGAGGGGGCCAAAGTATCAGTTTTTGAACGTCCAAATTCTTCCTTAAAAATGGTTTTCATAGTTTCTTTTTCTGCCTGAATATCTTCTTTTACTGTATTTATCATTTCTTTTCTGTCGTATGAAACAAAAATATTATCCGGAGTGCCTGAAATTTTAAAATAAAGCGAAGTTTTTCCCAGGCCATCATCTTCTATAATTCCAAATTCCCTGTTTTCCCTCTTTGCCCTCTTTGCTTTTGCGGCTAGTATTTCTGACAATAACACTTTCAAATGATAATCATAATTATTGTTGAAATTGTGAGTTCCTGCAGCAGTGATATTAAATGCTGAAGAATGGATATCCATTTTAGGAATGATCACTTTTTTATCGGTAACATAAACGACATTTTTAAGTTCTGAAAACCTGATATTTTCAAGTTCCTCAACTGCTATAAAATTAGAAAGGCTCTGGATAGGCTGAAAATGATTTAATTCACCGTTTTTTATTACAAAATCACTTTCGGCAACTATACTTTCCTTTTTAATTTTTAAATTATCTGACCAGACGGAATAAAAATTTACTTCTCCTGATATTTCCCCCTTTAAATTATTCCCGGTAATGAAATTTTGTCCAAAATTATTCATAGAAGCAAACAAATCATAAATATTAATATTGTAAAAATTGCTTTGCGCCTGGATGATTAAAGATTTTTCTCCGTGGCTGAATATCTGGCAATTGCCCTCAACCATTCCATACATTGAATTAAAAGATAATGAATTAAAATAAAGCCTTGAGGGCTCATAGAACAATGTTCCATGAAAACCTTCAGACTTGAATTTTCCCAGACTCAAATGGTCTGCATTCAAATCAATTTTAGCAATTAGATGTTCGGGGAAATGTAAATTCCTGGAAGAAGAATCATTATTTTCTTCAAATTTCTTTTGATGAATAAAACCATTCAATTTGAGATCAGGGCTATATAATTTCCCCTGAATCACAACAGATTGGTTTTTGTTATTCAGAAATGAAAGAATATTACGGACTTCTCCGGAAAGAACAATCAGACTTCCATTCAAATTCCCTTTTATATCATCCAGCCAGAAATGCTTTCCCAACATTATGCTTCCCGAAACTTTTGAAAAACGCAGGGAATTCAATTTTGCCTCAATGCTTATATTATTTAATTCAATATGTCCTGCCGGCTTGAATTTTTCCAAATCATTAAGGGTAATTTTTCTGAAATCATTTAAATCACCGGATATTGTAATGTTTGCATGTGCAAGGCCTTGAAAATGATATTGGTCAAGCGAGGGAATAAGTTTTTGAATTTCAAATAAATCCAGATCCCCAACCAGATCTAATTCAAATTGTGGTTTCTTAAGATTGCTAAGTAAATAACTCCCCCGAATATCATTTCCCTTATAGTGGGCAGTGAAGCTTTCTACATGGATTATTGTAGTAGATAAGTTATTCTTTATACCATTGTTATAATTCCCCTTTAGGGACAGCTTACTCAAGGATGATTTTGAGTTTTTAAGATAAAATATTCCATTCTCAAATGTGAAATCCAGGTTTATATGGGGTGTTTTTTCCCGGGATATTTCGCCCTTGATAGATCCGGCTATTGCCAATCCTGCCGGAGATGTTTTTAATTCATATTTATCCGGCAAATTCCCTCCCGGAATATCCAGCAGATTCCCTTCTTTTTGATTGATAACTTCAAACTCTAAATCCAGGCCTGGCTTATCAGAATTTGTATAGGAGCCTGAAAAATCAAAATCAAGATCCATGAAATTTATGCTACCGGAAGAAACAATATATTTATTATCTTCTAGTACAAACGTGATTTTGGTTTTAGCCTTTTGGTTTTCAGCCAGCACTTTATTTTTATGCCTGAAATTATAAACCAGAAAGTTGGATTGAAGCTCAATTTCAGAGCTCTTTCTATTAAGTTTTGTTTTATCGGTAGCTCCTTCTATTAAGGTACCTGAAAATTCATTGTTAACTGAAAATTGCAAATTATGGAGTTCAAGATTTTTAAGATTTATTTGAAAAGCTTTTTCGGTATTCCTTTCTTTTGATTTAAATATCCTGTAATTTGCTTTTTTATTTCTGTCTACCCGTAAAAAAACATTTCCTTTATCTAATTCAAGCTTGCTGATATTAATTCTTTTATTCAACAAATCAGAAAGGTCAATGTCGAGATAAATATTGTTTGCAAACAACAGGGTATCTCCTCCTTCAAGATATTCCATGCTTTTTATAGAAAAGGAGTCCGGATTAAAAACAACTACAGATTTAAAATTTGCAGTAACATGCAAGAGCCTATGGAAGATGGTATATTTGATTTTCCCAACCTCGACTCTGGTAAGTAACTGGTCGTTGAGCTCCTCAACAAGCTTACGGGTAATTAAATCCGTATTGGTTTTAAGAAGAATGACACTGGCTCCTGTTACCAGCGCAAGGAAGACCAAAGAGCCAACCAGAAATCGTTTAATGAATTTAATCATCGCAGTTTATGATTTGAATCTGTTGGTATTTCAACCCATGATTTTAGAATGTTCCAAAAGGATTAATCTAATAAGAAATTTATGTTTGATCCGGGGTCAACTTCAACAGGAGCATGACCAAGCTTGAAAACCCTGGCTTTCCCTGGCCCAATGAGACTCAGCCTGCCTTCTTCCAGTTGTAACATGGTTCCTTCTCTCAAACCAACAACAAAAATGTCGGGATTTGCTTCAAGAAATTCTTCAATTCGCATTTCGCGGGTTTCACCGGCATGACCTTCAGGATTTGCATCGAGATAATGGGGGTTTATTTGAAACGGAATCACCCCAAGAACATAAAAATCAAGAGGCTGGGAGATGGGCATATCATTAGTGGTTTTTATCGTTGGACAGGCAACATTAGATCCGGCACTCCAACCAATGTATGGTGTTCCCTTATGGATTTTTTCCCTGAGAGGATCAAGTAAATTCTTTTCCTGCATCATTTTGGTCAATTGCCAGGTGTTTCCTCCTCCAATAACCACCGCTTCAGCTTCTTGAATTGCCTGAACCGGATCCAGAAATTTGTGAATAGACCGGATTTCATGTCCCAACTGAATAAACCGGTCCTGTACCTTCTTTTCATAGTCATCAAACGAAAAGGTCACTGCAGCATAGGGAATGAAAAGACAGGTAATTTTTTTGTCACCCAGAAATTCTTTTATATTTTCTTTTGGGTGATTCAGGTATTCTTCTCCTGCATTTGTTGAATTGCTTATTAGTAAAAGTCTCATTTGTCGTTAGTTTAAGTTTATGTAATACGAATCCCAATGATGAGAATATCGTCAATTTGTTCCTGATCTCCCCTCCAGGCCTTGAAATTCTGATCGAGAATATTTTCTTGTGTCAGAGTGTCTTTTTGGTAGTTTTCAAGCAGAAGGGCCTTAAGTTGTTTATACATGAATTTTTTTGATCTTGGCCCCCCGAACTGGTCTGCATAGCCATCTGAAAATAAATATATCATATCACCTTTTTCCAGCTGAATCTTGTGAGGGGTATATTGTCTGTCAGGATATTCTGTAAAAGATCCAATAGATAGCTTATCTGCTTTTTGAATGATCATTTCTCCGTTTCTTGCAATCCATAGAGGATTATAGGCCCCTGCGTATTCGAGTTGTTTATTGTCCTTATCAATTCTACATATGGCAAGATCCATACTGTCTCTAAGTGCCTCTTTTTCAAAGGTTTTAAACATTCTTTCACTAAAACCTATGTTTAATTGGTTAAGAAATTCTGCAGCACCGATATTTTTATATTCTTTAAAAATTGTGTTTAAAAGGTTGAATCCCAGCAATGAAATAAATGCGCCGGGAACTCCATGGCCTGTAGCATCAACGGCAGTAACGTATTTGTATTGTCCACTCTCTGCAAACCAGTAAAAATCACCACTTACAATATCTTTAGGACGGTAAAAAATAAAAGAATCAGGAAACAATTCTTTTATGAATTCAGGATGAGGCAATAAAGCGTTTTGTATGATTTTGGCATAGCGGATGCTGTCAGTAATTTCTAGATTCTTTTCTTCGATTTCAGCTTTTTGATCACTGAGAATTATATTGGCTCTTTGTTTTTGTATATAGCTTCTGTAGATTGCAAGAGCGAGAAGAAACACAAGTGATATCCCAAGCAGGAGAGCATTTCTTTGAAATTTTCTCTGTTTGATTTCAGTTGCGTTTTTTTCCAGTTCTATATCTTTTAGTTTAATTTCTTTTTCTTTTTGTTCTGCCTGGTATTTGGTTTCAAGCTCTGCTATCTGATTATGTTTTTGGGCAGTTAAAAGGCTATCTTTAATTTCCTGGAATATAGCGTAATTGTAAAGAGCTTTTTCATAATTTCCTATTTCCTGGTAAGTGCCTGCGATTCCCTCATATGTGTTTTGAACAATATTTATTATTTTTAAAGTATCAGCAATCTCAAGACAGGCATAGTAATGGCTGAGAGCCATCGGGTAATTGTTTAGTTGTAGGTATACCTTTCCCAATGAATTGTGGTTGTTTGCAATTCCATAGGGATTACCCAACTCTTTGTTGATAGACAGGGATTGATTAAATTTATTAATAGCAGCTTTATAATCTTTCTGTATTGTGTTTAGTCGTCCAAAATAGTTTAAAATAGAAGCAATACCCGTTTTATCTTCAAGCTCCTGTGCAATAGTAAGAGCTTCCAGGAAACTTTGTTGAGCGGCATCAAGTTCATTTGTTTTAATGTATATGCTTCCCAGGTTCTTTAGTGAATGAACCATACCCCCTCTATCGCCCAGTTCAGTCTGGGTTTCAAGAGCTTTTAAATAATTCCTTTTTGCCAGATCATAGTTTTCAAGTTTATGATATAGCTCTCCAATGTTATGATAGGAAACTGAAATAGACTGAAGATTCCCCAGGTCAGAAAAAATACTGTTTGCTTCCAGGTAAAAATCAATAGCTTTTTCATAGTCGTTCCATAAAGAGTAGATCTCTCCCAGGTTATTC
This sequence comes from Bacteroidota bacterium, assembly GCA_030596025.1. Taxonomy (GTDB): domain Bacteria; phylum Bacteroidota; class Bacteroidia; order Bacteroidales; family VadinHA17; genus JAYEGO01. The sequence goes on along the minus strand of JAUVKW010000123.1, from coordinate 3,287 downwards.
AGGCTGTTGGCCATACCTTGCTTATCATCTAACTCCTTTTTAAGTTCATGAGATTTCTGATAACTGAGAAGAGCATTTTGATAGTCGCCTTTAAATTTATAGATCTCTCCAATATTATTTGCAGTTGCGGCTATTCCTCTCTTATCACCAAGAGTTTCTTTAATATTTATAGATTGCTGGTAATACTGAAGAGATTTTTCGTAATACCCAAGCCGGCTGTTGATTACACCCATATTATTATAAACCTTTGCCGCACCATCAAGGTTTCCTGTCAACTCAAATATTTCAATAGCTTCAAGGTAAGATTCTTCAGCTAAACGATAACTTCCCATATAAAAATAAACATTTCCCCTGTTTTTCATGGCGGTGGCCTTTTCTTCTGGCATGTTTAATTCTTCAGCAAGGCTTATGGCATCATTAGCATATTTCAGGGCAAGAGTTCCATTAGAGCTAGTAAAGTGCCTGGTGAGCTGATGCAAGACCAGAATTTTTTCCTGTTTTCTTGAGCTTCTGAGCAAGTGCAATAAACTATCAGCTTCACCCTGACCAGCGATTTGCTCAAATGGAAAAAACAGCAAACTAATAAAAACAGCAAGTATTTTGAAATTTGGCATTATCAGGTATTTTACCAAACAATTATTGTTTAAAGATAAAAAAGCTAGTTGATAAATTGAGACAATAAATTCAAAAAAAAAGCCTCCTTTGTGGAGGCTTTAGGGAGATAAAAAATATTTAGAATGAAATGATCATATTATAAACATCTATCGGAGTCCATGGTTCCAGTCCCGTAAGGTTTAATAAGTCATTTGTAAAACCAGGATCTTCCGGAACAACCAGATTGTTTGATACAAAGCCGGCAGGACCAATGAAATATGCCAAACCGATGGCATTATTTACATAATAATCAACTTGTGTAGGGGTTGCCTCAGTGTAAACTGCTTCAATTTCTGCCCTTAAAACTTTGTCCATTGAATACATGTTCCATAAATTAGGCATTTCATCCAATGTCATTTTAGTAGTTGGAAGTGCACATTTAGCAACTGCTATATCTAGCTTCATATTATTCTTGGCTTTAAAAGCCCAGGAACGTCCATCAGTATGTTCCGGATCTACCAGGTAAGCAGTAGGGTGAATACTATTTCCATAAATGTGTGCAATATCACCCTTTTGTCCAATAAATAACTTAAGCTTGCTCATATAATTTGCTGATGTGGTATCCATGCCAGTAATCTGAACCAGTGTGGTTCGATCAAAAAACGGGTCTGATTCGTTATATTCTATCCAAACCCAGGCATTTCTTAAAAATATACTGTTTGAATTCAGGGCCTTAGGACGGAAAATTGCAATTGCTTTTCTTGGGTTCATATTCCAGTATAATGCTAAAGCACCCTCATCAAATCCGTCTGTTACAAACATAAAGTAATCCCAGGTTTCGTTAAAAAAATCTGCATGATCAGTAACAACAACATTTTTTGTTTTTCCATCCTGGTCATTGATAAAGCTAAAAATTGTGGGACCTGTAATTTCATACTGATCCAATATTGACAGATACTGATTCATGATGGCCCCCGCATGATCTCCATAAAAAATTAGAGTTCTTAATTTTTGGTAGAGATCGCGGCCGCTGACAATGGTATCTTCGTATATAAAACCCTTTTTTTCAAGGTCGGGAATACTAATAGCGTCTGATAAATTAATATCCATATCGTCAGGTACAATATCTCCTTTTTTCTTTTTGCTGCAAGAACTGCCCAGTATGCCGGCAATCAGCACAAGTATTATTAGTAGCTTATTTGCTTTCATGATGGATTAATTAAATGTAGATATGTGATTTTACGTAATAACATAAAAAAAGTTTAGAATACTAATTTACGCAAAATTTGTGCCATTTAGTATATAGGTATTCCTGGCAAATAGATACTGAAATGAATTGTTAACCCGGAAAATGCATACATTTTCTACGATTAAGACTATACCAACAAATTTGGATCATTTCATTACCCCAAATTTGGGTATGTCTAAATCGGGATTCCCCGCTTTGCTTCCCACTATCCTCCACACATTCATACAATGCGCTTCGCTTTTGTATGAATAAAGCGGGTTAATGATATCTGGTGAAATACTATGTGCGTATCAGTGCAGATCCCGAAATAAATTCGGGATGATGGATCCGAACAAGGAAACTTGATACTAGTAAGATCCGGGTTTTTTGATTCGGAAATTTTCAGATTGCCTCTTGATATCTACGGAGTAAGTTCTATTGTGAAAGATGTCTTGTATCCATAATTTGCCTGAAAGCACATCTCCTTTTTGAATGATTATTTTAATAACTTCATTGGCCTGCAAAGAACCAACAATGCCTGGCAATACACCTATTACACCCTCTTCCTCAGGAATGGCTGCTTCATGTGGTTTTGGAGGCTTTGGATGAAGACATCGGTAGCTGGGCCCTCCTTTATAGTTAAATACAGAAATCTGTCCCTGAAATTTGTATATAGCACCATATACCATGGGTTTATTTAAGATTATACAGGCATCATTTATTAAATACCGGCTTGGAAAATTATCTGTAGCATCTACCACAATGTCATAATCCTTAACGACATCAAGGACATTCTTTTTATTTAGTTTGATATTCAGCACATTGTAGCTTGAAAGATCATTAGATTCTGTTAGTCTCTGTTTGGCAACAATAGCCTTATGCTTACCTATATCTCTTGAGCCATATAGTACCTGTCTTTGCAAATTCGATTCATCTACAACATCATCATCCATAAGACCCAGAACCCCAACACCTGCAGCTGCAAGGTATTGCAAAACAGGACAACCAAGTCCTCCTGCTCCAACCACCAGGACTTTTGCCTGCAACAATTTTTCCTGTCCTTCAGTACCAATTTCCGGCAACATTATATGCCTTTTGTATCGTCGTGTTTCTTTTGAACTTAATATACTCGATTCCATGATTATCAGATTTTTGATAAAGATAGGGAAAGTTGTATTAGACTTTTGAATAAAAAAGTTTGCAGCAAATGTGCTGTGAAATAATTAACAGCAGAATATAATTTATAATACATCACTCATGCGTTCCGGATTAAGGAAAGTTTATTATCATAAACCAAAACTTGAAAAAAAGTGTAAATTTTCCTGCCTGCAATTAAGTGCTATATAGACACATTTATCTGTTTTTGTAGAACGATTACATAGAGATATATTTGGTAACTCCATTAATATTGCTTAGATTTGTAGCCTCATTACATAGATATAAATTAGCAATCAATGATAAGACA
>JAUVKW010000031.1 GCA_030596025.1 Bacteroidota bacterium | reverse complement strand
TATGAGATGAGAGCAGGTAACAGATTTTCTGTTAATGCCCAGTTTGGAGTACTTACAAATCCCCATAATGATGCTATTCTCTTTACCCTTGAGTCATTTGGAGTAGATGAAAAAACTATACGCTTGATTGAGAATGCCTTTCAATTTGGGCTGGTTGTTGATTTAGGAGGAAACTATCATTTTGGGAAAAATTATATTGGAGTTTATGGCCAATGGATCAATCTTACAGCGGCAGATACCCCTTTTGAGCTGGCTGAGAGCTATTTTGGAATTAGTTTCCCCACACCACCATTTTCACCTGGCTTTGTTCCTGAAGTGTCTTTGCAATCTGAACTTTTTCAATTGGGCTTATTATACGGGAGAAGGTTTAGCTTTAAAAATCATCCTGCGATTGAAATTCATACGGAATTTGCAGTGAGTAAAAACCTGGGTTCAAGAAGTAAGTTAAGTTCGGAAAATGTTGAAGTGGATTTTGTGAATAATCAAGTTGATAATGAACTTGATGATATATTTTCAGATTACGCATATATTCCCACAATTAATGTTTTTTTTGTTTATCAATTTGGAATGTAATTACTATGATGCTTTTTCATAGGGCGATGCCCCATGTTATATTATTTTTGGCTTTCAGACAAAGCATCTACTCATTATGAAGCTTCAGCAACATATTCCTTATTGGATTATGGTTTACCTTTTTCTGCCTTTTGCATTGAATGGGCAGGAGAATTATACAGTAAGCGGAGTAATAAGTGATATCACAAACGGAGAATTTCTAATTGGGGCCACAGTTTATATTCCTGTACTTGAGGCCGGTGCGGCAGCAAATGAATATGGGTATTATTCTATTACTCTTCCGGCAGGATCCTATACAATCAGGGTTTCTTATCTGGGTTACAAAATAAAGGAGTTTGAAATTGAGCTGAGAGAAAATCTCCGCAGGAATATTGAACTGGAATTGTCTTCTGAAACACTGGAGGAGGTAGTAGTAGTTGGAGACAGGGCTGATGAAAATATCAGGTCCCCGGAGATGAGTGTTTCAAAGCTTGAAATTAAAGAAATTAGAGCTATTCCTGTTCTCTTTGGGGAGCAGGATATTTTAAAAACTATTCAACTTCTTCCCGGGGTACAATCAGCGGGAGAAGGTGGTTCAGGATACTATGTAAGGGGTGGAGATTCGGGACAGAATTTAATCTTACTTGATGAGGCCACAGTATATAATCCATCACATCTGCTAGGGTTTTTCTCTGTTTTTAATTCAGATGCTATTAGCGATGTGAAATTATACAAGGGTGGAATCCCTGCAGAATACGGAGGACGCATTGCTTCTGCCCTGGATGTAAAAATGAAGAATGGAAGCAATCAACAATATGGAGTTTCGGGTGGACTAGGGCTCATTTCTTCAAGGCTCATGCTGGAAGGGCCAATTAAGAAAGATGTTGGGTCTTTTATGCTTACCGGAAGAAGAACTTATGCAGATATATTCCTGGCTTTAAGCCGGGATACTTTGATCCGCAACAACAGCCTGTATTTTTACGATTTTAATCTTAAGGCCAACTATAAACTTGGAGAAAATGATCGTTTGTTTCTTTCAGGATACTTTGGAAGAGATGTTTTTCTTTTCCAGGACAAGTTTGGAATTGATTGGGGAAACATCACAGGCACATTGCGCTGGAATCATATGTTTAAGAGTGGCCTGTTTTTAAACAGTTCAATTATTTATAGTAAATACAATTATGTGTTCAAGGTCAAGGATGGTGATAATGACCTGGATATTGTTTCTTCAATTCAGGATATTAACCTGAAAGAAAGCTTCCAATACTATATAAACCCACAAAATACACTCAAGTTTGGTTTCAGGCTAAATTATCATTGTTTCGTTCCTGGCTCCATTGATGCAGATGGCAGCTTTGGGATCAATGACATTGAGCTTTCAAAAAAATATGCCATTGAATCTGCTCTTTACCTGTCACATATTTATGAACCAACTTCATGGCTAAGCTTAAACTATGGACTGAGATTATCATCATATTTTATGATAGGTCCAGGAAATGTGTACTCATATGACGGGGAGGGAAGTGTTGTAGATACCAGTTATTACAAAAAAGGAGAATTAATCTCAAAATATTTCCAGGCCGAACCCAGGCTTTCAGTTAACTTCCGTGTTGGTACTGTTAGCTCAATAAAATTATCCTATAACAGATTGAGTCAATACCTGCACTTGCTTTCCAATTCTTCTTCAGGAAGTCCAATGGATTTGTGGATCCCCAGTAGCAATATTGTGAAACCACAACTTGGAGATCAGATAGCAATGGGCTATTTCAGGAATTTTAAGGATAACAAATGGGAGACTTCTTTAGAAATTTACTACAAGTATATGACCAATCAGATTGATTATAAGAACGGAGCAGATATAATCCTGAATGAATTAGTTGAATCTCAATTAGAATTTGGAAGGGGATGGTCATACGGAATGGAATTATTTGTGAAAAGAAAAACCGGGAGCTTGCATGGATGGCTTTCCTATACATTGTCGCGAGCCGAAAAGCAGTTTGACAATATTAATGAGGGAGCAGTTTATCCAGCCAGGCAGGATAGAATACATGATATTTCCCTGGTTGCAATATATGATCTTTCAAAACGATGGTCATTCTCAGGAACCTGGGTGTTTTATACAGGGAATGCTGTAACCTTCCCCAGTGGGAAGTACCAGATTGAAGGGAGAACAGTAAATATGTATACAGAGAGAAATGGCTATAGAATGCCCCCATATCATCGTCTGGACTTAAGTGCAACCCTGAAAAACAAGAAGGTAAACAGGAGGTTTGAGTCAAGCTGGGATTTTTCAATTTACAATGTTTACGCGAGGAAGAATGCCTATTCAATTAGTTTTGTTGAGGATGAAAACGATCCAACAAAGACAAATGCGGTTCGTTTGTCACTATTTTCAATAATTCCATCGGTGAGTTATAACTTTAAGTTTTAATCTTATGAAGAGTATTTACCTTATCATATTGTTTTCCTGGATTCTATTCTCCTGTGAAGATATTATTAAAGTAGATTTGAAAAGTTCAGAGCCTGCAATAGTGATTGAAGGAATAATTCATAGTGATGCAGGGCCTTATCAGGTTAGAATCTCCAGGAGCACTGATTTTTATGATCCGGGATTTTATCCGGGGGTGGAAAATGCTTTTGTCCAGATCAGTGATGATCATGGGAATTCGGAGGTTTTAACAGAAGAAAATCCGGGATTGTATTTTACAGAAACTCTGGTTGCATTTGAGGAGCGTAAATATTCTCTCAGTGTAAATATAGAAGGAAAAGATTTTTATGCAGAAAGTATTATGCCAAAGGTAGTGCTAATTGATTCCATGGGAATTGAAATTTTTCAGGGAGGGAATTTTTTTGATGAGGGATATATAGTACATTGTTTTTTTTCAGATCCCCCGGAGACTGGCAATAATTATCGTTTGATTGCTTTTCACAATGGAGTTAGTGATGGAGTCTTTTACCTGACTGATGATAAATTCACCAATGGAAATACAATGGAAATGATGATTTTTAGTCCTGGCACAGTTCCTGGAGATACGGTAATAGTTGAATTACATTCTATAGGTAAATCAGTATTTGATTATTATGTTACCCTTTCAGAAATTGTAACACAGCAAGGCGGTGGCAATCCGGCCAATCCCGCTAATCCTAATACAAATTTATCGAATGGAAGTCTCGGTTATTTTGGGGCTTTGGCTATTTCCAGGAGCACTATTGTTATTCAATAATTATTTGCTCAGGAGCCGTCTCATAACCCCATTTGTGTAATCATTCCTGCTGAAGCAGGAATCCATATTTGCCTAATAATGAAAGCATTATGGGTTAGCTTCGCTGAGCTCATCCTTCAAGCTTCAACTTTCATCCTTTTTACATCTTATTCGTCTTTAATCCGTGCATTCGTGGCCTTTTTCATAGTGGTTTTGTGCTCTTTTGCGTAACATCTCTTTAAAATATTGGTTTTTCGACTAAACCCATCAACTTTCTAAACCCTCTCAACTCATTCTTCTACTTCCCAGCCATAGTCAACATATTCCCAATCAAACTCATCATTTTTGCAATTTACTACCAGGAATCCCTCTTCGGTAAGATCCCTGCGACCTTTCCACCAGTTTCCCGAAATTGCACCAACGGTAATGAAATGGACATCCCTTATGTATAGATCCTCCAGGATATGATGATGTCCTCCTAAGGCAAGTTTTAGATTATGGTCATCGAATAATTCCAAAACTTCTCTTGAATTTACTATCACTCCACCTGGTGTGTTTGCAATAGTCGATCCATATTTGATTTGTACCCATGTGCTGATAAAAGGAATATGTGTACTAAGAACGATTGGGGTTGTTGCATCTATATTTTCAAGGTCTTGCCTGATCCATTCAATTTGGGTGCTGTCAATATAACCACGATATCCTCTTTTCCCCAGTTTGTGTACACTGTCAAGAATATAAAACTTCCATCCCTTGTGTGTGAATGTATAATAGGATTTGCCAATTCTTTTTTTATACATCTTTTTCCCATATTCAGGATGTAAGGAATCAGCAAGGCTTTCAGGATACCATCCGTAAATATCATGGTTTCCCATAGTATTGTACACAGGCATATCAAAAGCCTTAATTTCTTCCTGGTAGAGATTGAATAAAGAATCTGATCTGCTATAATTTTGGCCGAGGGCATCCATTATAAGGTCTCCCCCTGTGACTACAAAGTCCACATTTAGCGAGTCTATCATTGAGATAGCTTGTCGAAACCCTTCCATGGCATTTTTTTCCGGTTGAAGGTGGATGTCGGTGATAAATGCAAAGGAAAAAGAATCTTCTTTTTCAACTTCAGTACAGGCTATAAGACTAAACAACAAGAGTAATCCAGGCAAAATTTTTACAATCCGGGTTTTCATTATTTTAATTTTATTTAGTTAGAGATACAAAGTTAGTCTCATGTTTTTAAGAAAATGTTAAGGTAAGAATAATTTTTCTTCATAATACCTCCCATTGAAGGATTGAAAAACAGGGCAGTTGGATGGCGTAAGGGGTAGATAATTATTCCTTTAAGCTGAATTTTCTTTCCAAACAATTTGTGGAAGTTGTTCTTATCTGGTTTTTCCAGTCCATATTTTCCAAGGATATATCGCGTGGAATGAAAACCAAGAGGAACAATAAACCTGGGATCCACTATCTCAATTTCCCGATCCAGGTAATTACTGCATTCCCTGATTTCATTGTGCGAAGGCCTTCTTGATTTTGGCAGGATACATTTTATCAGGTTAGTAAGGTATATATCATCCCTTGTAACACCTGCAAAGACAAGGAGTTTGTCAATTATCTGTCCAGAGGGTCCTACAAATAGGCTATTTGATTCATCCTCAACCTTTCCCGGGGATTGTCCGATCAGCATCATATCTGAAGAACTATTTCCCTGACCAATCACTGCATGCTTTCTTATCGTAGATAGTTGGCAATGATTGCAATTAATTATTTTTTGATTCAGGTCTTGAAGAAGCATGTTATTGATATTATGGAATAAAATTAAGGAAAATTTGGTCTGATCTAAAACAAGTATTTTCTATTCAGAGATTATTAAGGAATAGATTTTATCTTTAAGCTGTCTAATAATTAAATAGAGGTTTAGTGAAGGATCTATTGGGATTTGGAGATTTGGAATTGATAGAACTTTCCAGGAAAGGAGATGACCAGGCATTTGGAGTTATCATTTCGCGTTACGAACACCAAATTGCCCGTACTGTGATTGGAATGTTAGGGGATACGGATGAAGCAGAAGACGTTGGTCAGGAAACTTTTATCAGGTTTTTTCGCTCTTTGGATAAGTTCAGGGGAGATTCAACTCTTGGCACCTATCTTACCAGGATTGCAATTAATCTTTCATTGAACGAATTAACCAAGAGGAAGAAAACCCTTTCTTTATTTTATAAAAGAAGTAAGGATAAAGAAACTATGTTTGATATTCCCGAACCTGGAGATGAATTTGAACGATCAGATAAAAAAGAGATAGTTGATAAGGCTCTGCAGCAACTAGAACCCGGATTCAGATCTGTTGTAGTTTTAAGGTTAGTGGAAGGATATAGTACTAAAGAAACATCTGAAATATTGAATTTACCCTTAGGAACTGTATTGTCAAGACTTTCCAGGGCACAAGAAAAATTGAAAGAGATATTAGTCCCGTTAATGAAATGAAATTATGGTAGAGAAAGAAAAATACAATTTACTTCTAAGATCTTTTGATGAGGACTTAGATGCAGATCAGGAAGCAAAGCTAAAAGAAGCCTTAAGTTCTTCTGAGGAGCTGCGGACAGAACAGGAAGAAATACTGGCTATGAGAAACATGATTTCTTCCCAAAAGGCATCCTTTAAACCAGGGTTTACAGATAGGGTAGTGAATAAAATCAAGGAGGAGAGCCACTTACAGGTAATAATACCTGATTTTAACCAAACATTTTTCAGCGTGTTTAAGAAAGTTGCTCTTACCGGAGTTGCTGCCATCATAATTCTTTTGTTTAGTATATATTACTCCAGTTCCAGACTGGGAGTAGATACTATTGTTGGAGATCCATATAGTGATGATGGTCTTGTGAGTTATTTATTGTACGATGATATTGATGAATAGCATTCAAAATCTAAATTTATTTATATCAATTCATGCCGGTAAAATTTAAATTGCATACTATGAAAACCAGATCATTACTTCTGTTAATCTCAATCCTGATCATTGGTTTTATCCTTGGTTTTCTAAGCTCAAGTATTATCAGGGAAAGGAAAGCCAGGGAATATCGCTCCTATTCAAGCTACGAAAGTTTTAGAAATCATATCCTTGGTAAGATACAGCCTTCGGAAGAGCAAAAAATAAATTTACTTCCAATTATTGAAGAATATTCAAAAAAGAATCAGGAACTTAAGGTCAATTACAGAAAAGATTTCCGGAGTTTGATGAAGGAATTCAGGGAGGAGCTAAAGCCATTCCTTACTGAAGAGCAGTTAGAAGCAATGGAAAGACGAAGATCAAAAAAATCTTCTTCCCGTAAAGGTTCCGGTTCAGATAAAGATAGCAAATACAAGGATGATTCATTTTACTCAAGCTTTTTTTGTCCATAGGACAACTTTATTTTAATATAAATGTAGTTCCCGGGAATAGAAATACATTTTCATATGTCCAATAAATAAAGCTGTTTACACCTTTACAGGTATAAATAGAGGCTTTAAAAGAGGGTTAATTAGGTGGCTAAAAGACCGGTTATTTTTAATCGGTCTTTTTCTTTAGCTTGAAAGTTGATCTCAATCCTGTAAATTTTACCTTCCTGGCATTTTTTCCCCTAATACCAGATCAGCTTACTTATTTAATTGATATTGAATATGATCAAGTAATATTGGGAGGTCTTCGCTAGAAATGCCATGATTAAGGAGATGATCTTTATCTTGCTCAAAGCTTTCAAGGAATTTTTCAAGATTATTCCCTTTTTGCTCAATACTTTTTTTATAAAATTCTGTGGCTTTTACCTTATTCCCTTTGCACCATTCAAGATGCCCCATATTCAAATAATCGTGATAATTTGGAGATTCTTCTGTGATGAGCTTATAATATTTATCAGCATGATCAAATTTTCCCTGAACAAAACAACACCAGGCCAGCGGCCTCCATACTTTTTTGTTTTTTGGATCCAGATATTCTACTTTAAAATAATATTTCAAAGCCTTTTCATAGTCCTTTAAATCCAGATAGCAATGCCCGATGGAAGCCTGGGTAAACAGATTCTCAGGATCAATACTCTCTGCCCGTTGATAATATTTAAGAGCCTTTTCAGACATTTGAAGGCTCCTGTAGCATAATCCAATTTTCTTCAATAACCATTCTTTATTTGAATTGAATATCTCAGCCTGACTATAATACTTCAGTGCTGAATTATAATCTCCGAGTATTTGATAGGAATATGCGATTTTTTCAATTATTTCAGGCTTTTCATTATAATCATCTAAAAGTAGAAAAATGTCTATTGCTCTGGAAAATTGTTCATTTTGAAAATAGTATTCTGCAATATTTCCTAAGAGCTGATCATCTTTAACCAGATTCCTAAATAAGAGGGTGTTGTGAAAATCTAATTCAGTCTTAAAAATATCATAGAATTCATCCTTAAATCGATACAACTTTACAAATCGATACAAATCGTGGATGTATTGTGTATATATTGTTTTAGATGTTTTTCCACTCTCTATTATTTTGTTTTCTTTCTCTAATTCGTCCATGCTATTGAGCTCAGCCTGAAACATTTTCAGGTGCATGGATTTCTGTGCCTCCGGCATTAGTTTTACATTCAGACAAAATGAGTATTTATCTGAATTGCACATATATCCTGTCTTTTCAAGACCACTTAAGAAGAGTTGTTTGTCGAATTCCGCATCTTCAAATTTAAAGACATCATCAATTATTGGATTGTCAGGAATAAAAGGAAGAAACCAGTTACTTATTTCTGAGAAAAAAGAGAATTGCTTCAGTTGTGAAAATGCAGACATAAATACATCGGCGCCTTCCATTTGAAGTTTTGAGAATTCTTCAATTTTTTCATAAAGTCCTTCAGATTCCTTAAAAATCTTTTCCCAGTCGGGGTTTTTTTCTTCCATGAAGTCCTCAGGTATAAGTTTGTCAAGATCTAATTTGTCAGTTAGTCTTGGTGCGAGCTTAACCATTTCAGGAACGATTTCATCTCTGATCTTCTTTGAAATACTCTCGGTTTCACCTGATCGGATTAACTGAATCAATACTTGCTCAAATTCATTTTCAATAGATTCAGTTTCAGTAAGTTTATTCAGGATATCTATAAGCTCAGGGTATAGGGATACCCGGGAATTGTATTTGTAAAAAGCCAGTATCAACCCTATAAAGGAGCGTTGCCAAACTTCTTCTTCTCCCAGTTTGAAGAATTGAAACAGAGTTTTAAACTTTTGGATATCGAAATAGCGTAACAGTGAGAGGCTAACTGAACTAACAAAAATACTACGTTCATACCAGTAGAATTTTTTTTCATCCATCAGGGTTTGAATCAGACTTTTTTCTGCCTCCTTAAATTCATCCGTGAGCATTATGTGAATGAATATTCTGGAGATTACCTCTGTATACTTTTGAGACTCAAAAGATTGTCGTGGGGTATTAAGAACCCTGGTTTCGCTTAACACCTCATCAAGTTGATGCTTAAAACTTAAATCATCAATTTTCTCAACAACTGTTTTGCCTGTTAATTTTTGTTCTTTTGCCAGTTCTTTTTTCAAAGAAAATGTATGCCAGCCAGAAGTATTAAGGAGTATTTTCTCATTGGTTTGGTCTGCGAGTTTAAGAATAGATCTTAACAGGCGATTATAGACTTTTTCTCTTTCCGGGTCAGGAACTCCTTCTACAGTATACCTTAGTATATTCTCATATGTTGTCTCAACTTCCTGTAGCCTGTCTTTCAGATCTCCAAGTTGAGATTCGTCTACAAGGTCTTTCAAAATATCCAGGGCATTTTTTACTTTGCGGGTGGAAATTGATTGACAAACCTCCTGGTATTTCTTGGTTATTTCCTTAATCTTCATAGGAATATGGATTCAAATGGTTCCACTAATATATGTTTTAACAATCTATCAGACAAATACTGTTCCAATCAATATTGCTTGACTTTTTGTCAGTGACTAAGCGATTATTCTTTTGTTTAACTGGTGGAATAAATCTAGCTTTGTGCATGTCAAATGACTGAATATATTAATAAGGAAATGAAGAGTTTTATGAAAAAAACAATAATAATTTTCGTCTTTGGATGGATGTTTGGATCCCTGGTTTTTAGCCAGACCAGGATTTGGACTCTCGAGGAATGTATTAAGCATGCCCTTACAGAAAACATAAGCATCAATAAGAAAAAACTAAGTAACGAAGTGGAACAGATTACTCTGGAGCAGAGTAAAGCCAACAAAATTCCATCTGTAAACGCTTCAGGAAGTCAAAATTTTAATTTTGGGAGGTCTGTTGACCCATATACCAACATATATACCCAGAATAATTTTGCCAGCAATAATTTTGCAGTAAATGCGAATTGGGATGTTTTTAATGGTTTTCAGAATAAGAATGCCATATTAAAGAATGAGATTGATCTGAAAACCGGAGATTTTGAGCTAAGAGAGACAGAGAATAACATAAGCTTAAGCATTACTCAGGCCTACCTTCAGGTACTGTATTCTTATGAGCAGATTGATAACTTTAAAAGCAAACTTGAATCTACCGGGGCCCAGGTTAAAAGAACTGAAGCATTATTGAGGGCTGGTGAAGTTCCTGAAGGAAACTTATTCCAGATTAAAGCACAGGAGGCAACTGACCAATACAATCTGACAAATGCAGAAAATCAACTAAAAATTGCCAAAGTTAGCCTCATGCAATTAATGGAATTGCCTGTAGTGAATGATTTTGATGTATTTCAACCTGATTTTCGTGATTCGGTTCTTGCTTTAATTATTATTGAATCCCCAGAAGAAATTTATCAAACTGCTTTGAAAACACAACCGGAAATTGTAAGCTCAGGTTTAAGGGTAAATAGTGCTGAACAATCTATGAAAATTGCAAAAGGTGCTTCCATGCCCAGGATTACTTTATCAGGAGGAATAAATACTGGTTATTCAAATAACAGAAGCCTATATGATCGTGAGACTTATACCCAGGTTCAGGAAATTGGATATTTACAAAGTAACCCTGCTGAAATTGTTCTTGCAGATCAACAATTTTCTACACTTACTGAACTAAATTATCCCTTCACTCAACAATTTACAGACAACTTTGCCCAGTCATTGAGATTAAACCTGAGTATTCCCATATATAGCAACAAGCAAATTCGAAGCAATATTGCTAAGTCAAGAATAAATATTGAAACTGCAAAATTAAATCAACAGGATACTGAGAATGTATTACGAAAAAAGATTGAACAGGCCTACACTGATATGATTGCCGCTGCAAAAAACCATGATGCGGCAAATGAGCAATTGAAAAATCTGGCAAGATCATTCTCAGATTCGAAGAGGAAGTATGAATTGGGAATGATAAATGCAACAGATTTTATTATTGAGCAAAACCAGTACTTTGACTCTGAATCGAATTTAATCAGGGCAAAATATCAATATATTTTTATGAATAAGATCCTTGAATTTTATAAAGGAGTACCTATAAGTTTGGAATAGAGAAGAAAATAAATTTTATATAGTAAGTATTAAGAAATTAAAACACATGAGAAAGTTCATTATCATTTCAGTAATAATTATTGTCCCTTTGTTGATTGCCGGGTATTTTTTGCTAAATAAAGAAAAAAATGGGGTAAACATAGAATGGGAAGTAAAAGCGGTTGAACGGGGAGATATGGAAATCTCCATTACTGCTACAGGAACATTGGAGGCGGTTAAAGAAGTAGAAGTAGGCACACAGGTGTCAGGAATTATTTCTGTTATATATGCAGATTTTAATTCTAAAGTAAGAAAAGGACAGGTTATTGCCCGCCTGGACACCACTACTCTTGCTTCCCAGGTTTATGATTCAAAGGCAAACTATAACCGGAAAAAAATCATGGTTGATCAGGCGCGGCGAAACATGGAAAGAGCTGAAGACCTGTTTAAAGAAAAAGTGATGGCACAGGTGGAGTATGATAAAGTACTGGATGATTATGAAACGGCCCGGTCCAATCTTTTATCTGCGGATGCCCAATTGGAAAGGGCAAAGATTAATCTTAGTTATGCAACTATTATTTCGCCTATTGATGGAGTGATTATTTCCAGAAATGTAGAACAGGGACAAACTGTAGCATCCAGTTTTAACTCTCCAACATTGTTCAATATTGTAAATGATTTAACAAAAATGCAGGTGGAAGCAAGTATAGATGAGGCTGATATAGGCCAGATAGAGGAAGGGCAAAAAGTTAGTTTTACTGTGGATGCATATCCCGATGATACTTTCAGTGGAGTGGTCAGGCAAAAACGGCTGAAACCTGAAATTGTTTCCAATGTTGTTACCTATACAGTAATAGTAGATGTTCCTAACCCTGAATTAAAATTAATGCCTGGAATGACTGCCAGTATTACGGTGCTCATAGATGAAAGGAGGGGGGTACTAAAAATACCTTCACGGGCATTGAGCTTTCAGCCTCCATATAGTTATATTGAATATTATCAGAATAACTTACCAGACTCTGTAAAACAAGCTATGGACGATAGGGTTTCTTCCATGAGGAAACGAATGAAAGAGCGAGGTATGACGGATAGTCAGATTGATGAGCGCTTACAAGCTGTGTCATCCAGGATAATTTCCGGGGGTGGATCAGGAGGGATGGGAGGTGGACAAAGTTTTCCTGGTGGAGGTGGAGGTACTTCTGCTCCTGGAGCTGGTGGATCCACCTGGAGTATTCAGGGACAGCCCGGTATGGTCTGGGTAAAAGAAGGAGATGAGGTAAAACCACTTAGGGTAAGAACAGGAATGAGTGACGGATCCTTTGCTGAGCTTATTGGTGATCAGTTAAATGAAGGGATGGAGGTGGTTACTGCTGCTATATATGATGAGGAAAAAGAACCTAAGCAGGATCAGACAAGGAGTCCCTTTGTTCCACAAATGGGGTCGGGAAGAGGTAGGGGATTGAGATAAAAACGATAATAATAATTGAAGTATGAATTCTGGTGAAATAATTATCTCTGTTGAAGAGCTGACAAAAGTTTATGATATGGGCGAGGTAAAAGTCCATGCTCTCAGGGGTGTAAATATGAATATTCAGGATGGAGAATTTGTTGCCATTATGGGACATAGTGGTTCCGGCAAATCTACTTTAATGAATATTATTGGTTGTCTTGATTTACCCACTTCAGGAGAATATTTTCTTGATGGCGTGAATGTTAAGGAAATGAATAAGGACCAATTAGCTCGCCTTAGAAATCGGAAAATTGGATTTGTTTTTCAAACATTCAATTTGCTGGCACGTACATCTGCTCTTGAGAATATAGAATTACCTCTCTTATACAATCCGAATTTGAAAGCTAAAGAGAGAAAAGAGAAAGCAATGAATGCATTGGAAATGGTAGGTCTTGCTGACTGGCAACATCATTATCCCAATCAACTTTCAGGTGGTCAGCAGCAAAGAATAGCTATTGCCAGGTCTCTTGTGAATGATCCGGTTATCATTTTGGCCGATGAACCAACAGGAAACCTTGATACCCGTACCAGCTTTGAAGTAATGGAAATATTTCAGGAATTAAATTCCAGAGGAATAACAATTGCCCTGGTTACACACGAAGCTGATATTTCTCAGTTTGCTGCGAGAAATGTAATGTTCAGGGATGGAAGGATCTTTAAGGAAAAGCTTGTAACTAAAATAAAGAATGCAAAAGCTGAACTTGATGCTTTGCCTGAAGAAGATGATAATTTTTGACTCTAATTTACACATATGAAATTCATAAATCTCATTATCATAGCTGTCAGGTCCCTGAATAAAAATAAGGTCAGGTCCCTGCTTACAATGCTGGGTATAATTATCGGGGTTGCTTCGGTAATTGCCATGCTGGCAATTGGCCAGGGCTCACGCCAGAGTATTGAAGACCAGATTTCCAACCTGGGGACCAATGTTATTATGATTTTTCCCGGGGCTTCTTCCCGCGGAGGTGTATCATCTGCTGCAGGCTCGGCTGTAAGCCTTGAAATGGAGGATGTGATATCAATAAGCAATGATTGTCCCAGCGTAAAATATGTTAGCCCTGTGGCTCGAACAAGTGGTCAGGTTATTGCAGGAGCCCTGAATTGGAACACTCAGCTGTATGGAATATATCCGGAGTATCTGGAAATTCGTAACCTGGAGATAGCAAGTGGGGAGATGTTTACGGAAACAGATGAAAGAAGGGCCTCAAAAGTATGTATCATTGGGGAAACAGTAGCTGAAAATCTCTTTGATGAATATACAGATCCGGTTGGTCAGAAAATCAGGATCAGAAAGATACCATTTAAAATTATTGGCGTGTTGAAGGAAAGGGGCCAAAGCGGTATGGGTTCAGACCAGGATGATATTATCATGGCACCCTTTTCAACAGTTCAGAAAAGAATGAGAGGCTCACAAAGAGATATTCAGCAGATTTATGCATCTGCCCAATCTGAGGAACAAATTCAGGATGCCTCCGATGAAATTGATGAATTACTTCGCCAGAGAATGAAGCTGACAAAGAATGACGATGCGCCTTATATGATTCGTACCCAAACTGAGATTGTTGAGATGTTTACTTCTACCTCGGATACTATGATTGTACTTCTGGCCAGTATTGCCAGCATCTCTTTAATAGTAGGAGGAATTGGCATCATGAATATCATGCTTGTATCGGTAACGGAGCGGACTCGTGAAATTGGATTGAGAATGGCTATTGGTGCACGTGGAAGAGATATTCTGCGTCAATTTCTACTGGAAGCTGTTTTATTGAGTTTGCTTGGGGGAATCCTGGGTGTGGGATTGGGCACCTTAAGCTCTACTTTGGTTGTGAAATTTATGGGCTGGCCTGTACTGGTAACCAGTTATTCTATTGTATTATCATTTTCCTTTGCAACAGTTATAGGTGTTTTTTTTGGGTGGTACCCGGCAAAAAAGGCAGCTAACCTTATCCCTATGGATGCCTTAAGATATGAGTAAACGAGAGAAGAGTTTAGGAGGTTTAGGGGTTTAGACCTTGAGAGTTTGATCACCCAAAGTTACTTAGATAGTGTAGACTGTTTCAGAAATCTGAGTATCCAGTACCAGAATGATAGATATGGGGAGGTGGTTTTATTGGGATTGGGCTCCACTTTTTGTTAATTTATAGATACTATTACTTGAATTATGAACTTAATACATAGAATTATGAAAAATGTAAAATTATTAATTATTTGCGGCTTGTTAAGCTGCTTTACCTTGGCTGTTTCGGCACAAAACCTTGAAGAGATCTTAACAAAGCATGAAAAGGCTGTTGGTACCGATAAGGGTACTGTTAGCTCAGCGGTAATCAGTGGGTATAGTTTCAGGGGAACAACAGAAATTCCCTTTAAACTATATGTGAAAAATGGTAAAGTGAGATACGAAGCTAGCGGACAGAATTCAAGGCCCATGATACAAATTTACGATGGTCAAAAGGGATGGATCCTTTCTCCCCGCTCACCTGACCCACAAGAACTTACAGGAAGACAATCGTGGATGATTCAGCACAGAGCTAATATTGTAAGTCCTTTAGCATCATGGAGGAAATATATTAAGAGATTGAACCTTGTGGGTACGGAGAAACTGGAAGGAGTTGATGTTTACAAAATCAAAATGAAGGACAAAGATGCAATTGTTGAGTACTACATAGATAAGGAAAGCTATTTGTTGTTAAGGCAAATCAGGTTGATACAGCAAAACGGAGAGGAACTTAGAATGCTTACCATATATAAGAATTATAAAGTGGTGGATGGCTTTACCCTGGCTTTTAATATTGAAACCAAACCTGAAGGTGGCGATCTGGCTCGTGGAAGCCGAATGGGAGGAAGGGGAGGAGGAATTCAATTGATTGAAGAGGTAAAACTCAATGTTCCTGTGGATGATAAGCTATTCCAGTTCCAGAAATAAATAAAGTATTAGCTCTCATTATTATTATTTTGAAGTGAATACAAAACTCACCTTCATTCTTTATTGTCTTTTGGCTGTGAATCTAAATGGTCAGAATCTCCATGTAAAAGGGAACTTTAAAAATGCAAAGGATTCTACAATATCATTTCATTTCAGTGCTGATCCTTTAACAAGTGAAAGAGATGAATTTATTACAGCTATTGATAATAATGGGAACTTCCAATTCAGCTATGAAATAAATACTCCCAGACAGATTTCCTTTCAAATTGGAAAGAACACTAATCTAATCGCACATTTTTTTGTTTTTCCAAATAGCAGAGTCAGTATTACTGCTGACTGCAAAAGCTTTAAAGAAACTCTGAAAATTACTGGTGATAACCAAAAACTGACAACCATCAGAGACCAATTATTTTCAAATAATTTCAAACCTGATACCACATATCTTAATTTGGAGAGTCAGGATTGGAATATGTTTGAGGATAAGCTTAATATATTTATTTTGAATGCACTAACATTACTTGATAGTCTTCATAATAAACATTCCCTATCTAAAGTTGAATACGATTATGCCTGGGCAGAAATATATTATAGTTTTTTCCATTTATACATGTATCATACCTGGGGGTTGAAAATCCCCGAAAACCATCAAGTTTATTCTTTCTACGATTTATTGGATCTGAGTAATGATTCAATAGCCCTATTAAACAATAATTATAATAGTTATATAGAATATGCCTTACTGTACAAGTATAAGGAGCAAAATAACTTATTGCTGGAAAGAAATATTCCTGATTCATCGTTTTTTTTCAATCAATATGAATTTGGTAAAAAACATCTTTCAGGTATTGTTAAAGAAGTATTTTTAACCAGGATATTATTTAGGGTTTTAAACCAAGGTGTACCCGGGGCAGATCAGTTGTATGTTCAATATTTAACTGATTGCAATATGACTCAGTTAAGAACAATAATAAAACAAGAGTATAATGTGTACCTCCAAACAATAAACAAAGAAACAGAATCTAATTATGTGATAATTTCAAACCCAGAGGAAGAGTTTAATGATTTTCTCTTGAAGTATAAGGGTAAAGTTTTACTATTAGAGTATTGGGGAAGTTGGTGCTCCCCATGTATTAAGGCCATTCCAGAAATTCAAGCATTAGAGAAGCACTTTAATCCCGAGGAATTTCAGGTTATACATATTGCTGTTAGGGACAGCTATGAAAAAATGAAATTTGCAATTGAAAAGTACAATATTGGTGGAGTGAATGTTTTATTACCTCAATCTATTGACTTAAAGTGGAAAAGTAAGATTAACGTCTACACAGTTCCATATTATGCAATCATTAACCGAAATGGCAAAATAGTTGAAGATGGGCCACTTGGTTTGTATCCTGTTATAGATTTAACAGATAAGCTAACAGAAATTATTGAACAAAAAGAATAACGAAAGATTAATGTGCAAAGCGCATAAAAACTTGTTCCTGAAAAGAGTAAAATGACTATTACTTGTTATTGTTCATTGGGATAAAATCATCGGGAACTTTAAAAATTGAGGGCTCCGGTTTAGATTCATTTATTTCTTTTAGTTCCATCAGGAAGTCTCCACCATTTAAATTTCCTTCAATTTTAATCGGGAAATTCAGATCTTCTGAAAACCATTCAGTGAGTTCATTTCCATCCTCATCTGTAGTTTTATATAGAATGCAGTTATAGCCTTCAATAAGTTCATAACCCGAATCCTTAGCCAGATCCTGACTCATATAGTAATCATGTAAACGAAAAGGGTCAAGGTTCGATATTTCATCTGATGCAAGTGCATTTTCAATATACATATTCATGGCAGGAATAAGAATTGTACTCTTAGCTTCTTTTGTGTCAATAATAATAATACTTTCTTCACCACCCTGATGAAAATCCATCCTGTATAAATGATCCTGAACATAAAGTTGGCCTGAAACTGCATCCTGGTCAGCAGACAGTATAAAAAAGGTGGCAGAAAATTGTCCGAAGTTGTTATGAGCCACCAGAATAATAAGTAAAATGGATAAGATTAATTTTTTCATGACAAAACTATATTTAATGTGAGTTCGACATAATATATACTAATACACTTAACAATATCTTTCACTGTTTAATGTGAACATCTGTTTGTGGGAATGGGATAGTAATTTTGGCCTTCTTAAGGGCTTTGTCAACTGCACTGGCAACTTCAGTTCTTACTGTCATTCCTCCGTTGTATTGTGGATAGAAAAATAACAATCGGAAATCCAGTGAACTATCTCCGAAATTTGTAAACCAAACATATGGAGGTGGATCTTTAAGTACCAGTTCATGCGATTCTGCACATTCTTTCAGAATTTTCAATACCTGCTCAATATTGCTTCCATAGGCTACACCTACCTTGATCTCAAGTCTCCTCATTTTATTCGATAGGGTCCAGTTGATTACTTCATTGGAAACCAGGTTGCCATTTGGGACAATCACTTCGGAGCGGTCGAAGGTCTGGATCACACTGGCCCGCATACCTATACTTTTTACGATTCCTTCCAGGTTTCCCACTCCAATGGCATCTCCAATATGTATGGGGCGCTCAAATAAAAGTATCAGTCCGGAGATAAAATTATTGACTATGCTCTGCAGGCCAAATCCAATACCAACGCCAAGGGCACCAAATATAAATGCCAATTTGTCAAGTTGCATTCCTGCTGCAGCTACTGCTATGAAGAAACCAAAAATGACAACCAAATATTTTGCCAATATAGATATGGCTCTTGGTACTCCGCGCTCGAGCTTAAGCTTATTGAGTACGTCTTCTTCTAATACAAGGCGCAATATTTTTGCAATCAAAAAAGAGATCCAAATAGTGACTATGAAGATAACCAGATTTCCCACTGAAAAATCTATATTTCCAGTGGTTATACCGAAATCCCATATCCTTTGAAATACAGACTCAAAGAATCTATCTATTTTAAAAAGACCGGCTGCCACATATGCCCACAAAAGCATTGTAAGGATATTTAGAGTCTTAATAAACCATAATGAAATATCTGTGGCAAATTTCTTAAAAACATTGATTTTTTGCATGTACTTGCTAAGTATTAACAGGTCTACAAAGCCTGCAAGTATGATGTTGGCAGTATAAAAGAGGAAGATGCTAAAGTATACCCAGATAAAAGCATTGATAATAAACTCTTCAAATACATAGTAGCCAAAAAATGTTGAGATTATTGTCAATGATAGAATAAATATGGAAAGAAAAATAAACCCGTTCAAAAACCCCCGGGTAAATTTTTGCATAAAAATCAGACTGGTTCTTTTATTCCTTGAAAAATCAATCAATCCAAAAACTAATGCTATAGCAAGAAGTATTAAGAATAGATTATTAAGAATAAAACCATATAAAGTAAGGTCTACCAGGTTTGCCATAAGAAAAATTATTCCTATCCCATATACATACTTATTTAATTTTTTATCAAGCAGTCTAGGGATCAAAATCATAAGAGGAATAAGTGTTACCACAAAAATAATTTTATAATAATCCTGTGGTGCAAGCGGAGATATCAACCTGGTTATGATGAGGGAAATGAAAATTGAAGTTGGGAGTGGATGTGAAAGTAATTTAAGCGCCTTGTTAATGAGGAAATATTGATCTTCTTCTCTTGGAACCAAATCTGTATTTTGCTTAATGAAAACCAGAATTCCGTATATAAATACAAAAATAAATAGAATAATCAGGAATCTGAATTTGTTGTTGCTTATATAATCCTGTACAGGTAGCATATTACGTTTCAGGTTTGCTATTATGCTTCCAAGAATCTTTTCATCCTTATTTCTATTGAACAAAACCTTATGAAGTGCAGGTCCTTTTGTATTGAGTAGAGTATTTTCTATTTCGTTTACAATGGCTTCTACTGTTGAAAGCCTTTCGTCAATGTTAATGCTTGTTTCAGTTGTTCGTTCCAACTGCAGCATTACTAATTGAATCTTACCTGTAATTGTATCGTTAATAGCATTTAAATCGACAAGAAAAGAAGAAACCAGGTTTTTATTTGCTTTTGGTAGTTCTTCAGGAAAAGCTTCCAGGCTTAAGCTCCATGCACTTTCAATTGTTTGAAGGGCATCATTCTCCTTTTTTAATTCATTTAGAATGTCGTTAAGTTGGGTCTGAAACCTGTTATTCTGTATTTTTTTCTGATTCCACTGGTACATGTGGTTTTCAAGTTCTCTTCTCTCAACTTTCCCGGTATCACTGGCCGTGAGCTCTTTTACGAAAAGATCAAAATCAACAAAAAAACTATCCAATTCTACACGAATGATTTCAAGTTCCTTGTTGGAGATAAGACTTTTATGGATCTTCCGCATTTCAGAATTTGCTTCAGGAAGTTTGTTTGCAATCTCATCAGCATGAATAAGTTCCGATTCAACAACTTTGATTGTATCAGTATCGGATACCTGGCCGAAGCTGTTTTCACCAGATATTATAAAGCTAAGTAAGAATAGAAACCAAAAGGAAAATGCTTTTCCTGCAAATGTTTTTATTGATGGTCCAGGCTGGTTCATTTTAGTTGTTTTAAAAATAGTAATGGAGGGTCTTGAAATTTTCTGCAAGATATTCAATTTTTCCTTTTCGAGATGAAGACAAATCCAGCAATACTGAAAATGATCAATAATTCTCCTGCAAGAAATAAACCCCATTGAAATTTTTCCGGTATGTAATTAAGCATAGCCTTGGTAAAACCTGGTTCCAGCAGTGATGGTCCACCTCTGCTAAAATATCCTTCCCCAATTAATAATATGGTGTAGTCAATAATGAAACTTGAAAATATGAGAATAGCTCCCATGAAAATTAAATACCAGAAGACCTTATATATTTTTATAGGTGCTTGACTACGGGTAAATACAGTAAGAGCAAAAAAGATCATTGTCAATGAGCAAATCAAAGGTGCAAGGACAGGTCCTAGCCATGTAATTGGAATGAGGAAGAGTATATCCCAGGTAAGTAAGGATTCAGGCCAATCCAGAAATAACTTTAGGGCGACATAATAAAATATATCCCATACTCCAAAGCTGAACAAAAACCATGAAAATTTTTCAAGTGCAGACCTGCCAATAAGAAACCCAATGCTTAAAAGCATGATCATAGTACTGAATTCCCGTACCAGTTCAATTGCAAATATTCTGGGGGATAGCAATTCCAGGGGGAATGAAAATCCTTCAGGGTAGTACAACTCCCTGATATATACTACTACTATTGCTTCTAAAAATCCCATTGCAATTGCAAAGATTGTTACCAACAGGATTTTTTTATTTAGCTCGGGATGAAACAATGATTTAAAAATTTAAATGATTTTTTTAAGACTACAAATTTCTATAAATGACCTAATCTACTTACTAAAGATAAGATATTCTTAAAAAACTCACAAAAATGTATTTAGGATATAATTACTACAATTGAGACAATTCATTAATAATTCTGTGAATTGTCTTTTTTATTGGGCCAGAATGATGTATCATTGCCGAAATTATTTATCAATAAAATTTAATAAAAATGTTAAAGAAGAGTATACTATTAATCATGTTTGCAGGACTTCTGGTTTCTTCATGTAAGGTAAATAAGAGCATGGAAAATTCTGTATTGGACACAGATTTACAGAAGGCCAGTTACAGCCTTGGAGTTACTGCGGGTTCTTATTATTTAAAGCAGGGATTTGACAGTCTTGACCTGGAAGCTTTTTACAACGGATTTAGTACTGCAATGAATGAGGACGAGCTACAAATGACGGAAGAAGAATGCAATGCATTTTTGCAGGAATTCTTTACAAAAGCATCTGCTGCCAAAGCTGATGGCATGAAGAAGGAAGGACTGGAATTTCTAGCAGATAACGGGAAAAAAGAGGGAGTAATTACTCTGGAAAGCGGACTGCAATACGAGGTAATTACTGAGGGTACAGGTGCAATTCCGGCCTTAACTGATAAGGTAAAGACACATTACCATGGCACTTTACTTGATGGCACTGTATTTGACAGCTCTGTAGAACGGGGAGAGCCTATTTCTTTCCCGGTAAATGGAGTTATTGCTGGCTGGACCGAAGCCCTGCAATTGATGAAGGTTGGATCAAAATGGCGTTTGTTTGTCCCCTATGATCTTGCTTATGGAGAACGTGGTGCAGGACAGGATATTGGACCCTACGCAACTTTGATTTTTGAAATTGAATTACTGGAAATTGAAGAATAATCCCAATCCAAAATAATAATAAACCTCTCAATATTATTTTGGGAGGTTTTTTATTGTTGTGATAATTTTCTTGTCGGTTACTCGTCAGACCACTATTAGTTAGTTCATCGGGTAAAAAGATAAGTCTATCTATTGGCCTTAGCCATAAGTGGTCAGACGAGATATCTGATTGAGGAGATCTTGTCGAACTACGTAGTTATATTTTGTACAAGGTACTGTAGATCGACTCTCCGAGTCGATTGTGTTTTGAAAAAAACACCAATAAATGTTTCTTTACCATTCTATGCGGTCCTAAACGTATTGGGCAAGGGAGGAGTTATGGGTTCTAGTTATACTCTAACTATCTTTAAAGAATAAATTACCTCAACTTAAGTTTATCTATTTCTTCAAGTGTGTCAGGGTTGATAACAATCATCGTAAGACTATCTCCCTCCACAGTAAACAGGCATACAGCATTCTGTGTAGTAAAACCAGATGTATACGGGGTCCATGGTGTTTCCTGCTGTGCATAGTAGGGTGCACCAGCTGCACCGTTATTGATTTGATAGATTGTTCTGCTCAGTTTTATTTTTTCTCCGGAATAGTCTTCAGGATAAATGTTCATTTCCGGATTAATTTCAGTTTTACAGTAATTATGTTCATCTCCGGTCAGAAATGCTACCACCTTTTTACTTTTGTTAATACTTAAATCCAGCAATTGGTCTCTTCTTTCAATAATTCCTTTTTCTACTGCTTTTCCGGCAATATAAGGCCTTGGGGTATTGTCTCCCCCGTACCACATATCATCATGAACATGCCCGCCATTTGGGAAGAAGGGTGTATGAATTGTTACAAATACATGATCGATAGTCTTGTCTTTTTCAAGTTTTTTCAGGGTCTTCTTAAACCATTTTAACTGCATATCCATAACATAGCCATGAATGTTTCCTCCGACAACGGGAACCGAACCCGTGCTGGGTGTATACCAGTAGTTAGAATTTAAGTTAACAACAGCAACATTATCATAAGTGTAATAAAATACATTTTCATCATATGATGGGAAGTTCACTGTTCCCGGATCCGGGTCATAAATTGACCCATCCTCACTTTTGGGCCCGTTATGTGGATTTACAGCAACTTCTGCAAATAGAGATTCCCCGGAATCATCTTTATAAGGAAAGTGATCAAAACTTAATCTATAAAGCTTTGCAGAATCCTGAAGTGTTATGTTGTAAGATTCATGATTTCCCATTCCAAAAATTACCGGGAAATGGTGACCAAAAGGTGCTACTGCATTTTGCCAGTTATGGTACTGGAGTCTCATATGGTTCTTATTGTTGCTGTAACCACTTATAAGATCACCGGTAAACTGGGCAAAAGCAATATCTTTACTTGCACCAATAGCCATAATCTTTTTTATGATATAAACATTTGCTCCGTACAGATTTCTTTCACCCCATCCACTACCCCCACGGGAGTCACTCGAATAGGAAAACATAAACTTTTTTCTTGACCCGGGAAGAGGATTGGTTTTAAAGGAGTACAATTGTTTCAGGTCTCCATAGTGAACGGTATAGTCATACTTTTTATCTGAATCCAGGCCCTCAATTTTTATTTCATGATGTTTTGTTGGAGAAGCATCTTCAAAACTTTGTTCATCAACTGATACTTTGCAAATAGATACCTCGCTTGTTGCAAATGATATGGTTACTCCATTCGGTTGAGCAAGGTTCACAAAGGGTCCGGTTTGTATGCTATTGATCACCAGGAAAGGCCCAGTTCCTGAAAAACTCACAATCCCATCATAAATAATAGCTCCTCTATGATCAATAAGCCTGTAACCAATGGTTCCTTTTCCTGATTCTTCCCAACCTGTCATATCATACCTTCCTCTTAATTGATCAAAATCAATGGAAGCTTTTCCTGAAATTAACCTGGCAGGACTACTCCTGTATACAGGTATGGGGTG
>JAUVKW010000101.1 GCA_030596025.1 Bacteroidota bacterium | reverse complement strand
TAATTTCTGATTTCTCGAAACACTCAAAGAACTTTCGATCTATTTCAAATTCAAATTCATGCTGTCCTTCTTTCAGTCCAAAAAATGAAATCTCATATTTACTAAGTACATTCACAATTTCCCCCTCGAAAAATGTCGTGCAAAAGTAGAAATTAATATTTAAATAAAAAAAAGAAAAA
This sequence comes from Bacteroidota bacterium, assembly GCA_030596025.1. Lineage (GTDB taxonomy): Bacteria > Bacteroidota > Bacteroidia > Bacteroidales > VadinHA17 > JAYEGO01. The sequence goes on along the minus strand of JAUVKW010000101.1, from coordinate 11,777 downwards.
AGGAATCAATCCCCTGTTAGTCATTTATGTAATCTGGTTTCTGACTATCAGCATTTTCTTTAAAATGATTTACGAAACAATTACCCTGATGAATGATCAACACACCCACAGGAGGGCATCAGACGAAAACTTATAATCATCATTTTCTAAAAGAGAAGGTGCATCATACTTTTCTTTTCCTCCGGAAGAAGTAGCCTGTCCCGACACAAGTATTATTATTTTCTCTTTATAGGCAGTCGTATTATATTCGTCCGTTTGCAACAATGCTCCTTTATTTACCAGGTTTTTCAATTGGTTGTGCTTCCAGTGGTCGTACGGCTCAATCTCGCGCAATAAATTCTCACTTATTCTTTGTCCCACAATTTTCCATAAACGGTCTTTTATTATTGGAAAATCTTTCATCACTTTTCTCAGGTGTATGCCTGAAATAAAGAGGGCTGTAACCGGGGATTCTGCAACCACCTCTGCAGAACGAACAACTCCTGTCATATCCGATATTTCTCCAATAAACTGCCCTCTTCCCAGGATATCAATTGCTTTGTTCTTAATAGAAATGCGAACAGTTCCCCTTGCAATAAAGTACAAACCATCACCGATTGTGTTTTCCCGGATGATTTTGTCATCTACCGGAAATACCCGGGTTTGTAAGAGAGGAATAATATTTTTAAAAACAAGGATATCTAATTCTTTAAACAATTCCGATTCTTTTAATAAGCTAAGAGTATCGGGGATTTTTACAATTGGTGGAGAATCCATGAGTTTTTTCATTTTCTCTTCTATATCGCTTATTATCTTTTGAGCTTCTCCTTTTTCTATTCTGCCATTTTTATGTAATCGCTCAATAGTGTACCGTTCATAATTTAAAAGTGTTCGGATAGCCTGCCTGGTAGCAATGGCAGAATAAATTTCCGGATAGTTTTTTCTTAAATTCCTTAAGAATGTCTGTCCATGAATTTTGTTCTCCTTAATTTCCTCTTCAATAATTGAAAGCACCTTAAATCCTTCTTTATTATCTGTTTCGCTTTCTGTTTCCAATCCACGAAACATACTTTCTACTAACTTCAAAGAATCATTTTGGGCTTCAACAAAAGCCCTGGCACTATCATAGCTTACAGATAGTTTATCAAAAAAGAACCTTCTTGACAGTTTTGACAGAAAAGGAATCTTTTGTAGCATTTCCAAAGTTTTTCCCGCTTTCCATGAATCTTCAAGATCCTTTCTTTCAGACAAGGGGATTAGTCCTCCTTTGTCTATTATTCCCTCCATACCTGAGGAAAGACCCATCACAGATTGGGCTCCTAATAAACCATCTTTAAACTGATGCCAGTAACTGCTTTTTTCTTTTTCAAGTACCCTGCGACGGTATTCCGCCATTTTATCCATCTCAACAGCATCAGAAAATATATCTTCAACAGGTTTTGGTAAATACTCATTTACAGCATTCCAATTTGCCCTGCTCAGGTATCTGTCTCTTTTTGCTTTTTCAAGTGCATTCTGGATGCTGCTATACAAATATTTATTCACATTGACTTGCATTAAGGCTTTAGCAGGTGAAACTTTTGTTAATCCAAGAGCATTTACAAGATATTTTATGGTTGTGGCGTTGATAAGAAGAGTTAGTGTAACAAGGCCTGCTGTTAAGAATAAAAACTGACCCCTTATGTCTGAAGGTATGGACTTTTCCCCGGCAACAATCAAGGCCAGGGCTAAACCAACTGCTCCCCGTAAAGCTCCATACCACAAAACTATCGCATCTTTTACAGGGAGTCCATAACCTGACCTTCGCATAATTGGATAAAAAAGAATAATAACCAATGCCCGAATCAGATGCACCCCTATATAAAGAATTAACAGTATGAGGAAATTCCTCCCCGTTATGGAGGCCTGTTCAGCGATCACCACACCAACAATGATGAAAATAATTGTGTTTGCAATAAATGCAAAAAGCTCCCAGAATTCATGAAGGAAATGTTCAACTTCAGGGCTAATTCTTGTTTTACCAACACTTGCCATGGCCAAACCAAGAGCTACTAAACCAAGAACTCCTGATACATGAAGAAAGTGTTCTGCAAGGTAAAAAGTAAGATAGGCCGCAGCAATGATCACACTTATTTCAACCAATGCATCATTGAATACTTTTCTGACCCACGAAATAGCAAGACTGCCAACAATCAATCCCACCAGAATGCCTCCAACAGCCACCCTGAAAAACTCAATCACAGGGGAAGAACCTGTAGCCTGTCCTGTAATTCCGGTTAGAAATACCATAAACAGAACAATGGCTGTTCCATCGTTCAGCATAGATTCTCCTTCAATCAAGGTTCCTAATTTTTTGCTTGCCCCAAGATCTTTCAATAAAGCCACAACTGCAACCGGGTCGGTGGCACTCGCAACAGCTCCAAACATCAATGCCACGGGCCAACCCCAATTTTGTAAACCAAAACCCATTTTATTTACCCAGATCATTAGGGCCGCAGTAAGCACCATGGCGATAATAATACCCGGGATGGCCATAATTGAAGCATTTGTAACCGTTTTCTTGAATGTGTGAAAATCCATAGCAAAAGCTGCTTCAAAAATCAGGGTTGGAAGGAAAACATATAAAATCAGATGTGGATCAATGTGTCCGGCCCAGGTTACTGCATCATTTAAAAACTTCAGGTTAATAGTAATTTTTCCAATTTCAAATATATCAAACCACCCCAGCCTTACCATAACCCCCATTATTAGTCCAAATATTAATAGAGTGGCTGTAAATGGCAGAGGACTTTTTCTTAGAAAATGACGAGTGGCAGCACCTATTATAAGTGCGATGATAATAAAGAAAAGAGGGGACATATCGGCTCCATGTGATTCGTCATGAACCTCCACTGCTGTATGGCTTTCGGCAGGTATATTGTGCTGCTGAACTGTCTCAATTGAATCTGAATGTGTTTTCTTTTCATGATTCTGACTAAAACCAATAGTTTGTGTAGTTACCACAGCAATGGCCAGAATGAGAAGGAATAATAATTTCTTCATTTCGAATGGAGCTTAAATAAGAAAAACGAAGGTACAATATACGAAAATGAGAATTAGTTTCTTGCTAAGAATGGAACTTTTAGAACCAAACTATTAATCCATCAGGGATGTGTTAACCAACTCAATCTCAACAATAGTTTCTTTTCCAGGGGGAGCAGGCAATTTCTTTCTCTGATAATTATATGCCTGTTCAGGAATTCCCGGGTCGACAAGAAAAACCCGGAGAGAATACCCCTCCTGAAAAAGAATTTTTATGTTAAATATCATAAAATCAACCAAACACCACAATTTTCTAAACATTATTTTGTTTTTTTACCCCATTCCTTTTTTGAATATAGAAAAGCTGTAGTGTTTAATGATTGAATTTTTTACAGACCATAAAGCCTGGGTTTCTTTATTATCTAGTAGCATGAATAAATTATTTAGACACATATTTATCCTGGGGGCCATTTTGTTTTTATATAGTTCCTGTACACACGAAGCTGAAGATGTTCTTGGTTTGCAAAAAGTGTGTTTTGAACGAGATGTTCTTCCAATTTTTCAGTCTTCTTGTGGAATTTCAAATTGCCATGATGCTATTACTGCTGAAGAAGATTACATATTAACGGACTATGCCGGGATCTTGAAAGGGGTGGTTCCATTTAAATCATATGAGAGTGAAGTATATAAAGTTCTTGTTAGCAATGAGGGAGATGATCTGATGCCTCCGGAAAATCCATTGCCATTAACAGCAAGAAAAATTATTCGTTTATGGATTGATCAGGGAGCAGAAAATATTCCATGTCCTTCTTCCTCGGATATTGGTGATGATGACGGAGATGGTATTCTTAATTACCTCGACAATTGTCCTCAAACCCCAAATACCGATCAATCGGATGTAGATGATGATGGGGTCGGAGATTTATGCGATGATGAGGATAATGATGGAGTAATTGATATATTGGACAATTGTCCTAATTTGTATAACCCGGGGCAGGAAGATGCTGATTTGGATGGAATTGGAAATAGTTGTGATATAGATTATGTTCCTTCCGGAATAGCTGAAGTTTGCTTTGAAAGAGATATTCTTCCAATATTTATTTCTGGCTGTGGAATAGTTGGATGTCATGATCCCGGAAGCGCAGAAGGGGATTATGTTTTAACTGATTATGCCAATATTATTTCCAAAGATTTTTTCCCGGGGAATCCTGCCAACACAAAAATTTATAAGGTCATTACAGAACCAATTAATGAAGACGCCCATATGCCGCCTCTTCCTTATCCATCTTTAACAACCGCACAAATTGATAGCATTGAAAATTGGATCCTGGCCGGGGGTTTAAATGAAAACTGCGGGGACCTTTTGTGTGATTTGATTAATGTAACATATCAAACTATTCTGCCAATCATCCAAAACAATTGTCGGGGTTGTCACAGCGGAGACCAGCCAGAAGGAAGCCTTAGACTTATAAACTATTCAGATATTGCTTCTATTGCTGCTAATGGAAAATTAGAAGGAGTAATTAAAAATCTTTATAATATACCCATGCCTCCAGGGTTTATGCTGACCGATTGTGAAATTCAAAAGCTTGATGAATGGATTCGTCTTGGATATCCTGAAAACTAAATCGCTTATGAGAAAAAGTAATTCCCTGGTATTATTGCTTCTGTTAGTCTTTATTTTTATTGCTGGTTGTTACTATGACAATCTTGAAAACTTATATCCAGGGGTTGATTTTGATGTTCTCAATGATACAACAAGGGTTACGTTTTCTGGGACTATTCAGCCCATGTTAAACACTTTCTGTTGGGAATGTCATAGTAATTCTACAGCATCAACTAAGGGCCAGGGTATTTTTTTGGAAGATTACACAGGTGTTAAATCCTCGGCCGATGACGGAAGTTTATATGGAGCAGTATCATGGGCCCCTTTTTATACCCGCATGCCACAGGATGCTAATAAGCTTTCCGACATTAAGGTTGCTCAAATTAAAAAATGGATAGACAATGGCACTCCCAATGATTAACTTAATAGCAATTATGAGAATGAAAAATCAATTGTGCTCCATTGTGCTGGTTTTTATGCTCACGGGAACAATTTCCAGGAGCCAGAGCCTGATGGATCTCCTGGATGAAGAAACCGGAAATCAGGTTGAATACACCACCGCTACATTCAAGTCAAGCAGGATTATAAATGGACACTCTATTGAACGAATGCAGGCCGGACAACTTGATTTTAGGATTCACCATCGCTTTGGAACTCTGAACAGTGGAGCATATGAATTTTGGGGGCTGGATCAGGCAAATATCCATTTAGGCCTGGAGTACGGAATAACTGATTGGGTAATGATAGGAATAGGCAGAGGAACCTATCAAAAAACTTTCGATGGTTTTGTTCATTTCAGTATTTTAAGGCAATCTTCAGGAAAGAAAACAATGCCCCTGTCCCTCTCTGCCTATACAACAATGGCTATAAATTCTCTGAAATGGGAAAACCCGGAACAGGAAAATTATTTTTCATCCAGACTGGCTTATACCTTTCATATTATGATTGCACGCAAATTTTCAGAGCGTCTTTCTTTACAATTAAGCCCTTCACTGGTACATAAGAATATGGTTGAAACTCTGTTAGATGCAAATGATTTATTTTCAGTTGGTATGGGAGGGCGCTTTAAGTTAACAAAAAGACTTTCCATTAATGGTGAATATTATTACGTTTTTCGTCCACAACATTCTACTGATGCCGATCTCTTTTATAATTCTTTATCTCTGGGTCTGGATATTGAAACCGGGGGCCACGTTTTTTCACTGCTGATTACCAACTCACAGCCCATGGTTGAGAAAGGATTTATTACAGAAACCGCTGGAAGCTGGCTGGATGGAGATATCCGGTTTGGGTTTAACATTTCAAGAGTTTTTGCTTTGAAATAATACAATATTGAATTTATTTATTTATTAGACTTCTTATATCATGAAAACAATAATCACACTTTTTTTTGCACTTCTTTTCTCTATTTCTGCCATGAATGCACAAACCCGGTATTTTACAAAAACCGGAACCATTTCCTTTTTTTCCCATACCCCAATGGAAGACATAAATGCAGAAAATAACCAGGTAACAAGTTTTCTGGATATTGATTCAGGAGAAATGGTTTTTGCCGTGTTGATCCGATCTTTTGAATTCAAAAAATCCCTGATGGAAGAACATTTTAATGAAAATTATATGGATTCTGAGAAATTTCCAAAATCTCAATTTAAAGGAAGTATTGTAAATATAAATAAGATTGATTTCTCAAAACCCGGAAAATATGAGATTCAGATTAATGGGAATTTAACAATCAGGGGAGAAACTAATCAGGTAGAAACATCCGGGACCCTGGAAATAAAAGAGAGTGGAGAAATCGATGGAAAATCAACATTCAACATTGATGTCGATGCTTACGGGATTGAGATACCTAAGCTTGTGAAGGACAAAATCGCTAAAAGTATTGAAATCAGTTGTGATATGAATTACCAACTTTATAAAAAATAAACTGTTATCAATCCCTGCAAAATAATTTAACATACAAGCCTGATGAAAAAACTCATAATTCTAGCCTTAATTCTGGTCATTTCAGCTTCAGGAGTCAGCCTTTACATGTATTTTAAACCATCCCGAGACCTGGCAAAAGTAAAGCCAGATATTGTTATATCTGCCAAAAGATTTATTGAAGATTATGCTTCTGATGAAACTTCCGGAAATGAAAAATATGTGGGAAAAATAATAGAAGTAAGTGGGTCACTATACGGTATTCAAAACACCGTTAAGGGAATCAGTACAATTTTCCTGGAGGATGATTTTTTCGGGATAAGTTGTTCTTTAGATAGTGTCTATTCCGTGTCTGTAAAAAGCATACTGGACTCTTCAAAAGAAGGAAGTCCTGTAAGTATAAAGGGTAGATGTAATGGCATTCTTACCAATATCCAGATGAGCAGTTGTGTGTTAGTGGAATAAAACTTGACAAGTCTCATAAAAAACAGCTTTTATTATTCAATACCTTTGCTCCTGAAATAAATTAGCAGATATGGGTTTATTATCAGAAAGTTATTTTGCTCTTTTCCTGATTATTGCACTTGGTTTTATTCTTGGAAAAATTAAGATCCGTGGAATTTCCCTTGATGTCTCAGCAGTTATATTTATTGCTTTGCTTTTCGGACATTATGGAGTAATCATTCCAAAAGATTTTCAATATATAGGTTTGTTATTATTTATTTTTACCATTGCTATCCAGGCAGGTCCTGGCTTTATGCAGTCTTTCAAAAAACAGGGAATTCCTCTGTTTATCCTTTCTTCTTTTCTTATAATATCTGCCTTACTGGTATCGCTTGGCTTATCTAAGTTATTTCATATTGATCTTCTCATCGGACTGGGCCTTTTTACAGGGGCTTTAACCAGTACTCCCGGACTGGCTGTTTTAATCGATACTACCTCCTCTCCTCTTGCTTCTATTGCTTATGGAGTGGCATATCCAATTGGGGTTCTTGGCGTAATCCTGTTTGTAAGAATTTTCCCTCTTTTGTTTAAAGCTGATGTTCAGAAAGCAGAAAATGAAATTCAGGAAGAAGTTAAGGCAGACAACCCGGAAATAAATCACCAGCATTTTGTTGTTGAAAATTCAAATATCTGCGGCAAAAGCATACAAGAACTCCAGGTTAGAAGTATGACCGGCGCCAGTATTTCAAGGGTTTTGCATGCAGAAACAGCAGTTACCCCTTCTCCTGGCACAATTCTGTACAAGGGGGATCTGGTAAGGGCTGTTGGAACCATGAAGTCTCTTGAGAAGATTCATTTATTGATCGGTCCGGAAACACATAAGGAAATTCCGCTTGGAAAGGATTATATTGTACAATCAGTATTGGTAACCAATAAGAAAATTATAAATAAAAGCATTGAGCAATTGAATCTGCTTTCCACATATGGTGCAACCATCACACGAATCAGGCGTAGTGGAATAAATATTGCAGGAAAATCTGACACTCAAATACGTTTTGGAGATAAGCTTCTGGTTGCCTGCGATCATGATCATATGATTGAGGTGGTAAAATTTCTGGGTAACGAAGACAAACGACTTTCAGATACTGATTTCTTCCCAATAGCTGCCGGTATTGTACTTGGTATCCTGGCAGGAAAGCTGCGGATAGCATTTTCTGATCAATTTGTTTTCACTCCGGGGCTTACGGGGGGAGTTTTGATAGTTGGTCTTATACTCAGTAATCTTGGAAAAACAGGGCCTATTGTCTGGACCATGTCCGGTGCAGCCAATCAATTGCTCAGGCAGCTGGGATTGTTGTTTTTTTTGTCCGCAGTTGGAACCGAAGCCGGAGCTCATTTAGTGGAAACATTCTCTCAATATGGTGTTAAGCTATTTTTAGTCGGGGCATTAATCACTATTATCCCGATGCTACTTACAGGTGTACTTGCACATTATTTTCTTAAAATGAACATCTATACCTTCCTTGGAGGATTAACCGGGGGAATGACAAGCACACCAGGGCTGGCAGCCATCGACTCTATGACTGAAAATAATAAAGCCCATCTGGCTTATGCTACGGTGTATCCAATTGCCCTGGTTATTATTATTCTTTGTATCCAGATTGTATCTTATTATATTTAATTGGATTCTGTTTTCATCTTTAAAAGCCTTATCATGCATCAAAAAGGTGATGCTTACGTCTTTTAAAATGGATAAATCCATTTGTAACATTTAAGTGGTTCTAAACGTCTTAAATCTGAAACTGGTAGAATGACGGTCAAAGAGTATAACAAAAGCGTTGATTTATTTTCTGATAATGTTTTTCGCTTCATCCTCAAAAGTATTAATGATGTTGAGCGAGCCAAAGACATTGTTCAGGATTGTTATGAGAAGCTCTGGCTAAAAATTGAATCTGTTTCTTTTCAAAAGGTGAAATCTTATTTGTTCTCAGCGGCATACCACACTATGATAGATTCTATCCGAAAAGAAAAGAATCATAGCAAATATCTGGAATACAACCAGGATCAAGGTATATATGAAGGACAATACAATGATCTGAATGAGATTTTACACAAATTGATTTTAAGCTTACCGGAAGCACAACGCTCGGTAATTCTACTGCGGGATTATGAAGGCTATAGTTATTCTGAAATTGCCACTATTACCGGACTTTCAGAATCGCAGGTAAAGGTTTATATATTTCGCGGAAGGTTGTTTTTAAAAGAAAAAATAGGAAAAGTCGAAAACCTGGTTTAAATAAGAATGGAATTTTCTCATCAAAATTATGAGCTTTATGCACTGGATTTTCTGGAGGGAAACCTTTCTCCGGAAGATGAAGAAAAATTCCGTAATTTTTTAACTAGCAATCCGGATTTAAAGCAAATTATACTATCAGGAGAAGATCTTAGTCTTTCCCCCGGGAAGACCATTTATCCGAATAAGGAGTTTTTAAGAAGAACAACAGCAGACCTTATTCAAACCATTCCAAAACCAGATCTTGAATGCATATCTCTTTTGGAAGAAAAAGTTCATCAGGACAACTCAATAGAAATTATGTTGTCTTCTCTAAAAAACTCTTCAGACCGGGAGTTATTATTACTTTATAAGAAAACTATCTTAAAACCCGGAAATGAAAAGTTCCCGGCAAAATCAAACTTGAAAAAGCCCATACCTGTCAGAAAACAATTTTATTGGTGGGGGTCTGTAGCAGCTATCCTGGTGCTTGCATTGATGATACGAATTCTATTTGTTTCCGGTCCGGTTCAGGAGATTGTTTCAGATAATTCAGGAAATAACATTGTGGTTCCTGCCCAAAATTCTAACAGGGAAACTCCGGTATCTGTGGGTATTGTCCCAGAAGAAACTGAATCTCCTTCAGGTTTTCATTCTGTTAAGGATCAGTCAGTCGTTATGATTATAAGTCCCCGGATTACTGAAAACAAAATAGTAACAGCATTAGATGAATCTCAGGCACTATCTTCAAAAGCAATTCCTGCAGAAGAGGTTTATGCTCAACTTACCCCTTTATCATTAGCCCTGCCACAAACTTCGCTTCCGGATAATCAGTTAAAGCCTCCGGTTATTTATATTCCCCGGGTTTTGACTCAGCAGGATCTTCTTGCACTTGAGAACTACACAATTGAAAATTTTCATATAAAACTTCTTGATATGAATCCCCCGGTCAATCCTGGCGGAAAGAAATTCATCTCGGCAATAAAATCTACAGTTGAGTTGGTCACGGCATTATCCGGTGGCAACATGAATATAAATACCAGCTACAATAATTCAGGCCGTTTAACATCTTTTGATCTTACTTCTGAACATCTTAAGTTTTCAACTCACCGAAAATCGGATTACCCTGTAACTTTCCGGGACAGATAAACGTCATAACCAGCAAAAGGAATAATTAATCAAAATAAAAATTTCATGAAAAAAGCTATTGGTGTATTGCTTGTTCTGGGAGTACTGAAAAGTTCGGGGTTTTGTTACCAGGATACAGTGTTGGTTGCTAAAGCTGATACTATTACAGAAGTAGAGAAATTAATTCTTGAGCAGCAGGAATTTAATAAACAAGAAGAAACAAAAGATCAAATTGAAATTGGATCTAACAGAATAGTCCAGGTTATTGATGATATGGATGGCACAGAGGTGGTTGTTGGAAGATATGGAAATGTAATTGTAATAGACCGGCAAGATACAGTCCGGATCAAGGTTGGTTCAAAGGGTATTAAAATTACAGAAACATGGGACGGAACTAATATTGAAATTATTGAACCTGACAATTTTGAAAAAGAATTTAACTACCATCATAAAAAGCGGTTTAAAGGGCATTGGGCAGGATTTGAAATGGGAATGAACAATTACCTGACTCCTGATTTTACCTTACCCGGAGATTATATGTCGCTAAATACAGGAAAATCATGGAATGTAAATATTAATTTTATCCAGTACAGCCTGAATATTGCAAACAACTCATTTGGCCTGGTTACCGGCTTTGGTCTTCAAATGAATGATTATAAATTCAACGGGAATAACAGCATTGAAAAAGATCCTGTAAGTGGCAATATCATTTCATTGGACATTCCGATAAATGCAAAAATGTCAAAATTGCATGTTGACTATCTCACACTTCCTCTTATTTTTGAAGTACATCCCAGTAATAAATTAGGAAGAAAACTTTATCTTGGAGCCGGGATGATTGGTTCCATGAAACTCAGATCTTATACAAAAGTTAAATATTATGTCGATGGAAAAAAGAATAAAGATAAAACGCATAACGATTATAATATTTCCCCTTTACAATATGCTGTAACCTTCAGGGCCGGGTTTAAAGCAATAAGGATTTTTGCCAATTACAATCTGCAGCCTTTGTTTCAGCCGGGACTTGACCCTGAATTATATCCATTTTCCGTGGGGCTGTCTTTAATTCCGTTTTAACCAGGATAAATCATTTAACTAACTCACCGGGTGACTTCGAGTCATCCGGTGAGTTTTTTACTTTTCAGCCAACTCCTGCAATTTATAGCTTTGAATTTAAGTGTAATTTGTTGGACTTAACCCAGAATTAATGTATGCTATACAATATCCATCTGCCTGTATTATCTGATATGTTTTCAAGTTTCTTGTTTATCTCTGAAGTACTTCCATCAGGAAAGGCTCTGCTGTTAATTGTTTCACAGCACATTTGCTGCAAGCTCTTTGACAAAACTTTGGTTGAAGCGTTGGCTTGTGGGGCTTTGGCAATGTGCTTGCAAATTGGGTCGG
>JAUVKW010000086.1 GCA_030596025.1 Bacteroidota bacterium | reverse complement strand
AGGAGGAGTACCACATTCTGATAGGGCTGGGTTATGAGCTAAGGCTTCAGAATGGGGGGAGGTGGTTGGTAATAATATAAGCTATTATTCCGTAATAAAGTAAGCAATGCATATCATAACAGAGCCAGTATACTACGTAGTAAGCCTGTCGGCTATTTGCTTATATCCAGTTCCTTATAAGAGTATTAGTTCCCAAACTTTTCCTAAACTTCATTTGTTTTCAAATCTAATATTCAAAAATCATTTAAAATTGTTTGGTTTAAGCTTTTTAATGTTGTAATATTGACTGAACGTTCAGTCATAAGTATTATATGTCTCCGCGAACCACAAAGCAACTTGAAGAAATAAGGGCGTCAAAAAGGGCCCTCATTATGAACACCGCACTGAAACTCTTTGCTGTAGAAGGCTATTATATCACCTCGATCAGTAAAATAGCCAGTGCGGCAAATATTTCCAAAGGTCTTCTCTACAATTATTTTAAAAGCAAAGAAGACCTGCTTTCCGAAATTTTTCACCTTGGAATGGATGAAATATTTAAAGATTTTGATCCCAATCAAGATGGGGTTTTAACTAAAGAGGAATTAATGTTTTTTATAGACAAAACTTTTCAGAAGTTAAATAAGAATAAGGACTTTTGGAAGCTATATTTCATACTTATTATGAAACCATCAGTTTTCAAAATTTATGAAAAGCGATTTATGGAATTGGTTGCTCCTTTGTTTCAAACACTTGAGAATTATTATTCCGCTAAAGGGTTAAAAAACCCAAATGCTGAAGCAAGATTACTTGGAGCCACACTTGATGGTGTAGGTATGCATTATATCCTTGATCCTGAAAACTTCCCTATTGAAATTGTTAAACAAATTATCATTGAAAAGCATATATAAAATAGAAAAAATGAAAAACTTCTTAACAAGCTTATCTATAGCCGTAACCGGGATGCTGATTTTATCATCTTTTGGAAACATCAAAGCCCAGGAACTAACAGCCACAGAGGTAATTGATAAGGCAAATGATCTTATGCGAGGGAAGTCAAGCAAGGGGGAAATGACCATGACGATCATTCGACCCAAGTGGGAGCGGTCACTTTCCTTTAAAACCTGGTCCAAAGGAAGTGAATATTCAATTATTTATGTCACAGCACCAGCCAAAGAAAAGGGACAGGTTTTTTTAAAAAGAGAAAAAGAAATGTGGAACTGGGTGCCCTCCATAGAAAGAATGATCAAGATTCCCCCTTCTATGATGATGCAATCCTGGATGGGTTCAGATATGACTAATGATGATCTGGTAAAGGAATCTTCTATAGTAAATGATTATGAGCACAAAATTCTTGGAAAAGAAACACTGGAAGGCTATGAATGCTATATGATTGAACTGATACCCAGGGAAGATGCTCCTGTTGTTTGGGGGAAAATTATTTCCTGGATCTCTGTGAAAGAATATTTTACCTTAAAAAATGAATATTACGATGAAGACGGATACCTGGTAAACAAGGAAACTTTGTCAAAAATCAGAAATGTTGGAAACAGGGTAATGCCCACTTTTTTTGAAATTATTCCCGTTGATAAAGAGGGGCACAAAACTACTATGGAATTTACCACTATGGAATTTGATGTAAACATAAAAGATGACTTCTTTTCAATTCAAAACATGAAACGGATTCGTTAATCCAGGGAATAAATAATAAAGGATAGTAAAAACTCATTATCATAGTTTACGAAAACAATAACAGGTACAGTCATGAATCTTTTTAAAATAGCCTGGCGAAATTTATGGAGAAATAAGAAAAGAACCCTGATCACCATTGCTTCGGTATTCTTTGGCGTTTTATGGGCCGTTCTCTTAAAATCCTTACAAACCGGGTCTTTTGATAACATGGTAGACAATATGGTAAAGTTTACATCTGGTTATATTCAGGTTCAGAATATAGATTATAAACAAACTAAAAGCTTAAACAATAGTTTTAATCCAGACTCAAGTTTACTGTCTTTACTTGAACAGACCAGTGATGTGCTTATTTATACACCCAGGCTGGAATCTTTTGCCCTGGCTGCTTCTGAAGAACAGAGTTTTGGTACAGCAGTGTTCGGTGTTTGTCCTGAAAATGAAGAACAAATTTCAAATCTCTCACAATGGATTGTTGATGGAGCATATTTAGTCGCCTCCGATGATGGAATTATTGTCGGAGAGCTGCTGGCAAAAAACCTTGATGTGGTTCCGGGAGACACCCTTGCATTGATTGGCCAGGGATACCACGGCGTACAAGCTGCTGGCTTATTCCCGGTACGGGGATTATTGCGTTTTCCTATACCGGATCTGAACCGCCAAATCCTATATATGGATATTGAAACGGCCCAGAATTTTTTCCAGGCATCCGGTCTTGTCACTTCACTTGTTCTTATGGTAGATGGCCCCTCTATGGTGGAGCCTGTTGTTGCTCAACTGAAAAACATCAAGAATCCTGAAATTATCACTTATTCCTGGGAAGAATTACAGCCACAATTAGTGCAATTAATTGCAGGTAAAACGTCCAGTGGAAAAATTTTTATTGGCATATTGTTTATGTTGGTTGGGTTTGGAATTCTTGGAACATTTATAATGATGGTTGCCGAGCGAAAAAGAGAGCTTGGAATCATGATTGCCATTGGTATGCAGCGAGTGAGGCTTTCTGCAATATTGTTTTTAGAATCATTGCTTATCGGGGCTCTGGGAGTGTTTTGCAGTTATTTGTTTTGCCTTCCCTTTGTTGGTTACTTTGTTAAAAACCCAATTCGTATTGGAGGCGAAATGGCAGAGGTGTGGGGCGACATGGGATTTGAGCCTGTAATTATGTTTAGTGGATCAATGGAAGTTTTTTCCGGTCCTGCAGTAACAGTTTTTATCATTTCAATAATAATATCTATCTACCCAATTACATCTGTTATTAGAATGAAAACCGTGAATGCTCTGCGGACCTGAATATTAAAATTCAATAAATAAATGGAAAATTTAAAAATTGCCTGGAGGAATTTGTGGAGAAATAAAAAAAGGACACTGATAACTGTTGCTTCAGTGTTTTTTGGAGTACTTATTTCAACATTAATGTCTTCCATGCAGGAGGGGTCGTATAGTACCATGGTAGATAATATTGTAAAATTTTATTCGGGTTATCTACAGGTTCAGTCTTATGAATATTGGGAAAATAAAACCATTAATAACACATTTGAGCTTACAGAAGAGCTTTTACAAAAAGTCTCCGAAACCGACAGGATTACCCATGTTGCTCCAAGGCTGGAATCTTTTGCACTTGCCTCAACAGAAAATGAGAGTCGTGGAACTATTTTATTTGGAATCAATTCCGAAAAAGAGGAAGAAATTACAGGAATCAGTAAATGGTTGTCGTCAGGAGAAATTTTAAAGTCAGGAGATGATGGTTTGCTGATTGCTTCGGGACTTGCGCAATACTTGCAATTAGAGCTACATGACACGCTGGTCTTGCTGGGACAGGGGTATCATGGGGTTAGTGCTGCGGGGAAATATCCAATTAAAGGAATCGTTGACTTGCCCGCTCCTGACTTAAATCGGCAAATGGTATATATGGATCTGGAAACCTGTCAGGAATTTTATTCGGCTGATAATATGCTTACCTCATTAATTGTCATGGTTAAAGATCCCTATGACCTGCCTCATGCCAGGCATTCTTTAAAAAAAATAATTCATGAACCATATCGCCTGATGTCCTGGGATGAAATGCAACCCGAACTTAAACAAATGATTGAGGCAGACCGTGCCGGTGGAACTATCATGAAAGGAATTCTATATATAATCATTGGGTTTGGAATTCTTGGCACCATAACCATGATGCTGGCTGAACGACGCAGGGAAATGGGGGTTATGGTTGCAATTGGATTACAGCGGGCAAGACTGGGAATAATTCTTTTTTATGAAACTATACTTATTGGAATTGTGGGTGTGATTTGTGGATTTCTGGGAAGCATTCCTGTTATTTCATATTTTTATAATAACCCTGTTAAATTAACGGGCGATGCGGCAGGGACCATGATTGATATGGGTATAGAACCCTACCTGTATTTTACATGGCTTCCTTCAGTTTTTTATAATCAGGTGATCACAATTTTTGTCATTACCTTTTTAATTGGAATAATACCCGTGACTACATCGTTCAGGTTTGTGTTGTCAAAAGCACTAAGAGGATAGGTGGAATGATGGTCCACCTTCGCTAAAGCTATGGTGGATAAAAAATGTTGGAATGATGGAAAAATGGAATAATGATTTATATAATAACTTAAAATTTAATAACATGATTTGGTCTATTTCATGGAAAAATATCTGGAGGAATAAGGTAAGAAGCACTGTTGTTATTACTGCAATAGCTTTAGGTCTTACTGCTGGAATTTTTTCATCTGCATTTTTTACCGGAATGGTAAATCAAAGAATAAAACAGGCTATTTCCAACGAAATTTCAAGCATTCAAATCCATGATCCCAAATTTAAAGAAACTACCGAAATGGTAAATTACATGGCTAATGCTCCCGAGATCTCTGATAAAATCCTAAAAATGGATAATATAGCCGGAATAAGCAACAGAATTATTATTTACTCTATGGTTTCTTCTGCAGAAACAGCTGCCGGGGTTAAAATAACAGGGATTGATCCAAACCGGGAAAGTCAGGTAACCGGAATCAGCTCAAAAATTGTGGATGGTAAATACTTTGAGGGAGTTAGTCGAAATCCGGTAGTAATTGGTAAAAAACTTGCCGAAAAATTAAAGGTCAAAGTGCGCTCAAAAATTGTTGTCACGATTCAGGATTTAGATAAAAACATCATCGGGGGAGCTTTTCGGGTAGCAGGAATTTATGAAACTCCAAATACCGGATTTGATGAGTCTAATGTTTTTGTAAAAAGCTCCGACCTTTTATCTCTTACCGGATTGCCACCCGGGGCCGCACATGAAATTGCCATACTTATAAATGACAATGACTTAGCTTTTTCCATAGATCAGGAAATTAAAATAATGTTTCCTGACAGGGAGGTCCTTAACTGGAAAGAAATTAGTCCGGAAATGAGTTATATGACCGAAGCCATGGGCCTTTATAATTACATTTTTATAATCATTATTCTATTTGCATTATTATTCGGAATAATAAACACAATGCTTATGGTTGTCCTGGAAAGGCGAAAGGAAATTGGCATGCTGCTGGCAATTGGAATGGCCCGGCTTAAAATTTTCGTAATGGTTATGGTTGAAACCGTGCTTCTGTCTCTAACCGGTGGCTTAGTTGGTATTCTATTGGGCGGCTTAATTGCAAAACATTTTGAAACAAATGCTATAGATCTTTCTATGTGGGCAGAGGGATATTCCCAACTCGGATATGACACTCTTGTTTACACCAGTATTGAAGCAGAGCAATATGCTGTTATTGCCATTATGGTAGTAATGACAGGAATAATTGCTGCTATTTATCCTGCTTACAAAGCCTTGAAATATGATCCGGCTGAAGCATTGCGAATTGAATAACCGGTTTCTGATCATAAATGAAATAAATTACGAATCTGAAACTATTAAATTATATTAAAATGAGCATAATAAACATTAAAAATCTGACCAAGATCTATGATGGTTCCGGCCTTGAGGTTGTTGCTGTAAACAACATAAATCTGGAATTCGCAAAGGGAGAGTTTGCTGCAATTGTAGGTCCGTCGGGATCAGGAAAAACCACCTTGTTGAATATGTTGGGTGGTTTAGATCGCCCAACATCAGGAGAAGTTGTTATTGATAATCAAAATATCTGGGAATTAAGCTCCAGAAAACTTACAAATTTTCGTCTAAAAAACATAGGCTTTGTATTTCAATCTTATAACCTTATTCCGGTGCTTACAGCAGGAGAAAACACGGAATTTATTATGCATCTTCAAGGCCGTTCAAAGAACGAAAGACAGAATAGAACCAAAGAGCTTTTGGAGGCTGTTGGCATTGGCGATCGCTTAAAAAGCAGGCCCAACAAATTATCCGGGGGACAACAACAAAGAGTTGCCGTTGCAAGGGCCCTGGCATCAAAACCAACATTTATTCTTGCCGATGAGCCCACAGCAAATTTGGATTCAAAATCAACAGAAACCTTACTGGATATCATGGAGACATTGAATAAAACAGAAAATATAACATTTATTTTTTCAACACATGATGCAAGGGTAATGAAAAAAGCCCGTAGAGTAATTACGCTGGTTGATGGAAAAGTGGATTCTGATGTCACTAAATAAGGATTACTGACAGTTGGTATTTTATCTAATAATTATTCATTTTAATCAGATAAGTTCGTGAGATTCTATATTCTAACTATACTGTTTCCACTAATTCTATGGCTTGGAATAACAGGCAATGGTCAGGCACAAAAGTTTACAATGAATGGCTATGTAAGTAACATGCAATCTGTAATGTTTGAGGAGGTTGATGATCTTTGGTTTTCAGAAAATTTGTTTCACAATCGTCTGAATTTTAAATATTATGCCACAGACAATCTGACTTTTACCATGGAGTTAAGAACCCGGTTTATTTATGGCGATTTTGTCAAAACCATTCCGGGATATTCAGATTTTATCAGTTCGGATGCCGGGTATGTAGATCTTTCCTGGCTCATTGCTGATAAACCCTCTTTTATCCTTACCACAACTATTGATCGCTTATATTTCGATTACTCCATTGGTAAGTTTCAGGCACGGGTTGGCAGACAAAGAATAAACTGGGCTCAAAATCTGGTTTGGAATCCTAATGACATATTCAATGCCTACTCATATTTTGATTTCGATTATGCAGAAAGACCGGGCAGTGATGCTATAAGAATTCAGTATTATACGGGAAGTTCTTCCGCCCTGGAATTGGTTATAAAAACAGATAGTTCAAATAAGATTACAGGTGCCGGAAAATATTTGTTTGGAGTATCTGGTTACGATATTCAAATTCTTGGTGGCATACTGAGTGAAGAGGACTTTGTTTTAGGAACTGGATGGTCAGGAAATATTAAAGGAGCATCATTCCGCGGGGAATTCAGTTGGTTTCATTCTCTGGAAAATACACATAAAGAAGAATTTATGATTTCTATTTCAAGCGATTATACATTTAAAAACTCGCTGTTTTTTGGCATGGAATTTCTTTACTCGAATATTGATTATGACTACAGCAGTTTTGGGGAATTCTATTTTACTACTTTATCTGTTAAAAACATTGCTTTTACAGACATAAACCTCATGGCTCAGGTTAGTTATCCTTTTACTCCATTATTCATGGGTTCGTTTGCCACTATATATTACCCATCAGAAAAGGGTTTTTTTATGGGCCCTTCGATTGAATATTCTCTAAAAGAAAATCTTTTTTTAAATTTCGTTTTTCAGCATTTCAGGGGAAAGTTTGATTCAGACTCTATCCAAAAGACTAGTTTTGCTTTTTTAAGACTAAAGTGGAATTTCTAATCCCTGATTGCCTCTCTTTGTAAATTTTATACATTTACAAAAAATTACTAAATAGGTGAAGCTATACTTCATTGACATGAAATATATAATTTAATAGTATAATGAATATTACAACAAATTTCGATGGGGGTAATATCCTGGTAATTTCTGCGGAATCATCAAATGATATCCGGTTGGAAATCAGAAAGGATACAAATTCGGATTTTTCTCAATGGTTTTATTTCCGGCTGCAGGGAGCCGCAGGGTATCCCTGTAAGATGAATATCGGCAATGCCTCGGGTTCATTTGTTCCGGAAGGCTGGAAAGACTATAATGCATTTGCTTCTTACGATCGTTTACATTGGTTTAGGGTTCCGTCTTTTTATGATGGCAAGGTCCTGAGAATTGAACATACACCCGAATATAATTCTGTATTTTATTCCTATTTCGTGCCATATTCCTATGAGCAGCACATGGACATGGTTCATGCCGCTCAAATATCACCTCTATGTGTGCTTGAGTCAATTGGAAAAACAACACAGGCCAGAAGTATTGATATGTTAACTATTGGGGAGCCGGGAAAAGGGAAGAAAAAGATTTGGGTCGTTGCACGACAACATCCCGGTGAAACTATGGCTTCATGGTTTATGGAGGGGCTTGTTAATCGTTTGCTTGATGAAGATGATCCAATTTCCAAAAAGTTGTTGCAAAAGGCTGTTTTTTATATTGTTCCAAACATGAATGTAGACGGAAGTATTTTAGGGAACCTGAGAGTTAATGCCCTTGGTGTAAATCTTAACAGGGAGTGGGAGTTTCCCAGCAAAGAGAAAAGTCCTGAAGTTTTTTTCGTTCGTAATAAAATGGACGAAACGGGTGTAGATCTAAATCTTGACATACATGGAGATGAAGATTTACCCTATAACTTTACAGCATCTATTGAAGGTATTCCCGAATTTGATGATCGCTTAAGATCTCTGCAAGATACTTTTCTTTCCAGCTGGGAAAACATCAGTCCTGATTTTCAAACGGAACATGGTTATAAGAAAGACGAACCGGGTAAAGCCAATCTTAAAATTTGTTCCAAACAGATCGGCAGCAGGTTTAAGTGTCTTTCTCTAACCATTGAAATGCCCTTTAAGGACAACAAGCTTCTTCCAAATCCAATTACTGGCTGGTCTGCAGAAAGATCTATTCTCTTTGGGGAATCTGTACTAAACCCCATTTACTATATTGTTAACGATTTATAATAAAGATTGATCAATATGCATAACAAGGTTAATAATAAGGGTCTTTTTGTTCTTTCTGGCTTGATTTTTATTTTATTTAGTTTGAGTGTTTTATCTCTTCGTATTGAAAAAAAATTGACACATGTTCTTAAAACAGAAAAAAAATACCTGCAGGCAGAGGTGGAAATTTCCAATGCGCAAGAGACAATAAACCGCACCAGGCAAGGGATTGATAAACTTAATAGTGAAGTCAATCACATTGCAGAACAGATTAATGTATTAATAGTTGATGCCAATGAAATAAATGATACCATTGTGCTGTTTATGAATCAATCTCTGGCAAACCAGCAAACCCTTGATTCCTTAAAATTAATGGAAAAAGCAATTGCTCAAAACGAACATTTCATTGATTCATTAAGCTTTGTTTTTAAAAATAAAAGCGATAATTTATTAAGCTTAATGAACGAATTCAATAAAAAGGAATTTGAATCAAAACTGATGCAACATAACGGCCAGACTCTCCAAAAAGATTTGCATTGGTCTAAAATAATTTTTATCGTATATTTTTCTCTTTTGGTACTTGGCTTTTTTCTTGGGAGTTTTATGCTTATTTGGGGCTTGAAAAACAACACCAAATCAGAGGAGAATCTTGTTTAAAATGTATTGTTGCTTTTTTCTTTTAAGTATTTTCTACCAGCAGTATACTTTTAACTAAATTTGGCTCCAACTTTAAATTTGTTTTTAATCTAATCTTATAATATTTATTACTCATGGGAAGCAGTAAAAAAAGCAAGGGTGTAATTGCCATTCTTACAGGCGGAGGAGATGTGCCGGGACTCAACCCGGCTATCCGCGCCATAACTATTAGGGCAAATCGTGAAGGATTCAGGGTTATTGGCTTAAGACGTGGCTGGGCGGGTATTACAGAATTAATACGTGACAAAGATGCAGATAACAGTATGAATTATATGCACCTGACCGATGATATTGTTAACCGGGCAGGACGAAGTGGGGGAACATTTCTTCATTCCTCCAGAACAAGACCCAGTCATATGCCTAAAGACAAGGTGCCTGATCATTTAAATGACATTTATAATAAAGACATTAATGACCTGACACCTGAGATTATTAAGAATCTTGAATGGCTTGGGGTAAATTTTCTGATCCCTATTGGAGGAGATGATACTTTGAGTTATGCAGTCCGTTTATACCAGGAAGGTGTTAAGGTTGTTGCTATGCCCAAAACCATGGATAATGATGTTCCGGGAACAGACTATTGTATTGGGTTTAGTACCTGTGTTACACGAACCATAATGATGACTAATAATTTGCGGACTTCAGCGGGCTCTCATGAAAGAATTTTGGTTATGGAAGTTTTTGGCAGGTATGCCGGTTTTACGGCTATGCTGCCAACTATGGCAGGTGCAGCAAACAGGTGCGTTATCCCTGAATATGAATTTGACATCAATCGTCTTACCGAATTGCTGGTTGAAGACAGAAATAACAATCCAAGCAAATATTCAGTTGTGCTCATTTCTGAAGGGGCTATGTTTAAGGGAGGAGAAATGACTTTCCAGGATGCGGAAAAAGATATGTTCGGGCATGCTAAACTTGGAGGTATTGGAGACCTTGTTTCCGCTGAAATTAAAAACAATTCTGCCCGTTTTAACAATGGTCATCCCATTAACGTAATTAATCAAAAATTAGGATATCTTGTCAGGGGTGGAGATCCGGATGCAATTGACTCTATCGTTCCTATGGCATATGGAAATCTTGCTCTTGATTTAATTCTTGGTGGCTTTCATGGCAGATTAGTGGTTTTGAAAAATGGTCGTTACGATGATGTTCCTCTGGATGTGGTAACCAGCACAAAAAAAGTAGTGAACCTGGAAAAATACTACAATATTAAGCGTTTACGCCCTCATTATCATCGGTTTGAAATGAAGCCTCTGTTTTTGATGGCGGCAGATAGTTAATTGATAAACTAAAATGTAGTTCCATGAGAACTATATGATTTTGTACTTATAAAAACTAATAAAACCATTTAGTTTATTGTGAGGGCAGTAATACAAAGAGCTCAAAAAGCTACCGTTAGTATTGACAACAAAGTTAAGTCGGAAATTGATTCCGGACTATTGATTTTGTTGGGTATTAAGGAAAATGATGCTAGCGAAGATGTTGACTGGCTATGTAAAAAAATTTCACTACTTAGAATTTTTCCTGATGTGAATGGGGCTATGAATCTTTCAGTAAATGATGTGGCTGGTGATATTATGGTAATTAGTCAATTTACTCTTCATGCAAAAACAAAAAAAGGAAATCGTCCTTCATTCATTAAGGCTGCACGACCCGAAATTGCAATTCCTCTTTATGAAGAATTTATAAAAACCCTGGAACAATTAATTGGAAAAGAAGTTAAAAGAGGAGAGTTTGGTGCATATATGCAAGTATCACTAGTAAACGATGGGCCCGTAACTATACTAATAGACACCAAAAATAAAGAATAAATATGCAGGATCTTTTTGATAAATTCAATAAAACTTTTGATCCAATAAAAGTAAGGGAACAGGCCAATGGTTTGTTGTTGGACAGCCTGAAAGAAATGAATATATCTAATCTTAAGCTGTTGATGGGACTCATAGACCTCACTACTTTGAATTCTACAGATTCTGAAAGCAGGGTTAAAAAATTTTGTTCAAAAGTAAACAAGTTTAATGCGAGTTTTGATGATATTCCAAACGTGGCTGGAATTTGTGTGTTTCCTTCTCTTGTTCAGGTAATACACGAAAATCTTAATGAAAATGGGGTGGAAATTGTTTCCGTTGCCGCAGGTTTTCCTGCCTCCCAGACCTTTCTTGAAATAAAGATTGAAGAGTCAAGGCTTGCAGTGAAGGCTGGAGCCACTGAAATTGATATTGTTCTGAATCTTGGTCAAATGTTCGAAAAAAACTATGTTGCTGTACATAATGAGATTCGACAAATAAAGGCTGCTATTGGAGATGTAAAATTAAAAGTCATTCTGGAAACAGGTGCTCTGTCAGACTATAATTTAATCTGGAAAGCTTCTATTCTGGCTATGGATGCGGGAGCAGATTTTATCAAAACATCTACAGGAAAATTAAATCCGGCAGCTACTCCAGATGCTTTCTTAGTGATGGCAATGGCAATATCTGAGTTTTTCCGGGCTACAGGGAAAAAAATAGGGATTAAGCCTGCGGGAGGGATTTCTACAATCGAAGATGCTTTGATCTATTTTCATATAGTTAATATTATTCTTGGTAAGTCCTGGTTAAATAAATCTTTGTTCAGGCTGGGTGCAAGCCGCCTTACTAATCAAATACTATCTGGAATTTATGAATTAATGGGTGGAAAAAACTCGCTACAGCCATATTTCTAAACCCCCGGAACAACCTGAATTGTGATTTGATTCTTTATCTTTGTCAAAATTATTTGGTCATGGATTGGATTAAGGTGCCATTGTGGGAAAATGATTTAGTTATTCAACAGGATTCTCTTATTGTTTCTGATACTCTGACTTTTTCAGATTCCATAGATTTTGATACCATTTCTGTTCTTATTAAACCTGATTCAATTTTCACTGAACCAGCAGACTCATCCGACATTCTTTCTGGTGATACAATCACCCCCCCCTCAATCAGTGGGCTTATGGATTCTGATACCCTGGTAAGTGATAAGCAAAGTGCTCCGGATACCATCCCGATTATTCCTCAAAAAGAAAGCCAGTCCACCTCAAAATTTTCAGAAGAAGATCCTGTTTTTGCAGATGATTATATACCATTTCAAGCAGATGAAGTTCTATTCTGGCCCAGATTTCCCTTTCCGCATGAAATCTTTTCACTTAATGACTTTTCACATAAAAATGTTGGCAAAAAGCCAAAACAGCTTGATTTCTTTATCTACGACAAAAACCACAAGAACGAATCAGGGAAAACCACAATATTAAAACATAAGAACAGGTCAGACATTTTGATTCGGGAGCGGAATTCAGATAGCAATCAGGCATGGCTTTTGGGAGTTTTTCTTATCGTGTTTATTTTATTGGCAAGAATGAAGTTGTTTTTCGGGAAATTTGTTCAGCCGATAATAAATTCAAGCATCAGTTATCAGGCTGCTCAAAACCTGTATAGAAATCGTAATAGTCTTTATTATCAGGCGGGATTGAATTTAGATTTTGTGTTTTTCCTAATTACCGGAATTTTTATATCTCAACTGCTAAATTATTATGAATTAGGATTACCAACAAACTTCCTTACTTTTCTTATTGTCATTGCAGTTCTGTTAGCCTGGTTGGTTTTTGAATTTGTGGTTTGTAAATTAATCGGGTTCGTTTCTCTAAATGCTACATTATTCAATGAGTATTTTCATTCCGTATTAATTTACAACAAAAATATTGGCTTACTCCTTATTCCAATAAGCCTGGGTTTAGCCTATATAGATCCGGACTTTAATAAAATATTTGTATTTGCAGGTGCTGGAGCTGTTTCAATAATGTATATATTGAGGGTTATCCGGCTTATTCGAATATTTATTTCACAAAGAATTTCATGGTTTTATTCTATTTTGTATCTTTGCGCCTTGGAAATTTTACCCGTATTGTTGTTTCTTAAGGTATTTTTTCTCAATAATTGAGTGTAATCATATTCTTTTAATAAAATCTTAACGCTTTGAAAATAAAAAGAATACTGGTCTCACAGCCTGAGCCCTCTAACGGAAAATCACCCTATTTTGATCTTGCTGAAAAGAACAATTTAAAAATTGATTTCAGGCCTTTTATTCATATTGAAGGCATTTCAATCAAGAATTTCAGGCAAACCAGGATCAATATTAATGATCATAGTGCAGTAATCTTTACAAGCAAGACAGCTATAGATCATTTTTTTCGTGTTGCCGAGGAGATGAGAATCACCATACCTGACGGCATGAAGTATTTTTGTGTTTCAGAAACCATTGCACATTATTTGCAAGTATATATTGTTTATCGTAAAAGAAAAATTTTCTATGGCAAGGGGAAATTTACGGATTTAATAGATCTGATTGCAAAAAATAAAGAGGAACGATTTTTTTGTCCCCTTTCAGATATGCATAATTCTGAAATACCTGATCTTTTAGAAAAACACAAAATTAATTATACAAAAGCTGTACTTTATAAAACTGTGTGTAGTGATCTTTCTGACCTGGCAGCAGAAAAATATGATATTCTTGTATTTTACAGTCCTACCGGTATTAAATCTCTTGTTCATAATTTTCCGGATTGGAAACAGGAAGAAACCAAGATTGCTTCTTTTGGACCAACAACCGCCA
>JAUVKW010000118.1 GCA_030596025.1 Bacteroidota bacterium | reverse complement strand
AAAAATAATTTTAGTATTTGGCCTGATTTCCTTTTTTACTGCTTCCAGATCAGTGATGTTTACAAAACTAACCTTTATATTAAATTTTGCTGGCAAATAATTGCTAAAAAAAGCATAGGTGCCTCCGTATGTGGTATTTGCCGAGATAATATGATCACCAGTATTACAAATCTGAAGTATAGTAGACGTTATGGCAGACATTCCCGATCCGGTAACCCAACCTGACTCTGCACCCTCCATAGCTGCCAATGCCTTTGCCAGCAATACGTTAGTAGGATTCCAATGCCTACTGTACAGAAAACAACCTTCTGTTTTCCCCTCAAATGTATCTGTCATTACATCAGATTTAGAAAAAACAAAAGTTGCAGAATCAGAAATTACAGGATTAACCCCATCGAAGGGACTCAAATTCATTATCTTTTGTAATTCAACTGCCGGATTAAAGCTCATGATATCTGGAATTAATTAGTTTCTATAAAGCTATAAAATATTCTCTAATTTACGATAAAGGCTTCGATGGATAATGGTAAAGGTCAAGAATGTTGAAAGCTTAGAATAGGGTCTAAAGGTCAAAGAGTCTAAGGTCTAATGGTAAAATAGGCAAAAAGCTATGGGTGAACCCAGACAAGGTCACTCTTCCCAGAGTCGCATTTCATCCTGATGAAATAAAATAATTTAATGGGGTAAACGGGGCAAGCATTAATCATTAGACAATAGACATTAATCATTAGACATTCATATACTCAGCTTGTTTTACGGTATCTCCATACAGCAAGACTCAATATAAGTACAGCATAAATGGAAAGGCTAATAAGTTCCCTTAAAATATCCTGTACTCCTGATCCTTTTAGCATTATCATCCTTATTACCCGCATGAAATATGCCAGTGGATTCACTACATTGGCAGTTTGAGCCCATTGAGGCATGCTTTCTACAGGTGTAAATAGGCCACTCATAAGTATGAAAACAATATTGAAAAAGAAAAACAATAACATTATCTGTTGCTGGGTCCGGGTTATTGTTGAAAAGAACAAACCTATACCCATTACTGCAAGAAGATAAACTGAAGAAAATGAAAATAGCAGGAATAAGCTTCCCCTGATAGGGATATCAAAAAATATCTTTCCTATAGTTAATCCAAAAGCTAACTCAAACAAGGCAATAATCCAGAATGGAAGTAGTTTTCCTGCCAGGAATTGGTATTTACGAATAGGTGTAACATTAATTTGCTCAATGGTTCCTATCTCCTTCTCCTTAACAAAACTGATAGCAGATAAGGCCATTCCCATAATTGTAACCAGGATAACCAGTATTCCGGGTAACATAAAATGTTTAAAATTCAATTCCGCATTAAACCAATACCTATATCTGACATCTAAACTCCCTGATGAAAATTGTTCTGAATACAACCCCTTGTCTTTAGCATATTCACCCATATACTCTGATAGCACATTTAGAGAATAAGCGTTAATAAGTCCGGCTTTAGTGCCATTTATGGCATTTATTAAAACCTGAACATCTGTTCCCTCGCCCCTGTTTAAGGACTCCCCAAAACCTTTTTTAATATTCAGGATGATGTCGGTTTTATCTTTTTTCATCTGCTTTTCAGCCTCTTTAATTGAGGCAGAATGTCCAGATAGCTTATAAAACGGAGAGCCCTCAAACTTACTCACCAGGGTCCTTGAAGCCTCGGTATGATCATTATCAACCACAAAAAGCTCAATATGTTTCATTTCCAATGTTGCGGCATACAGAAGAACAAGCATCTGGAAAATAGGCATTATGATCATCATTGGCAACATAACCCTGTTGCGAACAACCTGTATAAACTCCTTCTGAATAATATAAAATATGGTTCTCATTCAAGTCTAATTTTAAACTTGCGTATTGCAACCAGCAGGAAGAATGCTGTCATGCCCATCATGATTAGAGTTTCCTTCCATATAAACTGCCATCCTTCTCCTTTTATCATTATATTTTTAACTACGATTATGAACCATTTCGGGGGCATTAAATTACTGATCCACTGCAAAACCACTGGCATATTTTCAATTGGATAAATAAATCCGGAAAGTAAAATTGTAGGCAACATCAACCCAAGCAGGCTAATAAACATAGCCACCATCTGGCTGTTGCTAACTGTAGAGATTAGTATTCCAAGAGAAAGGGCCAGGGAGATAAAAAGCAAACTTTCCAGTAGTAATATTATTAAGCTTCCTTTTACAGGCAATCCAAAAACAAAGAAGCCAAGCACAATAATCACAACTGCATTGATAAAACTCAAACCAATGTAGGGTATTACTTTTCCTACTACAATCTGAAATGGTTTTATAGGTGATACCATAAGTACCTCCATGGTTCCCAATTCCTTTTCCCTGCTTATGGAGATTGAGGTCATCATGGCAGATATCAGCATAAGTATAAGGGCCATGGTTCCCGGGACAAACATATAAACTCCTTTCAGGCCTTCATTATAAATCATTCTCACTTCAGGTACTATGGTATTTGGCTTGCCCTGTTGGTATTGTGCCATATAATCCTGCATTATACCGAAAGTGTAATTCACAATCAAATTGGCGGTATTCGGATCTGATGCATCGGCAATAATCTGAACTGATCCTGGTAAGCCACTTTCCATTTTTTTTCTGAAATCCGGTTCAAAGACAATCACTTCTTTTACATTTCCTTTTTTCATAGCCGGCTCCACCTCTTTCAGGGAAGTAAGGTTCATAACCAACTTAAAATATCCCGAGGATATTAATTTATTGCTTATCTCACGTGTAGCCTGATCTTTCGAGTGATCTAAAATTGCAATTGGTATATCTTTTATTTCATTGGTCACTACATAGCCAAAAATCATAATCTGTGCTATGGGCATACCAAATAAAATTAATAAAGTACGCGGATCGCGGAAGATATGCAGAAATTCTTTCCTTATGAATCCATAAAAACTTTTCATATTAGAACCTATCCCCTTCAGTTAAGTTTTGTTATCCTTAAGACTCTCTTATCCTTTTCTTTTGAATATCGAACACCGAACACTGATTAACCCTGTGAAATAGCAAAGCTAAATCTTCGATTTATTTCACAGGGTGAACGATATTTAATTTTAACTCCTATTCATTACATCATTATATCATTTTTCTGTTCCTCTTGCAATTTTCACAAAAACCTCATCCATATTTGCCGCCCCAAAGGAACTCTTTAAATTATTGGGTGTATCTATTGCAACAATTTTCCCCTCATCCATTATACTTACCCTGTTGCAATATTCTGCTTCATCCATATAGTGAGTGGTAACAAACACCGTCATTCCCTCCCCTGATACCTCATAAATCAAATCCCAGAATTGTCTTCTTGTAATCGGGTCAACTCCGCCCGTGGGTTCATCCAGAAAAATAATCTTCGGATCATGAAGTATGGCAATAGAAAAGGCAATTTTCTGTTTCCATCCCAATGGAATATCAGCGATTAAACTATTTCTTTCATTTACCAAACCAAACTTACGTATCAGTTGCATACTCTTGTTATGCAGCTCTTTTCTCCCAATTCCATATATTCCGCCATAAAACCGTATATTCTCATAAATGGTAAGATCTTCATAAAGGCTGAATTTTTGACTCATATATCCAATATTCAATTTCAATTGTTCCGTTTGTGTGTACACATCAAAACCTGCAACATTTACTTCGCCTGAACTAGGATAAGACAATCCGCATAATATTTTTATTGCTGTTGTTTTACCTGCTCCATTTGCTCCAAGAAACCCAAATATCTCTCCTTTGAACACTTCGAAATCAAGCTTATCGATGGCAATAAACTCACCAAACTTCTTAGTCAACCCTCTGACTTCTATTAGCTTTTCCTGCATTAATTCTTCATTTTACACATTGTGCGAAGATGGTGTTTTGCGTAACCAATCAGATCTGTTCGCACAGCTAAAAACGCACCTGAAATCGGGTTACTCCTTCATCAACTCAAGAAATGAATCTTCAATTCCGGGTTTCAAAAGATTCATTTCCACATTATAATGACCCTTTTTATTGAGGTATTCTTTTAGCTGGTGTTGATCAATATTTTCCCCCTTTTCAGTATAATGAACCTCATGGCCAAACAATAAGGAGGAGTGAGCCAGGGGATAATCCCTTAAATCCATCAGTACATTATATAGATTGTCTGATTGAATTGAAAGGATATCTTTTGGATAAGCCTGAATAATCCCTTCCGGGGTATTGATTGTAAGCAGCTCCCCATTTTGTAGAAGTCCCACCCTATCACATAGTTGGGCTTCATCCATATATGGAGTTGAAACTATGACAGTAATTCCTTCCTCTCTTATTCTGGAAAGCATTTCCCAAAACTCTTTCCTGGAAACAGCATCAACTCCCGTGGTTGGCTCATCCAAAATAAGCACCGCAGGCCTATGTATCAACGCGCATGAAAGGGCAAGTTTTTGTTTCATCCCTCCGGACAATTTCCCTGCTTTACGGTTCTTAAATGGTTCTATATGTTCATAAATATCTTTTATCAGCTCATAGTTTTCCTTTATGGAGGTGCCAAAAACTGTTGCAAAAAACTCAAGGTTTTCCTCCACTGTTAGATCCTGGTACAAGGAAAACCTTCCGGGCATATAGCCGATTATTTTGCGCACTTCACGATAGTCTGTAACAACATCAAGATTTCTTATCTTGGCATTTCCTGAATCTGGTAATATGAGTGAGCATAGAATCCTGAACAGGCTGGTTTTGCCAGCACCATCCGGACCAATCAATCCAAATATTTCATTTTCATCCACATGAATGCTCACTGAATCAAGTGCCAATCGATAGCCGTAGGATTTGCTGAT
Source organism: Bacteroidota bacterium (assembly GCA_030596025.1). GTDB lineage: Bacteria > Bacteroidota > Bacteroidia > Bacteroidales > VadinHA17 > JAYEGO01. The sequence goes on along the minus strand of JAUVKW010000118.1, from coordinate 5,176 downwards.
ATTATCTATCCTGATCATTTGTTTTAGCTTTTCCGTCAACATTTCGACAAGCTCAATGTGACTGCATATCAGTCAGCCTGAGCCTGTCGAAGGCTAACTTAAGATTCTAATGGAGTGTTTTATTATGTTTACAAACCGTATATCTCTTCATAATTATTCGGAATCCAGATTGCCAGAAAAAACCACTTCTCCCGGCATTCCAATTTTTAATAATCCATCATTCTCAAGCTGTATTTTTATTGCATAAACCAATTTCACTCTTTCCTCTTTGGTTTGAATTATCTTAGGTGTAAATTCAGCCTGGGAAGCAATCCAGCAAATGGTACCTGTCAACTGTCTGTTTTGCTTCCTGTCTTCGTCCACAAACACAGTCACTTCATCCCCTAGCTTAAGTTTAGAAAGCTGTAATGCATCCACATAAACCCGAAGCTCCATTATCTTAAGGTCTGCTATTTTATATATAGGTTTCCCTGCAATCACCATTTCATGTTGCTCTGCATATTTTTCCAGCACAGTTCCGTGAAAAGGATTTTCAATATAGCACCGGTCTGTTTTATCACGAACCATATTTATTTTTTGATTGATCACATTTATTTCTGAATAAACTGATTCTTTCTGAACCTTGACTGCATTAATCTGGCTGTCAAGCACCCTGATTCTACCATCAAGGTCATCCAGAGTTTGCCTGGTAACTGCACCATCTTTGAATAATTCATTTGCCCTCCTTACCTCAATCATTATCGATTTTTTTTGCTCCTTAAGTGTTAAAACCTGAGCATCCAGATTTTTCAATTTGCTGTATATGGCCGATTTCTGTGCTTCCAACTCTTGAGAGCTTAAATAATAAGGTATGGTATCCACAATGGCAACCAATTGGCCTTCCTGCAATTCTTCACCTTCTTCCAGAAGTAAGTAAACCAACTTTCCTGAAACATCCGGGGATACAGAAACCGAACTGGCTTCAAAATTTCCATATGCATCAGAACTATTATTCTCCTGACTGCAAGAAGAAATTAGCAGAGACAGGAACACTAAAATAGAGATTGTATTTGATTTCATACTACTAATTTTTATTGATCACCCAATGTGTTTCCCTGGGCAGTTAAATAATTAAATTTTGATTTTAGCAACATCAATTCATGTATGTTCAGCTTAATCATAGCAGCCAGAAACTGATTAAAATCCCTGACATAATCAGCAGATTGTATAACTCCATTATCAAGCTTTGATGAAGATGTTTTAAGAATATTATTTCGTAAGTGAATAAGATCATGATCTTTCAGTATCAATTCCTCAAACTTTAAAATCTCTTCTTTTTCTTTTTTAAGTTCCATGTTGATGTTATGCTCAAAAGTTTCGCGTTGATGTATTATCTTTTGTTGGTTCAACTGTAATATTTCCTTCTCCCTGCCTGTTTTATTCCAATCCCATATATTCCATGTGAGCCTTAAGCCAACTATATAATAGGTATCGAAAGAATCATTTACAGGGTTCAATCCGGGCTGTCCATAACCAAGCTGTCCAAACCCACTAATCATGGGCCTCCTGTTCGCTGAAATCAACTGCTTATTCAAATCCAGATTATTTTTCTGAAACTGAAACAAAGCAAGCTCGGGCCTGGAAACCGGGGCTTCAATATCGAGTGTAATATTTGGCCTTTCCAGCTTTACATCTGTGTTAAGGCTTGAGTCAATAAGTATTTCCAGAACCTTAATGCCCTGTGATATATTATGATTGTTTTCAAGAGTATTTTGCTCCAGGCCAATCATTTCAGCCATAATATTATCCAAATCAGATTGCAGCAAAACCCCATTTTTTACAGCAGATTCAGCAAACTGCAAACGCTCATCCAATTCCTGCAAGCTCAATTTAAACAGGCTGTCGTTCTGTTGTAAGAATAAAATTGAAAAATAAATGGTATTCACACGTTCCCTGATCTGGTAAAGATCAACCATAAGTGACTGTTCATCCATCTGGCTTTTGTTACGCTCCATCTCAATACTTTTCTTTATCATTCCACCATCATAAATCAATTGATTCAGGTTGATTGTAAAATTAAATTGCTCATTTGGTGGTGACGGAATATCAAATCCGGGAATTGGCAAAACACTATTCAGGTTGATCACTTCAGACAGATATTTAGCTTCTGCCTGAAAATACATGGAGGGCAGATAAGCACTTTTGTGATTTTGTGCTCTCAATTCTCCTTCTTCTGTAATAAGAGATTTGTTCTTATAAACCGGATAAGCCTCTATTGATCTTTCATAGCAAGTCTCAATATTTAATATTTGGGATTCCTGTGCACTTATGATAAGTGAAATAAATAACGAGAAAATAATTACTGTTACCAGCCTGAAAAAATTCATCCTTATTAGTTTTATTAATTCATTTAATTCTTCTTGCCACTATCTTTTTCCTTGCCACTCCCGAAATGATCAATTGGCTAATTGTTTACATTTCGAGGATCCTCGAAAAAATATGAAATCAAAGATTTCTGTTTTTTCGGGACATGGCTCCAAGGCACTAACCTGCCTGCGAGCCGTCGCCAGAGGCTATGGCCGCCGGAGACCGGCAGACAGGGATTCACCAGGCTCTTTTTCATTCTTTCTTAAGTGATGAAATAATCCATTCGGGAACCTCTTTTTTTCTTCTTTCAATAAGTTCATTATATTCTTTTTCCTGAATGCGAAACACCCCTTTCACTATTGGCCTGGCAATAAAGGGGAATATGCATAAAGATAGAATGTTTAAAACCAACTGTCGGGGATCTGTTTTTCGGATATTTCCCTTTAAAGTCTCCTCCTCAATTTGTATCATTAACTTCTCCGGTGCCTTTATACCCGCCCTTGTAAAATATTTAACAAGCTTTTCCTGATCCCGGTTAATTTCATTCAAAATGAAACTAACCAGGTATGTATTGGATTGCAAAAAACTAATGTACCGGCTGCAGAAAAAACGAATCTTCTCAAAAAGATCCATTTCAGATTCTAAAACAACCAGAATTCCAGACTGTATAGTTTTAAGTGCCTCAAACAAGATCATCTCAAAAAGGGTTTCCTTATTCTTGAAATAATAATGCAATAAGGCTTTATTTATGCCTGCTTCATCAGCAATCTCCTGCATCCTGGCTCCTGCATATCCCTTCTTAACAAACACATTCCTGGCAGCAATTAGAATACTCTCCCGGGTATTTTGCATCTCATGCTCGCTCATATATCAGCTTTTAACCATTTAGTTTAACTAATTGGTTAAATATAGTTCATTTATTTTAAAATGTCAAATTATATTTTCGTTTTTCTTTAAATGCTATATATCATACCATAAATCATCGCTGATTCATTAAAACAATTACTTTTGCTAAAACTTTTAAAATAAAACTCTAAAAATAATGATAAGAAGCATTTTACTCTGGATACTGGCTATCATAATAACAGTTGTATGCCTTAAATTTCAGGATAAAACCGGACCTACCTATCCCCTGGAGGGGAATTTATCTGTGGGAGACGAAACCATACATTTTAAGTTCTTACGAAGTGAAAATATTGGAACTGACCTAAAGATCATGTTCCAGGATCCTGTTCCTGAAGAAGTGACAGGATTTGTTAAGTACAGAAGGTATAAGTCTCATGATGAGTGGAAAATTGTACCTATGGAGGCTGGCAGCTTTGAATATAAAAGACGCTGGGAAATAGATTCTGTAAAGGGAATTGGTGCTGAACTGCCTTATTTAAATGAACGGGCCGGGAAATATGAATTTTTTGTTTTCTATTCTACCCCAGGCAAAGAAGTTGTTTCTGTTACCGGAGACCAACCGATATATGCACGCTACAAGGCAAAAGTCCCTGGCGGGGTCTTACTGATCCATGTTCTAACTATTTTTATTTCAATGATCTTCGCTATTCGCACCGTACTTGAAGCTCTTGTTAATGGCAAATTTAAATGGATGATATGGGCAACTATAATCTCATTTATCGTGGGTGGTTTTATATTTGGACCTATGGTACAAAAATATGCCTTTGGAGTACTCTGGTCAGGTATTCCTTTTGGTCATGACTGGACAGATAATAAAGTGGTTTTTGAATTACTCTTCTGGATATTCGCTGCTTATATGAACCGGGGTGACAGACGAAATCGCTGGTCGGTTTACTTTGCCGGAATTGCTACTCTCCTGGTATATTTTATCCCTCACAGTATTTTTGGTTCTGAATATAATTATATCACTGGTAGCGGACATGGTACCATTGGCTAAAATACAGCTTTAAGTGCCAGGCGCTTTTGAAGCGCCAGGTACCAGTTAATAATAGCTGAGGTAATTCAGGTATTTACATAAAACACAATCGACTCAGATAGTCAATCTACAGTACTATCCCTTGCTTTTTGTGCAAACTACAAAGTTAAAACGAAACTCTTGCCCGGCTTGATATTGTTCTGATGGGCGGGTTCGTTTGTCAGTAAGAGGTGGTTCTTAACAAGGCTAAATATTACCCACAGGATCCCCTTTTAAAAAGACATCATAATATCCGGACATCTACCCGAAATTAAAATTGGTCAAATTTCTCAAGCACTTGGTCATAAATTTTGTAACTTGCTATTAATCCTTAATTCATCGGGAGTCAATCCCGGAAATAGCACATTGGAACTAAACAACAAAAACCTATGTCATGAAAAAACTTACCCCAAATTTTTTCAAAATTCTTTGCTTTCTTTTCTTCTCACTCATCACTCAACACTCATCACTCAACACTCTCTTTGCTCAGGCTCCAAAAGAGTTTAACTACCAGGCGGTAGCCAGAAACGGGACTGCGGTATTAAACAACGCCACTGTTGATGTGAAATTTGAGATATTGCAGGGCAGCGCACAGGGAACTTCAGTGTGGAACGAAACACATGCAAATGTAACCACCAATGCCCTTGGACTATTCAATGTGAAGGTAGGGAGTGTTACAACATTTACAGTGGACTGGACAGCAGGACCATATTTCCTGAATGTACAGCTGGATCTTCAGGATGGAAATGGCCTTCGTGATTTTGGAAATGCAGAATTACTTTCTGTGCCCTTTGCTCTTTTTGCCCAGGACGGGAATGAAGGCCCACAAGGTCCGCAGGGAATAGAAGGCCCTCAGGGCTCACTGGGACCGCAAGGAGACCAGGGGATACAGGGGATAGCCGGACCAAC
>JAUVKW010000222.1 GCA_030596025.1 Bacteroidota bacterium | reverse complement strand
AGTTAGAATATGGCACTTTGGATTTTATCCTGAAATTGGCCTATACTATGATTTTGCTTGCAATGTCGGATTAAATGTGTATGCACGTTATGATTATGCCCTTAAAACAAAGGATGCGAGTTCTTATTCCTATATAGCTTTTGGCGTTGGATTTCATTTCAAGAATTAACTTATAAAAATATATTATGAAAAAAATAATTATTATCAGCCTGCTGACAATTCTGTTTGTTTTTCCTCAACAGGCATTCTCACAAAAAGGAATTGAAATTTCCGGATATACCGGCTGGATGCTTGGTGGAAAGGTTAATCTTTATAACGGATCTTTAAAAGTTGATGATGGACAAAACTGGGGAATTACCATTTCTTACCCGGTTGCAACCGGAATGAAAGCTGAACTTATGTACAACAGGTTGGTATCAGATCTTATTGTAAGGGAATATGGTAACGAACCCTATGTTGAGACTTCTGTGGCTACTCAATATTTTCATATTGGAGCTGTAAAGGAACTTATGTATGACGGAGTTGTAAGACCTTTTGGAACAGGTTCACTTGGTACTACAATCTTTTCTGACCGAAATGGCTATTATAGCGACAAGTGGAGATTTTCGATTGGCCTTGGAGGAGGACTCAAAATCTTCCCTACCGAAAGGATAGGTTTCAGGCTGCAGGCTCGTATGCTTGTCCCACTCTATTTTAACGGTATCTGGATTGGTACAGGAGGTGGTGGTGCAACTGCCAGTTCAACAATTGTACAGGGAGATTTTACCGGGGGACTGATCCTGGCATTTTAATATGAATTTTTACTATTTATCAAATCTATAATCTATTTATTATCATGAAAAAAACTATTCTATTGGCTTTTATACTTGCTATTGGCTTCCAGTCATTTAGCCAGAGTTCAAATACAGAAGCAGAACTTATTAAATCTTATTTCAAACTGACCAAGATGGCCATCATTGAAGATGCAATGGGCCTTTCTGAAGAAGATGGAAATGTTTTCTGGCCCATTTATAAACAATTTGATGCTGAAGCCTCTAAATTAAATCAGTTCAGGATTGATTACCTGTTGGATTACGTTGATAAGGTGGAAAATATCACAAATGAAGAAGTAGATACTTTCTTAAAGAATGCCAATACATATAATAAGAAAATGGCTACTCTTAAAACTAAGTACTACAAACAGATAAAAAAAGCTCTTTCATCTAAGGAAGCTATCAGGTTTGTTTTGATTGAAGAGTATATTCAAACAATAATCAAATATCAGTTATTGGAAAGCATGCCCTGGGTTGGTGATGATTTCTAAGAATCGAAATACTTCAGTCTGATTTATTCAGATAAGCTATAATAAAAAACCTTTTGCTACCGGCAAGAGGTTTTTTTTTTAACTTTAAGTTGTGTATTTTAAAACCCTCAATAATATCCTCCTGGTATCACTGCTCTCTCTTTTAATTCCTTTAAATATTGGAGCACAAATAACTTATTTCCCGGATCTTGAAAAACAGGACCTGGATGATATTTTTATTAAGAAGGTTGAGATAACAGAGCAATTTACCATAATAGATTTCTACTACAGGCCAGATGGCGAAGCCTGGATCTGCCTGGATAAAACTTTTTACATCACACCCTCCAGGGTCAGTGACCTCGCTTATATGATCATGGCTGAAAACATAACAGTATGTCCTAAAATGCAGAAAATTGGATCAGCATATGAAGATCTTGAATTCAGGGTATGGTTTCCTAAGCTTAAGAGAAATATTCGAAGAATTGACATAGTTGAGGATAAAAGGGACAGGCAGGGAATTAACTTTTATGGTGTTTCTATTATAAATGGGCAGGAAAAACCTACACCTGACAGCCTGGACCAGAAAAACAGGAAAAACTTTGAAGAGTTTTTCTTAGAATATGCAAATAATCTGGATCCCATAGAAGGAATATGGAAGGTAGAACTCTCAAAAACACATTACCACGATGAACGTGCTATAGAAAGAAACTATGACCTTCAGAATTTGGAAATTGCTCTTGTGAAAAACGGAAATACAATTCATGCATATGACTTGTCAGGGAGATCATTGGAAAGTAATTTCACAAGGGTATCCGGGGGAAAGAGTTATTTTTTCAAAAAATACTTCCGGGAAGTTAACCAGGAAGTATCTTCCTATATAAAATTTCTTGATGGAAAGAAATTTGATCTTGATATAACTATCCCTGAAAATATGGCGAGATATGAACTCTTAAAAAAATTCTTTCCGCATGATAAAATAGTATATAATCATAAGTTCACAAAAGATTTTCCTACCCTGAAACAATAGCAGGCAGAGCCCTTATTGAAATTTAAGCATCTGGAAATGAGAATAGATATAATTACCGTACTTCCTGAATTGATCCAAAGTCCTCTGGACCATTCAATAATAAAGAGGGCCAAAGAAAAGGGCCTGGTTGAGGTAGTGCTTCATAATCTTAGAGATTTCACCGATGACAAGCATAAAACTGTTGATGATTATGCCTTTGGTGGAGGAGCGGGAATGCTTATGAAAATCGAACCACTTGCACGGGCAATTGAATCTCTTAGCTCTGAAAGAGATTATGATGAGATAATATATACTACTCCCGATGGAACATTGTTCTCACAAAGTACTGCAAATAAGTTGTCTCTTTTAGAAAACGTTATTATCCTATGTGGTCACTATAAGGGCATTGATCAAAGAATACGGGATCATTATATTACCATGGAGATTTCAATTGGAGACTATGTGCTTTCGGGTGGAGAACTTGCAGCAGCAGTTATTACTGATTCAATTGTCCGCCTCATTCCCGGGGTAATTTCAGATGAAACTTCTGCCTTAAGCGATTCTTTCCAGGATGATCTTCTTGCCCCTCCTGTTTATACCCGTCCTGCAGAATACAGGGGATGGAAAGTGCCGGAAATTTTACTATCCGGGAATACCAAAGAAATAGAAAAGTGGAGATTTGAACAATCACTCGAAAGAACCAGGAAATTGCGTCCGGATTTGCTGGAGGAAGATGAATAAGAACCCCTCTGTCCTTACTCCAAAGTCCATAAAAAGGAATGATAAATATTCTAACAACTACACGTGAGATCAGCAATCCAATCGACAAAAGACAGGTTTATTAGTCCCGTAGGGACTTAATATTTGTAGCAGCAGAATTCCTAATAAAATTCAAGTCCCGTTAGGGACGATATATTATTGAATGTCCTTTAAAACATAACGATGATCATAATCAACATTAAACCTGTCTAACAATTCAACATACTCCTCCCTGAATGTCTTCTTTTTATGATGCTGTTCCTGGTTTATTATATATTTCACCACTT
>JAUVKW010000183.1 GCA_030596025.1 Bacteroidota bacterium | reverse complement strand
TAACCTTACCGCTTTTGAAACTTTCTACGAAGAAAAAAGGCCCTTTTTTATTGAAGGGAAAAATCTGTTTGACTTTTCAGTAACAGGAATGGGAGGTGGAGATATGGGATCAGAAAATCTTTTTTATTCCCGAAGAATTGGCCGGAGGCCTCATGGCTATGCAGATTTAAATTCCGGGGAATATGATGATTCTCCAAGGTTTACTAATATTTTGGGAGCAACCAAACTAACCGGGAAAACAAAAAATGGCCTTTCTTTTGGAGTGCTTGAAAGTGTTACAGCTGAAGAAAAGGCAGAAATAGATTTTGAGGGAGACCGTCGTTTTGAAACTATTGAACCACTAACAAATTATTTTGTTGGAAGAATTCAGCAGGATTTCAATAAGGGAGTCACCACTCTTGGTGCAATGGCAACCTCAACAAATCGTTTTATTGAAGAATCAAGCCTGGAATTTCTTCATGCTTCTGCAGTTACCGGAGGTGTAGATTTCACACATACATGGAAAGATAAAAATTATTTTTTCACCTTCAATAACTTATTCAGCCAGGTAAAGGGCAGTGAAGAAGCCTTACTCAGAACGCAGCAATCATCAGCACGATATTTTCAAAGACCGGATGCTGACCATATTGAGGTCGATTCATCCTTAACTTCTCTTTCAGGTTGGGGGGGGCGGATTGGAATTGGGAAACAGGGAGGCGGACGTTTTAATTTTGGATTGATGGGAACATGGAAATCTCCCGGTCTTGAAGTAAATGATATTGGCTTTATAAGAAGTACCGATGAAATTATCCAGGTTGCGTATGTTGGATTTCGTGCACTTAATCCTTTCAGTGTATTCAGAAGGTTCAGCCTGAATCTTGCTCAATGGCACGCCTGGGATTTTGGGGGTACCAACCTGATGACCGGAGGAAATCTTAACTTTAATACCCAATTTACCAATTACTGGTCTTTTGGAACCGGTTTAAATGCTTCAGGGAGAAACCTGTCAAAATCCATGTTAAGGGGTGGCCCAATGTTTTTGACAGAAGGAAATATAAACAACTATTTCTATGTAGGCACTGACGACCGCAAGAAGCTGATATTTGGGATCAGCGCAAGCCACAACTGGAGGTTTAGCAATTCCGGTAAATCACAAAGTTATTCCTTTGATGTAAGCTATAGACCTACCAACACACTTCAGTTTTCAGTAGAGCCAGGTATTATGCGGAGTAAAAATGAACTCCAGTATATTTCTGAAGAAGTAAGTGCAAACGAGGCCAGATATATTTTTGGATACATAGATCAGAAAGTTGCCAGCCTGGATTTCAGGATAAATTTAAACCTCACGCCTGACCTTTCTATCCAATACTGGGGGCAACCATTCATTGCAAGTGCCGAATATAAAGATTATAAGAAAATTACAGATTCCAGGGCTGAGGTTTATACAGACAGGTTTCACACATTTGTTGAAGGAGTAGGCGAAGAAATTTATTATGACGCAAATTTTGATGCATACCTGGTAAATGAATCAGGTGGAGTTAGTGATACTAATTATGATTATAGTTTCTCTAATCAGGATTTCAATTTCAAGGAATTCCTTTCAAACCTGGTAATTCGATGGGAATATACACCCGGGTCTACTCTCTATGTAGTATGGTCACAAAGTCGTAATGGAGTAGAAGGAGATGGCAGGTTTGTTCTTAATGAAGACTTAAGAAACATGTTCAAGATTCATCCTCACAATGTGTTTCTTATAAAACTATCTTACAGGTTCAGGATTTAAAGGATTTGAAATTCCATAAAGCCTTTGTATATTGTAGGTCATTAGTATACCTAAATTCAAATATGAAGCCATATATTCTTAAATCATCCGAGCTGATCCCGGGAGTTATCTTTGATGCTGATAATAATAATTTTGAAATGTCTGGTTCTTCCAGACCTGAAGATGTCAGGGATTTGTTTTACCCAATGATAGAATGGCTCAAAGAATTCGGTGAAGAGATAGCACAAGGTAAGTATACCAGGTATTCAAAAGAGAAATCACTTATTTTTAAGGTTAAAATGGAATATTTTAACTCCTCATCAGCCAAGTTTATGTATGATATATTCGAGGAATTGAATATAATTCATAAAAGTGGGATCCCTTTAGAGATTCACTGGTACTTTGATGAGGAAGATGATGATATGCGCGAAGCAGGAGAAGAGATGCAGGATCTTGTGGATATGGAGTTTCAATTTGTTTCGATGTAGTATCCTGTCCTGAAACATCATAAAAGAGAAATGACATTATTACAGAATATTTTTCCTTACCCAAAAATTTTATGCCTTTTGAGACAGCTCCTTATTATATTTCCTGTCAGCAGGCAGGCATAGCGCACCCTGACGATAAATGTCAGGGTCTTCGACCCCTGGTGCTAAAGATTAATAATACTGTAACAAGCCTGTAGGGCTTGAATATTAATAGCCCCGGGTAAGCCCACTATTCGATGTAGCTATAATACTGCCATCGGTTAAGTTTATTTACTTTAGGTTTCCTGGGAAATAACAGCTTCAGTGAGTGCCACCCGGGGTTAGGTTCGTAACACAAATCCGCGGTCCGATAACAAGGTTTAATAAAGGCAAATAGCTATACCGGACCGCAATGAACGTTCGTATTTTTATACCCAATGTAGTTTCATGATCTTAAAACAAACTTACAAATTTCAAAAAACTTTGTTGAGCTCCACTTCGATCTGGTTTATTACACTTATGAAATTTGAGTTTCACTAAAAAGGGCCGCCCTTACGGACAGCCCTTGAAATTATATAATAGTCAGGGTTTATTAAAAGCTGAAATTTATACCAGCAGCAAATATTTTTGTTTCTCTATCATAGTTTGTAGTATAATCCACACTTACAACATCATCATCCTGGTATAAAACCATCATATAACCTAGATTCAGCTGAATTTTTTCATTTATATTCCATGCACCACCAAATCCGATGGATGAGGAAGACAAAGAATGGCTCAGGTCTGAATGATAATCATCTGTAACACCTGTTTTTCCATATGAATAGCTACCACTAAGCAGGAACTTTTCAGAAATATCATACTGTGCAGAGAAGTTCACACTGACAAAATTATTATCAAGAAATTCCTCTCTTCCATCCCAATTCACATTCTTATCAAAATGGTATTCAAAACCCCCGGATAACTGAAGAGCATCTGATAACCGGTAAGTTACACCCCCTGAAAGAAGGGCCGGTATATCAGCATTAACTTTCGCACCATCAGGAAACATTGTGTTACCTTCAGTATCAGTTACTATATCGTGCTTGGTGTCATTTGTTAATTCCAGCTTTGTTATGAATTCATATTTAAGTCCAACATTTAGTTTGCCTTCCATAAAAGAAAAGTTAACACCGATTATTGGAGTAAATCCTGAACCTGTTTGTTTAGCGTCCAGTTTTTGATCTGCAAGGGCTCCGGCTGCTGTGTACAGGGTTGTAGCGGTAACATCATAAACACCATGAGATTGTTGCAATTCCATAACATCAATTTGTGGCTGTGGAACTCCTAATGCCAGAAGGCCTCCTTCCAGGGCGGTTCTCGTGGGTGCATTAATAATACCTAAACCTTCTAATTCGGCAAAAGTTAAAGTTGCAGTAGCAGGTTGAGCATCCATTATGGCTTGCATTCCATCAGTACCACCTTGATACAAATCTGCATTAGTAGTAACAGAAGCATTTGTTAAAGGACTGGTAGCTGTTGCAAGAGATATATCATTAATAGAACCTTCATATTCATTATTAACCATAACATACCGTCCACCACCAAAAACCGAAATCATATCATTAATTTCATAAGTCAGACCAGCCTGAAAGCCTAAATAGACTGAACTGCCCTTCAATGAAGAATTATATGAATAAGCACCGGTAGCACCCAAAGCAGCCATCATAGCAGGTAAGGAAGCAATTCCTAATTCCACAGAAGGTACGCCATCTTCAAATTCGGAACTTCCACCACCTCCAACCGGATTAACGCCAATGGAAATGGCAAACTTGCCGATTTTATAAGATCCATAGATACTTGGAAAGAGCGGAGCTTTTACTTTCCCAATAAATTCATCAGTGTTAAGCAGATCATAATCATTTTTAATAGTCCAAGTCTGGAAAATACTTTGATTATTCAGAGAAAAATGAAAACCGTCATTCATTTTTGTCAACCCGGCAGGGTTGAAATAAACGGCATCAATCTCTAGAGTTGAATACCTCGAAAAATATCGTGCCCAGGCTGCACTCTGATTGGTATTTGTAACAATACCCCCTGAAAATGCAAAAGGAGCCAGTAGCATTATTGCTATCAGGGCTGTGGTTAATCTTTTCATAAAATCATAGTTTTGGTTAAAGTTGGCGCAAAATATAAGTAATCAACAGAACCACAAAATAATTTGTGCCTTATTTTACATATTAAAATACATTTCTATCTTTAATAGCCGTTCTTAAAATAGCACCTGGAGCATCCAGGCGCGTCTCTATGTGGCTATATGACAGCAATGTAGCTAAATTGGCCGCAAAGCATATTAAAATATTTAAGAGGCATTATTTAATAATCTATGAGAATTTCTGCTTTCATTTTATTTTTTTCTTTTTTATTGACTGCATTTACCAGTGTTCCGGTTGGTAATGAATGGAAAAAAGAAAAAGAAAAAGACGGAATTATTGTGTTCAGCAGGACAAATGAAATTTCCAAAATAAAAGAATTAAAGGCAGTTGCGGTTTTTCATTCCAGTTTATCCGTAATATCTGCAATTATTCTGGATGTAGAAAACCGTTCCCGGTGGTTTGAATCCTGCGAGTCGGTTGAAATAATAAATATCACCAACCAGGGTGAGTATATCTATCATCTAAAAATCGACTCTCCCTTTCCTGTTGAAGATAGGGATATTGTTCAGGAAATAAGAACAGAGCAAGACCCCTCAAGCGGGATTGTTACTATACAAATTACGTCCATCCCAGAATACGTTCGGGAAGAAAAAAATTATTTACGACTGATATTAAGTCAGGGTAAGTGGATTTTAAGACCTTTAGAAGGTGGAAATATTGAAGTAATTCATATCTACCTGAATGATCCCGGAGGACATATCCCTGCCGGGCTTTATAATTTATTCATTCGTGAAAGGCCATACCATATAATGATGAAAATTAAAGCTGAAGTGGAAGAAGGCAGTTATGGAGATGGCCTGGGGTGGATTGTAAATTAAGAGTAAGTTCACAATCATACTACTGCCTGAATATTAAAATCATGAACAACAAGAGTTGAGATAGTTTAGTTGGTTTAGGGGTTTAGGAAAGAATCAAGATCCAGGAACGAAAATCCAATAACCAGGATTGATATCTAAAAGTCCGGGAGTATAGGAATCAACACCAAAATTTTGCGATTATTTGTCCCCTGGTTTAGTCTTTTTTCCATTCTTTCACCATTCTCCCGAAAAATAAAAAATCTTTGATTTTTGTAATTTTTCGAGGATCCTCGAACCTTCCAGCTTGCTGGAAGCCTCACGACCGGGCTCTGGGTTGGCCTGTGTGAGCGAAGTAAAATCTAATCCCGTAAAGCGGGAAAGATTTTCGGGACATCATTCCAATCTCAATCCCTTTATATAAATAGTAAGGACAAAATTTTACAATTTTTTCATATCTTTGCAGTCCTTTTACAGGGTCGGTTTGCCGAGTGGCTAGGCGCTGGTCTGCAAAACCAGTTACAGCGGTTCGAATCCGCTACCGACCTCAATGCCTTACAGACCTCCCTATTGACGGGGGGTCTTTTTTGTTGTGGGGCAGATATTGGGGCATTTGGGGCAAGTTTTGGAGAGTAATTCCTTACACCTGAGTAAATCAATGCCTATATTCTACGTAAAAAATTGCTTTATTTCGCATCCAAAGAACTTATTTGTTTTCAGCAATTTCTTTTTT
>JAUVKW010000218.1 GCA_030596025.1 Bacteroidota bacterium | reverse complement strand
AGCAGCTGATATTTCCCTGAAGGAAATGGTGTTTGCTTATAGCAGTTTCATAAACCAGGGACAAGCGGTCAGGTCTGTTGGCATTACCAGAATTGAAGACAAAGATGGCAATGTGTTATTTGTCCACAAACCTTCCCCGCCTGGCAAAGCGGTATTCAGCAATGAAACTTCTCTCACCATGATTCATATGCTGAAAGAAGTCGTTGATTCTGGAACAGCACGTTCTTTGCATAGTGTCTACCACCTAAAAACTGAACTTGGCGGGAAAACAGGAACCACACAGAATAATGCTGATGGCTGGTTCATTGGATTTTCTCCAAATATTGTAGCTGGCTGCTGGGTGGGTGCAGAAAATCCTTCTGTGCATTTCAGGAACACCAGGTTGGGACAGGGAGCACATACTGCACTGCCCGTATTTGCCAGGTTCATGCAAAATCTTGAGAATAATTCTCAACATAAGGTTCTTACATCAGGGACATTCCCCTTGCTTCCTGCCCATCTTGTAAAAGAGTTTGATTGCCCTGATTTCTCCATGAAAAATCCCAGGCTTAATTTTATTGAAAAGCTTTTTATGCGGGATGCGAAAGCTGATTCTATTAGGGATATTAAAAGGGAAGACAGGAAGCTCAAGAGGGAAGAAAAAAAATCAGAAAGAAAAAAAGAAGGAATCAGGCATGGTTTACGCAAGCTGTTTGACAGAAAAAAGAAAAAGCCAGAAGGGGATTCAATACATTAAAACTTATTTATTCTGTTTATCTGTAATCTGTACATAAGCGACAAAAAGAAGCCACGAATTCACGAATAAAAGACGAATTCGCGAATTTACTAGTATCTTCATTACTTTGAATCAAAATATAACCTGCTTAATGAGTCAGAAATATTATGAAAAGTTTAAGTAACAAGCAATTCTGGAGGAAGTGGATGATACAAAGCACCCTGGTTTATATTTTCGGATTGATGTTCAGTGCTATAATAGGGTTTATTATAAGTGGTTATTTTCAAGGTTTTTTAGATGGGGCATTGGAATCTATTATAAGTTTTAGTGTCATGGGGGCCGGAGCAGGGGCATCAATTGCTTTTATTCAAAGGAAGATACTGAAAAACGAAATAAAACTACCTTCTTCCTGGATTCTGGCAGGTGCAACCGGCTTGTTTATTAGCGAGTTTGTTGCCGGTTTTTCACTTTGGATACTTGGTTCTGACCGGGATATGAGTTCTAGTGCCCAGTTTTTGTTCATCAGCCTGATGATATATGCAATTGGTGGATCTATAACAGGAATTATACAAGCCAGTATCCTGGAAAAGGAACACATTAATGCCAAAGCCTGGATTTTTGCAATTTCTGCAGCCTGGGGGCTGGCATTTTTACTAACGCTTGGTTCTATTCATGACCAGGAGGGTGGTGCTTTGATTTTATTTGGAATGATTATCCTGGCGGGAGTGTTATTTAGTTTTATTACCGGTTATGCAATGAAGAAAATATTGGAATCACGATAAAATTCCAACTCTGTCAGGACCTCCCTATGGTCGGACCCTGACAGGTTTTAGTAGATCTTCCCAAGGAAAACCTTCCATATCAGGTTTGAACGATCACCAAATTTCTTATTTACTTTCCTAACAATTATTTCAACCTTGTTTGAAGCAGAATGAATCAATAGTGAATCACCGGATCTAAGCCCAACTATTCTATTTGAATAGCTCACTACTCCCTTATAAAAACTATCCCCTGAAGATTGCAGTGGGGAATCAAGGACAAAATCATGGCTTGAAACAACTAATTCATTATAATCACAGCTATCAAGCAGTTCCAAAAACCCAATTAATGCTATATCCTCTGACCTTCCATTACTTAAATCAATATTGATTTCTACATTACTGTCAATAAACAGATCAAAGATCATTTTCCCTGCCTGGTTCCTGAAGGCAGTATCATAATCCCTTTTTGAATAAATCATTACATACTCTCCGAAGTCCTGAATTTTTTCTATTGCACGCTCTTCAAAGGCATTCAATTTAGTTTTATCCAGCTTTTCAATTTCAAACTCTTTTTCAAAAGACTGAACCATATCCATTCTAATCCTATCCACTTCATTGTAATCAACAACCAGCTGCTCATCTTCCTGAATATAGGCATTTGCCCATGGGTCAGGCTCACTACAGGTTGGAGATCCCAGGATTAAGAGACCCAGCATTAACAACAATATATGTATAGGTTTTATTCTCATCTACTCCTCACTTTTCTGTCTGAATCTTAATACAGATATTTTTTTTCCTGAATAAACAGTTTCCATTATCTCTATATTTTTTAAACTATTTACCGGCATTGTAAGTTTATCAATAAACTCATTCTTATTATAAAGTTCCATGCCTGCCTGCCCTACATCAAATACCTGATATATATATGCACTATCTGATATCATCCTGTCCAAATTAGACCTTCTTCTTTTCCAATCTTTAACATTTGTAGAAGAAAAATAATTTATCATCATAGCAAAATCATTCGGATAGAGATAAATCTTTTCAGAAACATCGATCTTATCCAGTATCCTTGTTATTGTATCAGGCTTATAATATGGAGCTTTCACAATAAACTTCACATTCTTCATTTTTGTCTTCAGTAGAAAATCTCCATATGGTTCAATCTTCATATATAGGGGAGATTCATTTTCCTTCAAAATAATAATCTCTGTTAAAGTATCTCTAATTCGCCTTTTGGTATAAGCATCAGCAAATGAAAAATTATATGACCTGTTCCCAAGAGTTTTAACCAGAACTATTGCCAAAATAAGTAAGAGTAATAATCCGGATATTTTATGCCATTGTTTTAATCTTCCTGATGTTACTCCCTCAACAAGTTCGGGAAAATGATCTTTGTTCCTGTACTTAAAATCATTCCAGTCTTTACATCCCACATACCTGCTTAAGAAATTCAGAACATCCACCCTGGGAACTGAATCGTTTTCAGATTTCATATGGGTATAAAACCATTTTTCGCTAATATGTTCACTAACCTTATCCAGAAGATCTTCCTGGAAATTAACAATATCCTGACCCTTCCAGGCAGAAACATCTGAATCAATACCCGGATAAGATTGTTTCATTGTTGCAACAATCTCCTCCTTTAATTTATCCAGATATTGAATATCTCTATCTTTCACAAATATAGATTATAGTCTGCCAAACAGCTTGAAAAACAATTGTAAAGTAATTTACAATTCAGTTACAGGTGTTTTTCAAAAAAAAACGGATCATCAAAACTATGTTTATCTCAAATTAGATTTTTTGAAATCCGTTTAAAAAAGAAAATTATGAAAAAACTTGATTCTCACAAAATAGATCAACTAAAAAATCTTTCCGGATCCTATTTCCTGAAGGTATCAATATTATTTGGTCTGTGTTTATTTTTTGCTCCCTATATTATTAAGGGGCAAAGCTCTGAAGAAATGGTCATGAAGGCATATCAATTGAGAATAAATGGAAAACTCGATGAGGGAAAGAGTATTCTTGATCAGGTTCTCCTAAAAGATTCAACTTGCTCTCTTGCATGGTATGAACTTGCCAGATTACAAAGTCATGCCATAAGAGGTGAAGGCAAATTTACTATAGATGACATTTTGCAGTCAAGCACGAAAGCTGTAAAGTATGATCCAAATACTGCCAAATATTTGTTTTTGCAGGCAAATAGTTACTGCCTGAAAGCTTATGTTTCGGAAGATTCGGAAGAAAATGCTCAAAAGTATGTTGAGAAGGCATGCAAAGGCTTTAAAGATGTATTTAGTTTACTTCCTGACAATAAAGAAGCATTGCTCTACCTGATTGATACTTATGCTTCTCTACCTGAA
>JAUVKW010000158.1 GCA_030596025.1 Bacteroidota bacterium | reverse complement strand
GAATTTTACAAAAATGAAACCAATGATAATGCAGAGGACAATATTCGCAAAAGTACCCTGGATAAAATCCGTGACCATGACCGCGATCTGACCGCCAAGAAAGGTGAAAAGTAATGAAAATGATAATATAATAAATATAATTGCCGCAAAAGTCAGATCGATAGTAAAGCTATTAAAAATTAAAACATTGTAATCCGGCAATCCACAGAAATATTTAAAGAATCGTGCACCCACTGCCGGGAAAATACCAAAATTAATCGTTCCTGAAACAAATATCACGATGCCGGCAAAAATTCTGAATCGCCTGCTGTAACGCATTTCTATAACCGCACCGCATCCATACGGATTAGCTATAAGTCAGGATGGGAATACTGCAGTTACCGCTAATTCAGGGACCAGTCCTTTATCTATAACTATTGTACGCAATATTTTATCGCAACATCCTGAAGTACAACAAGTCCCTCCGGGCCCATCTACAGACAAAGGTGTTTTGGCCTCGGTGTTTATGGGACTGGCAATTTCTCCCGACAATCAAACAATTTATGTTGGCGGAGGACAAGAAAATAAAATCTACCTTTTTGATCTACAAACCGGAGCAAAGAAAGGAGCTATAGATTGTTCCTATATTTCAGACAAACTTGATTACACCCATGGATATATAGGCGACCTGAAGCTTTCCAAAGATGGAAAAACGCTCTATGCCGTTGATCAGATTGGATTCAGAATGGTGATAATAGATACAGAAACCATGACTCTTAAACATTCAATCCCCGTAGGGCGATATCCATTTGGAATTTGTCTTTCACCAGATGAGAAAAAGGTATATGTGGCTAACGTTGGGATGTTTGAGTATGCCCTGATCAAGGATGGACCAGGGGATGAAGCACAGATTAAACCAATTGATTATCCTGCTTTTGCCTATGGTTCAGAAGAGATGATAGAGGGAATAGAAAATGACACCCTTTACATTCCCGGCCTTGGTGATCTAAACGCAATCGAAGCCTTTTCTGTATTTGCTGTAAATCTTGAAGATCCTGCAAATCCTGAGGTAGTTGCCAAAATTAAAACCGGACACCTGGCAGGTGCATTAGTTGAAGGCATCCCGGCTGTAGGAGGCTCCAGTCCTAACTCGATGGTTGCTACCGGCAAGTATGTATTTGTCAGCAATGGAAATAATGATAACATATCAGTTATTTCTATCGAACAAGATACAGTGGTTAATACAATTTATCTCAAACCGGATGATCGGGTAAGACAATTTCGGGGAGTAATTCCTTTTGGTCTGGCACTAAGTCCCGACCAAAAGCGATTGTATGTTGCAGAATCGGGAATAAATGCAGTTGCTGTAATCAATGTTTCAGATCTAAAAGTCATTGGGCATATTCCAACAGCTTGGTTCCCTTCAAAAGTTGAAGTAAGCAAGGATGGGAAGAAGCTAACTATTGCCAATGCCAAAGGTTTTGGCAGCGGGCCCAATGGAGGAGAAACATTTAATCAAGGACCTGAAGGAAGTTACATTGGTTCTCTTATGAGAGGAACCATACAGCTTGTGGATATACCAAATGACAAACAGCTCCGTGAGATGACAAAACAGGTAATTTCAAATAACTTTCAATTTACCAGAGTCGATGACCAGATTTTTAAAGACAGAGCTAAAAATCCAATTCCATTATTCCCCGGAGAAAAAGAAAGTCCAATAAGACATATTGTGTTTATTTCGAAAGAAAACAGAACCTATGATGAAGTTTTCGGACAGATTGAAGCCGGAAATGGCGACTCGACTATTGCACGATATGGGATGCGTGCAAGTTTTTCAAACAGAAAAAAGACTGATTCTGTTTCAAATGCCACCGTCATGCCTAATCATTTGTCCATTGCCAGTCAGTTTGCAATTTCAGACAATTTCTATGTAGATTCCGATGTTTCTGCCGATGGTCACCGCTGGTTGGTAAACACCTACCCCAATGAATGGTGCGAAACATCTACCTCTGCAAGTTATGGCGGGAACCGGAACTTTAGGGAAAACTCAAATGCTCCGGGTGTCTATGCAATGAATGGAGCAGCAGGAGCAATTTACCCGGAAGATTATAATGAAGCAGGTTCCATGTGGGATCATTTAGAACGTCATGGGGTGAACTTCTATAATTTTGGTTTTAGCATAATGTTTGAACCTGCAATTTATAAAGCTGAATATAAATACACTGCCGTTCATCATTATATTAACTACCCAATGCCACAACCTCTTTTTGTACGCAGTTCCAAAATGTACCCAACTTATAATATGGCTATTCCTGATCAATTCAGGATTGATCAGTTTATTAAGGAATTTGATGAGAAATGGATTAGCGGAAAGGATACAATGCCGGAATTTATTACAGTGATTATTCCAAATGATCACGGCGCAGGTGACAGGCCGGATGCCGGATACCCTTTCCGGGAAAGTGATATGGCAGATAATGATCTGGCTGTGGGCCGGATTGTAGAATACCTGTCACGAACTCCATATTGGAAGAATATGTTGATTTTGATTACAGAAGATGACGCACAAAACGGGGTAGATCATATCGATGCTCATCGTAGCATCCTTATGCTTATTTCTCCATGGGTAAAAAGAGATTATGTTAGTCATATTCATTATAGCTTTGGTAGTTTGTTTAAAACATTCTGGAACATTTTAGGCCTGCCTTACCTGAATCAATATGATGCCGGTGCCACTGATCTGTCTGACTTTTTTTCAACTACCCCTGACTACGAGCCCTACCAGGCCATTGAGGTTGATAGCAGGATCTTCAAGCCTCAAAAAGCACTTGATCCCTTTGATGAGAAATTTGACTGGAAGGCAATTCAGGAGTCTCCACAAATGGATAATGTAGAGGATATGATCAGGGAAAGTAAAGAACAGGATGAAGACCGTTTAGAAAACAGGGAGAAAAAGAAGTAAAGTACTATAGCTCTTCTATGCTATTCCAACCACCCCGTCTCTCGGGTACTCGAGCCACCCCTCCTGGCCAGGAGGGGAATTTTAAGACTATCTTTTAATCTTTGTATAAATTCTCCTCCTTTTCAAGGAGGAGTACCACATTCTGATAGGGCTGGGTTATGAGCGAAGGCTTCAGAATGGGGGGAGGTGGTTGGTAATAATATAAGCTATTATTCCGTAATAAAGTAAGCAATGCATATCATAACAGAGCCAGTATACTACGTAGTTAAATGAAGCAAAGGTGTCAAGCTATTTGTCAGATATAGTGCGCCTTAACGCACTTCACAACAAGCCGGAAATTACCAAACTCATATTGATTTTTCCTTTTCACAGTGGCAATTATCTTTTTCAATGGTAGATTGGAAAACAAACTGCTAATTTATACCTTTGGTTCAATTGTTCTATCAACAAACTGACAAACATGATTTTTAAAGGCATTATCCCTCCCCTAACAACTCCCTTTGACTCAAAAGGGAAGCTTGCTCCTGAAAAACTACAGGCAAACATTAAATTTTTTAGCAAGTATGATCTTAGCGGATACCTCCTGCTTGGTTCAAATGGTGAATTTGTAATGCTGTCAGATGAGGAAAAATTAGAAGTCCTAAGGGCTGGACGGGAAGTTATTCCTAAAGAAAAAATCATGTTGGCCGGAACAGGATGTCAATCCACCCGGAAGACAATATGGCTTACCAGTAAAGCTGCAGAAGCCGGAGCAGATGCCGCTCTTGTATTGAATCCATTTTATTATAAGGGAAGCATGACCAGACAGGCCTTAAGTAATCACTTCAGGGCTGTTGCAGAGGATTCTCCCATACCCGTATTGATATATAATATGCCAGCCAGCACAGGAATAGACCTGGAGGCTCAACTTATCATTGAATTGGCAGATCATCCCAACATAGTTGGCTTGAAAGATTCTGGAGGTAATCTGGTAAAACTTGGAGAAATATTAAAATCAGTTGGCCCGGATTTCAGTGTATTTTCAGGATCAGCCGGTTTATTGCTTCCTGCCTTAAGTATTGGTGCCGCAGGAGGGATTTTAGCTTATGCCAATATTGCACCTCAGCAGGCCATAAATTTGTACAAGCATTTCAGGAAAGGCCAGTTTTCAGATGCTCAATCCATACAACTCAAAATCATCGAATTAAATACAATGGTCACTCGTCAATTTGGTGTTCCTGCATTGAAGCTGGCAATGGATAAATTGGGATTATATGGCGGACCAGTTAGAAAACCGCTGCTCCCACTTGATGCTATTAACGCACAAGTGCTGACTAAAAAAATAGAAGATTCCGGACTGGAAAAATTTACCTTCTGACACAATATTCCTGTTTCGTATTATAAGTTCATCTGGCACAAAAGACATACTTTATTTTTTTATTATTCCACTCTTCAATTCGTGTATTCGTCTTACATCCGTGCATTAGTGGCTTTCTTCTCTTATTTGATTTTTGTAGTTTGTGGTTTGAAATTTATTTGGATTTGAGATTTGTAATTTCTTCCATTATTCCATTGTTACTTCGCACCCAAAGGGCCACCTCTGAAAAGCTGTGAACATTCCATTTTTCCCTCTTCTCTCACCACTTCTTCTCTTTCTCCCCGTCTCTCTTGTCTTTCTCACCTCTCATCGCTCACCTCTTCTTCCTCTGCGCCCTGTGCCTCCTTTTTTCTTCACTTTTATCTTTTTCCTTTAATCTTTAATCTTTTCTCTCTATCACCTCCACTCCCAACCTGCTAATTTCCCACCTTCAAAAAAAAGCACATATTTGCTATATGTCCATTCTTCAAGTTTGGGCTCAGATGCTAAATACCGGTCCATCTTTAATGGATTCCCCCAGCTATCTCTGGCCATTGTAGTTGTCATACCTATCCACACACGATGTGAATAAATAGCTCCGGCTGTGCTGGAATCATATTTACTATTGAGATAATTCAAACGGTTTTGGGAATTCTTTTTTCCCTGGGAAGAATCTTCCTGGCTATCTTCTTCTGCTTGCAGGGAAAAATTCAGAGGATTTACCTTTGCAGTTAAAATATATCCCTTGTTCCCGTCGTAAAGGGCTGCATAATATTCCCCCACCTCCTCAAAGACCTCTACCACCTCGTTTTCAGGAATGTACAAAACCACCGAACTAAAATTATCCATATCGCTGAATAACCTGATTGAAGATTGAGTTTCAACCAGGAAAGGTTCAATACTGTCATTCTGTATCTTTTCAGGCACAAGTTGTTCGCCTGTATTGTTTGATTCGCCAGTTTCAGCACCATTCAAGGAATATGCTGAACATATTCCGGAAAAGAATAAAAATAAAAATAGAATTGAATTCAATTTCTTCATGATTGTATAATTGAATGTTTTTAAAGAAAAGGACAAAAACTATACCATAACTAAAGTAGGTCATAGTAAAACAAAATCTGTCTAATTTTCGCTGATGACAGAAAATTATTTAAATTTGAATTACAATATTCTAAAAAAACGCAAAAAATGACTGACAATACCCAGAAAAATCTTGAAACAAGTGAAAATCTTCAGAAGTCGGTAATGACCATCATGTATACAATGCGCCAGAAGTACAGCAAGTACCCTGAATACAAGACCATCATGATGAATCTGACAACCGTTTCCAAGGAAATTAATTCTATCAGGCTGAAGGAAATTGTAGGTGAAATGGACGAAATGACAAAGAAAGACTAAAGAAAGACTTAGGTTTATAAAATTCTTACAACTTCACAATACATTATTTCTCATTCTGTTGCATCAGAGCCATAGATCTACAGTTTAGTAAGTTTAGACTGTTTAGATTGTTTAGGTTAAAGAGAATTGTTTCGATTTCTGAAACCTATTTATAGTGATGTTTCACTAAAGCCAAATCTTCTAAACTTTCTCAACTATCTAAACCTCCTCAACTACTTCAGTCACATCAACTTTTCATAGTAAAGCTATAATCAATTTATAGAAAAAGTAATTTCAATCAATCGAATCAAATCTTCCTTATAAGAGATAATCCATCTCTGACCGGAAGCATAACCAGTTCCACCCGGTTATCCTCAACAACAAGCTTGTTAAAAGCCAGTATTCCTGCTGTAGACGGATCATTCTTTTTATTATTATCCACAACCTTTCCTCCCCAAAGCACATTATCAGCAAGGATAATTCCTCCCTTTTTCAGGAGTTCAATTGCAAGCTTGTAGTAAGCAGTATATTCCCGCTTTTCTCCATCAATAAATATCAGATCATAATGCCTGTCCAGGTCTTTCATGATTTCTAAAGCATCTCCCTTTATTTGATGTATTCTGCTTTCCATTCCTGCTCTCTTAAAATATTCCGTAGCCATTTCATAAGTCTCATCATTAGAATCAATAGTGTCCAGTTTACCTCCCCCGGCAAGGCCTGAAGCAAGACAAATTGCAGAATATCCGGTAAAAGTACCTATTTCAAGAATACGTTCAGGCTTGAGCATTTTGCTAATCATTTCCAGGAACTTCCCCTGCAAAGGCCCCGAAATCATATTTGGATAAGGTGTTTTCAGGTAGGTTTTCCTCCGAAGATCTTCAAGAATTTCTCCTTCGGGACTCGTGTGATCTGTGATGTATTGCTCAAGTTCCTGGTTAATGTTTATCATAGCATAAATCTAATTCAAAGTTAACTTAAAGCTGACTAATAATAAATAATTATTTGTTTGTCAACAGCATATTTTCAACCACCCCGACCCTCGAGGTACCTCGGGCCACCCCTCCTTGAAGAAAAAGGAGGGGAATTTTGCGTTATATTTTAAGGTTTAATAGAATCTTAAATTCTCCTCCTTATTTTCAAGGAGGAGTACGCTGGCGAATGAATTAATCACTTTGAAAAAGTAAATCTTTTACTTTTCCTTATTGCATATTAGTGAACGTATGGCATAAATTAGCCAGGGGGAGGTGGTTCTTTTTGGCTTAGCTCGTATGCATGAAAGGGCTACCACAAAAAAACTCGTAATGCTTAAATTGATCATATATATATAAG